>DATFOS010000017.1:0-2169 GCA_035265325.1 Acidimicrobiales bacterium
GGCCATGACCTGCTCGGACGCGACGTCGTAGGCGGGCGGGTCCGACGGGAGGAACACGGCCTCCGGGCAGCGCCGGGCGGCCGTCCGCAACGCCATCCCGGACCGGACGCCGAACGCCCGGGCGGCGTACGACGCCGTGGCCACCACGCCCCGGCGCGTCGGGTCGCCGTCCCCGCCCACGACGACCGGGCGCCCCTTCAGCTCCGGCCGCCGGGCCACCTCGACCGCGGCCAGGAACTCGTCGAGGTCGACGTGAAGCACCCAGTCGGCGGGCGGGGACGGCTCGGCCGGCGGCATCCCCGCAAGTATCCAGCCCGCGGCGCGGTACGCCTCGCCGGCCGCCGTCGGCGTGGTGGGGGAGGAGTAGAGCGCCTGGGCTGCGACGCACCTCAGGCGTCGAGCCTGGCGATGAGCTTGGTGAGGGAGGTCATGTTGCGGCTGGTGGTGAGGCTGGTGCCGAGGGCCTCCTTCCACTGGCGGGGGCCGATGGTGGTGTCGGTGGACTTGCCGTGCATGCGCCAGTGGACGTCCCGGCCGGCGACGACCAGGGTGTCGAAGTCGTTGGACAGCGACTCCAGCGCCCGGGCCGCGGCGGCGGGCAGGGGTGCCCGGAGGAACGTGACGAAGTAGGTGTCGCCGGCTCCCACCTCGAACGGGCGGGCGTCCCGCAGGCGGCGCAGCTCGGCGGCGGTCCGGACGAACGTCGTGACCTCGAAGCCGTACTCGGCCTCCAGCGCCTCGCCGATGGCCCGCTCGAGCGCCTCCCGGCGGCCCGGCGCGGTGAAGACGACGTTGCCGCTGTTCACGTACGTCCAGACGTCCTCGTAACCCAGCCCCTCCAGCAGCTGGGCCACGCGAGCGTTGGCCACCGTCCGCTTCCCGACGTTCACGGCCCGCAGGAAGGCGACCCGGGTGGTCATGGGCGCCAGCTCGGGGGCCGGCGGGCCAGGAAGGCGGCGATGCCCTCAGTGGCCTCCCGCGTGGCGAACACCTCGGCCGACAGGGACGACGCCGCGGCCATGTCGGCGGCGATCGGGGGCTGGAGGGACCGCAGGAGCGACTTCGTGGCTGCGACGGCGTGCGGGCCGGCGGTCGTGAGCTCGTCGACCACAGACGCCGTCGTGGAGGCGACCTCGTCCGGCTCCACCACGACCGTGACCAGGCCGGCGTCGCGGGCGGCGTCCGCCGTGAAGGGCTCGCCCGTGAGCGTGTAGCGCGACAGGGACCGCGGCGTCATGCGGCGGGCGCAGACGACCGCCACGACGGCCGGCACCACGCCGATGCGGACCTCGGCGAAGGCGAACGTGGCCGTCGCCGGCGCCACCACGACGTCGGCCGCCGCCACGATGCCCAGGCCGCCGGCCCGGACGTGGCCGTTGAGGGCAACCACCACCGGGGCGGGCAGCGCCCACAGCTTCTCGATCACCTCGGCGACCGCCGGCGGGGTCGCGGCGACGGCGTCCGGGCCCGCCTTGAGGTCGGCACCGGACGAGAACGCCGGCCCCGTCCCCGTGATCACCACCGCCCGCGGCGGCCCGGCCGCCAGAGTCTCCAGGTGCGACGACAGCTCGCCCAGCAGCGGCAGGGACAGGGCGTTCCGGTTCGTCGGCGAGTCGAGGGTGAGCGTCGTCGCCGCGCCGTCGGTGTCGCGGCGGACGAGCGGGCCGGCGTCCATGGCCCCATGCCTACAGCAGGCCGGCGGCACGGGTCGGAACAGCCCACCTGCGCCGTCCGGCCCGCGAGCCGGTACCGTCCCTGCGACGCCCACCCACGCCCTTGGGGATTGCCGGGGAACGGAGACAGGAGACGCAGGTGAGCGCCAAGCAGTCGCCGACGCGTGCGGCCAGGAACCAAGGGCCGTCGACGGCCCAGCTCGCGGTCCTCGGGACCGCCGCGGTCGTCATCCTCGTGGCCATCGTGCTGCTGGTGTCCGGCGGGGGCGGCGACGGGGACGAGGCGCGCCCGGCCACGACGGCGACGTCGGCGCCGACCACGACGACGCTGGTCCCGGGCATAGAGGTGCTCCTGCCGCAGACCCACGAGCACGTCAGCGGGACGGCCGACTACGACCCCCTCCCGCCCGTCGGCGGCGACCACAGCCGGGACTGGCTGAACTGCGGTGTCTACCGGGAGCCGGTCGAGAACGAGTACGCCGTCCACTCGCTGGAG
>DATFOS010000018.1:0-2618 GCA_035265325.1 Acidimicrobiales bacterium
ACGTCACCAAGATCGAGGTGGCGGGACCCGGGTTCGTGAACTTCCACCTCGGTCCGGGCTGGCTGCACGACGTCCTGCGGGAGGTCGTCGACCGGGGCGTGGACGACTACGGGCGCCACACGTTCGGATCCGGCGAGAAGGTCATGGTCGAGTTCGTGTCGGCCAACCCCACCGGTCCGCTGCACGTGGGCAACGGGTGGTTCGCGTCCTACGGCGACTCGGTGGCGCGCCTGCTCGAGCGGACCGGCCACGAGGTCTGGCGTGAGTACTACGTCAACGACACGGGCGGGCAGATTCGGGTCCTCGGTGAGTCGGTGCTGGCCCGCCGCAACGGCACGCCGTTGCCCGAGCGCGGGTACCCGTCCGGCTTCGTCAAGGGCCTGGCCTCGGCCTACGACGGCCCCGACGACGTCGTGACCGCCGGGCGCTGGGCCGCCGAGCGGATCCTCGGCTTCATCCGCCACCAGCTCGCCGCCGTCAACATCACGTACGACGAGTGGTTCAGCCAGGCGTCGATCGAGGCCTCCGAGGTCGTTGCCGAATCCATCGCCTCCCTCCAGCAGCGGGGTCTCGTGTGGGAGGAGGGCGGCGCCCTCTGGCTCGACACCGCCCGCTTCGGCGACCCCCGCGAGAAGCGGGTGGTCAAGAAGTCGCCCGACCAGGGCGGCGACTACACCTACCTGGCCGGCGACCTCGCCTACCACCGCAACAAGTTCGTGACCCGCGGCTTCGACCGGGTCATCAACATCTGGGGCGCCGACCACCAGGGCCAGGTGTCGAGCCTCGTCGCCGGCATCCAGGCGATGGGCGTCGCCCGCGATCGCATCGAGGTCCGCATCGGCCAGATGGTGTCGCTCGCCGGCGGGCGGATCGGCAAGCGGCTCGGCAACGCCGTCGATCTCGACGACCTGGTCGATGACATCGGCCCCGACGTCATGCGGCTCCTGTCGCTGGTCAGCTCGATCGACCAGTCACCGACGATCGACCTCGACAAGGTGCGGTCCGACTCGCGTGAGTCGCCTGTGTTCTACGTGCAGTACGCGTACGCCCGAATCCACTCGCTGGCGCGCTTCGCCGCCGAGAAGGGCATCGAGCGCCAGCCGCTCGCCGCCGTCGACCTTGGCCTCCTCACGCACGAGCGCGAGCTCGACGTGCTGCGGACGCTGTCCGAGCTGCCCGACGTCGTCCACATCGCCTGCGTCGAGCGCGCCCCGCACAAGGTCACCGCCTGGGTGCGCGAGCTGGCCGACCGGTTCCACGGCTTCTACCACGACTGCTACGTCATCCATCCCGACGTGCCGGCCGACCTCACGCAGGCCCGGCTGTGGCTCGTTGACTCCGCCCGCGTCGGCCTCGCCGTGGGCCTCGACCTGCTCGGGGTGTGTGCGCCGGAGTCGATGTGACCGCTCCGTCCAGCCCCGGGAGCCCGGAGGAGGGCCCGGCCCACAACGGCGCGGCCCACGACGGCGGTCCGGCCCACGATGGCGGTCCCACGAACGACGGCCTGGCGGACGAGGACCTGGCCCACGGCGGCACGGCCGACGGCGGCCTCGCCCACGACGGCCCGGCCCACGACGGCGCGGCGCGCGGCGGTCCCGCCCGCGACGGCCCGGCGGACGAGGACCCGGCCCACGGCGGCCCGGCCCACGAGGGCCCGGCCCACGGCGGCGCGCCTTGGGGGCAGCAGGCGGCTTACGAGGACCCCACAGGGCCCGTGCCGTTGCGGCTATTGCCCGAGTCGGCGTCCGTCGGCGACGACGGGTTCCTGTGCATCGGCGGCGTGTCCACCCGGGCGCTGGCCGAGGAGTACGGCACGCCCCTGTTCGCCTACGACGAGGCGGAGCTGCGTGCCCGGGCCCGGGAGGCCTACGAGGTCTTCGGCGACGGGGTGGCCTACGCCGGCAAGGCGTTCCTCTGCAAGGCCATGGCGCGGCTCGTCCACGAGGAGGGGCTGCAAATCGACGTGGCGACCGGGGGCGAGCTGCACGTGGCGCTGGCGGCCGGGGTGCCGGCCGACCGGCTGGTCCTCCACGGGAACAACAAGGGCCTCGACGAGCTGGCCCGCGCCCGCGAGGTCGGCGTCGGCCGCATCGTCGTCGACAGCCTCGACGAGCTGGACCGGCTCGAGGCGCTCCACGCCCGGGACGGCCGGCAGCCGAGGGTCCTGCTCCGGGCCACGCCGGGTGTCGAGGCCCACACCCACGAGTTCGTGATGACCGGGCAGGCCGACTCGAAGTTCGGCTTCGGGGTGGCGTCCGGTGCGCTGGAGCAGGCGGTCGACCGGTGCCGCCGGTCCGACGCCGTCGACCTGGTCGGCGTCCACCTCCACATCGGCAGCCAGGTGTTCGTCGCCGACTTCTTCCGCCAGGCGGTCGAGGTCGTGGCGCCGTGGGTGCGGGAGCTCAAGGTCGACGAGGTGTCCATCGGCGGCGGCCTCGGCGTTGCCTATGTGTCCGCCGAGTACGCCCCGACGATCACCGAGTGGGACCGCGCCGTGCGCGCCGCCTACGAGGACGCCGGCATCGAGGCCCGCATCAGCGCCGAGCCCGGCCGCTCGATCGCCGCGCAGGCCGCCGTCACGCTGTACACGGTCGGGACGATCAAGCAGGTCCCCGGCA
>DATFOS010000019.1:0-20442 GCA_035265325.1 Acidimicrobiales bacterium
CCCGGCGGCGCCGGTGGCCTCGGCCGGCGGCCTGCCGCCGCGGCGCGAGCCCGCCCGCGACGCCCGCGGGTACGACCCGGGCGACCCCGGCCGCACCGCGTTCGCCGCGCCCGGCCCGTCCGGCGCCGGCGGACCGGGGCCGGTGGTCGATCCGTACCCGGGGCCGGGTCCCGGCCGGGCGTTCCTGCCGGCGCCCGACCCCGCGGGCGGAAACGCCGTCCCGCCCGCGGCCCCGGCGCCGTCCGGCGACCGGTGGGCCCCACCCGAGCCGGCGCCCTCCGGCGCCCGCTGGGCGCCGCCCGAGCCGGCTGGCTCCGGTGGCATGTGGGCGCCGCCCGCCCCCGGGACGTCCGTCGACCAGCTCGCCGCCGCCGGGCGCCCGTCCGGCGAGCGGCCGGCCCGGCCCCGGCCCGCCCGCCGGCCGAAGCCCGAACCGACCGGCGGGCTGCGGCCCGTCTACGACATCGAGGGCCCCAAGGTCCGCCTCGGCGTGGCCTGGTTCCTCGTCGCCATGGTGGCGGTGGCCCTCGACCCCCTCACCGCCGCCCTCTGCTACGGGGTCGCCGCCGGGTGGGCGGCGCGCCAGATCGTCCAGGCGTGGCGCTCGGTGCCCTGGCAGGCCGACGTGGCCGCCGGGCTGGGGGCGCTGCCCGTCGTCGCCGCCCTGGCCGGCGCCGTGCCGGCGGGGATCGGGCTCGGCGTGGCGGTCGCCATCGGGTGCGGGGTGGCGCTGTTCCACCCCGAGGGCACGCGCATGCCGCAGAAGGGCGGCCGGATGGCCGCCGCCGCCATCCTCGGCCTGGCGGTGATCCCGTCGATCGCCGGCGCCGCCGTCGTGCTCACGCGCTCGGTCGACGCGACATCGGCCGTCGTGCTGGTCCTGCTGGTCAGCGCCTACGAGGCGGCCGACTTCATCGTCGGCTCCGGGGCCTCGAACGTCGTGGAGGGGCCGCTGGCCGGCGCCACGACGGCCGTGCTGGTCGGCATCCCGCTGACGCTCGTGCTCATCCCGCCGTTCGACGAGGCCGGCATGGCGCTGCTCGTGTTCGTCGCCGTGACGCCGGTCGTCGGCCAGGTCATGGCCGCCGCGCTCCTCCCGCGGGCCGGCGCCGCGGCCCCCGCCCTGCGGCGGGTCGATTCCCTCCTCCTGCTCGGCGTCGTCTGGGTGGCGGCCTCCGCCGCCTTCTAGCCAGACGGCGGCGGCGGGGCCGCGGCGGCCGGGCCGGGACGCGCATAGGCCCGGGCACCTCCGAGGCGCCCGGGCCGCTCACGACCGCACCGAGGTCAGCCCTTGGTGAAGTTGGCGGAGGCGAAGTCCCAGTTGACGAGGTTCGTGAGCCACGCCTCGGCGAACGCGGGACGGGCGTTCTGGTAGTCGAGGTAGTAGGCGTGCTCCCAGACGTCCATCGTGATGAGGGCGGTCTGGCCGTGCTTGAGCGGCAGGTCGGCGTCCTTGGTCTGGACGATGTCGACGCCGGCGCCGTCCTTCGTGAGCCACACCCAGCCGGAGCCGAAGAGCGACTTGGCCTTCTCGACCCACTCGGTCTGGAAGTCGCTGAGCGAGCCGTACTTGGACTCGATCGCGGTCTTCAGGTCGCCGTCGGGCTCCCCGGCGCCACCGGGCGTCATCGAGTTCCAGTAGAAGGTGTGGTTCCACGTCTGGCCGGCGTTGTTGAAGAGCTTGCCGGGGCCGGCGTCGAGGATGACCTGCTCCAGCGACTTCGACTCGTCCGGCGTGCCGGCCACCAGGTCGTTCAGCGTCGTGACGTACGTCTGGTGGTGCTTGCCGTAGTGGAACTCGAGGGTCTGCTCGCTCATGTAGGGCGCGAGCGCGTCCTTGGCGTATGGCAGCGGCGGGAGCTCGAAGGCCATGGCGTGACTCCTTGGATGGCGACTGCGAACCTTTCGGAAGCTACCCGCCCCATCGGTCCCGACGACACACCCGTGGACGGGTCTGCCTCCGACGAAAGTCGGACCCCGACCCCTACCGTAGAGCCGATGGCGACACCGAAGGGCGAGCGGGAGCACCGCTGGCGTGACCTCGGCGCCTATATCCGTGAGCAGCGCCGACTGGGGAGCCTGTCGCTGCGGAACGTGTCCGAGCGGGCGGGCATCTCCAACCCCTACTTGAGCCAGATCGAGCGGGGGCTGCGCAAGCCGTCTGCCGAGATCATCCAGCGGATCGCCCGGGCGCTCGAGATCTCGTCCGAGACCCTGTACGTGCGCGCCGGCATCCTCGACGAACGGACCGACGCGGTCGACGTCGCCGAGGGCCTCGCACGCGACCCCCACCTCACCGACGAGCAGCGGCGCGAGCTGCTCGGGCTGTACTGGGGGTACCGGCGGCAGAACCGGGTCGCGGGCGAGCTCGACGGGGCCGCGGGGCCCACCGGCGGTGGACTCACCGGGCTCGGCCCGGGGGACGTGGAATCGCACGCCGGTCGGGGGCGTTGAGCCCCGCCGGTGACACGTCTCGCAATCCTCTCGCTCCACACGTCCCCCCTCGTCCAGCCCGGCACGGGCGACAGCGGTGGCATGAACGTCTACGTGCGCGAGCTGGTCTCGGCCCTGGCGCAGGCGGGCGTGGCGAGCGACGTCTACACCCGGCGCTGGGCGGACGGCCTCCCGGACGAGGTCGAGGTCGAGCCCGGGTTCCGGGTCGTGCACGTGCCGGCCGGCCCGCCGGAGCTGGCCAAGGAGGCGCTGCCGGAGGTCGTCGGCGCCTTCGCCGACGGGGTCCGCGACCACCTGGAGCGGGCCGGGCACCGGGCCGACGCCCTCCACGCCAACTACTGGCTGTCCGGCGTGGCCGGGCACCGGCTCAAGCACGAGCTGGGACTCCCGCTCGTGTCGACGTTCCACACGCTGGCCCGGGTCAAGGCCGAGACCGGCGACCCCGAGCCCGAGCGCCGGATCCAGGCGGAGGCCGAGGTTGTGGGCTGCTCCGACGTGATCCTGGCCAACTGCCCGGCGGAGGCCGACGACCTGGTCCGCCACTACGGCGCCGCCCCCGATCGCATCGAGGTGGTCCCGCCCGGCGTCGACCACGCCTTCTTCTCGCCCGGCGACCGCACCGGCGCCCGCGCCGCCCTCGGCCACCTCGGCGCGCTGCCCGGGCCGGTGCTGCTGTTCGTGGGGCGCATCCAGCCGCTCAAGGGCCTGGACATCGCCGTGCGGGCGCTCGCCGACCTGGGCGACCCGAGCGCGGTGCTGGTCGTGGTGGGCGGCGCCAGCGGGACGGCCGGTGCCGCCGAGGTCGCCCGCGTCACGCGGCTGGCCGACGAGCTGGGCGTCGCCGAGCGGGTGCGCTTCGTCGACCCGCAGCCGCACCACCTGCTGTCCACCTACTACCGGGCGGCCGACGTCGTCCTCGTGCCGAGCCGCAGCGAGAGCTTCGGCCTGGTGGCGCTCGAGGCCGCCGCTTGCGGGACGCCGGTGGTCGCCGCCGCCGTCGGCGGGCTGCGCACGGTCGTCCACGACGGGCGGACGGGCTTCCTGGTCGAGGGACGCGACCCGGGGGCGTTCGCCGCCCGCGTGCGCGAGGTCCTCGACGACCCGGTCCTGGCCAAGGAGCTGGCCACCGAGGCCCACGCCGTGGCCCGGGGCTACACGTGGTCGACCACGGCGGCCCGGCTCCGCCGCCTCTACGCCGACCTCACCGCCCGCGCCCTCGTCGAGTGCGACACCTGAGCCCGGGGCCCGCCGGCCGACGCCCCTACGCGGGCTCGACCAGGGCGGCGTCGCCCACGGCCACGCGGCCGGGCACCACCACCAGGGCGTAGAGCCGGCTCTCGCCGGGGAAGCGCTCGTGGTGCATGCGGTTGTGGTTGCCGCCCAGGAACCACTTGCCGTTCACCCCGCACGGCAGCGCCGGCACGCTGACCTCGGCGAGAGCGGTGCCCAGGCGCAGGCGGGTCCCGGGGCGCAGCGACCCCCAGTCCAGCCCGGTGATCGACACGTTCTCCCCGGCGGCGCCGGGGAAGATCGGGTGGCCCTCGGCGGCGATGCCGGCGACCACCTCGGCGGACCACAGGCACAGCGCCTGCCACACCCGGCCGTGGTGCCGGCGGTCGGCCTGGGCGTCGCCCACCAGCCCCCGCCAGCCGACCTCGGCCTCGGGAACCGCCGGCTTGGGCACGCCCCCGGCCGCGGCGGCGAACACGCCGGTGACGGTCCCGGCCCGGGCCGCCGGCCCCCACCCGGCCTCGTGGACCGCCCGTGCGGCCGCCGACATGGCCGCCACCAGGGCGGTCCCGGCCGCGGCCCGCGCCGCGAACGACGCGTCGCTGCGGATGACCGCCCGGTGGGCGAGCGCGGCCTCGTGCAGCTCGGGCAGGCCCCGGGGCAGCGGGTCGACCCCCTGCGTCAACAGCGACCACCAGGGGTGGACCGTGCGGGCCGTGCCGGCCAGGTCCTGGTCGTCCCACACGAGGCCATCGGTCGCGGGCCCGGCGTCGGTCCGAGGGCTGTCCATCGGCTCAGCCTCGCAGAGGCCTCCCGGAAGGTCACGGCCGTTGTCCGATGGTGGGTGCGGTGGGGCGGGGAGGCCCGGTTAGCGTCCACGCCATGTCCCGACCCCCCTCGACCGGCGCCCAGCTCGTCGCCCTGGAGCAGCGCATCGAGGCCTGGCTCGAACGCCAGAGCCAGGACAACCCGGTCGTCGCCGCCGTCGTGCGCGACGAGGAGTCCGGCGAGCGCCGCTGGTTCGTGCGCGTGCGCGGCGAGCAGAAGGACGTCTTCACCATCTGGTTCCACCTGCGCCAGCGCACGCTCCACTACGAGACCTACGTGATGCCGGCGCCCGAGGAGAACCATGCGCAGTTCTACGAGCACCTGCTGCGGCGGAACCTCAAGCTGTTCGGGGCCTCGTTCGCCATCGGCGACGAGGACGCCGTGTTCCTCGTCGGCCAGCTACCCAACCACGCCGTGGACGACGACGAGCTCGACCGGGTCCTGGGCTCGCTCTACGCCTGGGTGGAGCAGTTCTTCCGCCCGGCGTTGCGGATCGGCTTCGCCTCCCGGTTCGGCGGCTGAGGGGATGGGCGCGTGACCGTCCCCCGGCTGCAGCTGATCGGTGGCGGGAAGATGGGCGAGGCGCTGCTCGCCGGCCTCCTGGCCCGCGGCTGGGCCGGCGTCGAGGACATGCGGGTCGTCGAGCCCCAGGCCGAGCGCCAGGCCGAGCTGACCGAGCGCGTCCCCGGGCTCGTCGTCGCCGAGGAGCCGTCCGTGGCCGACGGCCACGTGATCGCCGTGAAGCCCGGCGTCGTCGTCGACGTGTGCCGGGGCCTGGCGGCCGCCGGGTCGCGCACCCCGGTCCTCTCGATCGCCGCCGGCATCCCCATCGCCCGCCTGGAGGCGGCGCTCGCCCCGGACACGCCGGTCGTGCGGGCCATGCCCAACACGCCGGCCCTGGTCGGCGAGGGCGCCGCCGCCATCGCGGCGGGCAGCTGCGCCGGCGAGGACGAGGTGGCGTGGGCCGAGTCGATCCTGGGCGCGGTCGGGACGGTCGAGCGGGTGCCCGAGTCGCTGCTCGATGCCGTGACCGGCCTGTCCGGCTCGGGCCCCGCCTACGTGTTCCTGGTGGCCGAGGCGCTGGTCGACGCCGGCGTGCTGGCCGGGCTGCCCCGCCCGGCGGCCCGCACGCTGGCGATCCAGACCCTGGTGGGGGCGGCCGCGATGCTGCGCGACGGCGAGAAGGAGGCGGCGGCGCTGCGGGCGGACGTCACGTCCCCCGGCGGCACCACCGCGGCCGGGCTCCGCGAGCTCGAGCGCCACGGGGTCCGGGCCGCGTTCCTCGACGCCGTGGTGGCGGCCACCGAGCGCTCACGGGCCCTGGGCCAGGCATGACGTTCGTTCGCCGCCCGGCCGATCCTCGGGTAGCGTCGTCGGTCCAGGAGTGGAAGGGGTCGTCGCCGCATGAGCATGTCGCAGGCCAGGTTCTTGACGCCGCAGGAAGTGGCCGACCACCTGCGTGTCTCGTCGATGACCGTGTACCGGCTGATCAAGTCCGGCGAGCTGCGGGCCGTCCGCGTCGGCAAGGCGTACCGCCTGCTCGAGGACGACGTCGACGCCTACCTCGCCGACCGGTTCACGCAAGCCGGCTGAGTCCCGCCCGCCAGGGCGCCCGATGACCGAGCCGCGCTTCGACACGATCTCCTTCCTCACCGACTACGGCACCGGCGACGAGTTCGTCGGCGTGGTCAAGTCGGTGATCCGACAGATCGCCCCGCACGTGGCGGTGATCGACATCACCCACGACGTGCGGCCCTACGACGTGCGGGGCGGCTCGCTGACGCTGGCCCGCAGCGTCCAGTACCTGTGCCCCGGCGTCGTCCTCGCCGTGGTCGACCCGGGCGTCGGCACCGACCGCCGGGCCGTGGCCATCGAGGTCGGCGACGGCCAGTCCTACCTGGTCGGGCCCGACAACGGGCTCATGGCGTCGGCGGTCGGCATGGTCGGTGGCGCCACCGCCGCGGTCGAGCTGACCAACCCCGAGTACCAGCTCGCCGCCCCGGGCGTGACGTTCGCCGGGCGCGACATCTTCGCCCCCGCCGCCGCCCACCTGTGCGCCGGCGTGCCGTTCGCCGAGCTGGGCGACCTGGTCGACGTGGCCACGCTGCGGCCCGGCATCATCCCGCTGCCGCGGGAGGAGGAGGGCGAGCTGGTCGGCGAGGTCCTCTGGGTGGACCGCTACGGCAACTGCCAGCTCAACGTCGACCCCGACGAGGTCGAGGGCTGGGGCGAGCGCATCCAGGTGCGCTGGGTCCGCCCCCGGGAGGGCTCGCGCACCGCCCGCCGGGTCACCGCGTTCGACGACATCGGCACCGGCCAGGTCGGCCTGGTGGTCGACAGCTACGGCCTGCTCGCCGTGACGCTGCACCGGGCCTCGGCCGCCGACGAGCTGGGCCTGGCCGAGGGAGACGAGATCCACCTCGTGCGGCTCGACGAGCCCGACGGCCCCGGCGCCAACGGCGACGGCGCCCGCGCCGGTGTCACCACTCCCGTGAACCTCCGACCCCGACCCCAGCGAAGGCCGACATGAGACCCGGGACCACGATCGTTCTCGCCATCCTGCTGGCGCTCATCCTCGGGGCGTCGGTGATCCAGCTGCTGTTCCTCGCCTAGCCCGAAGCGCTGGAATAGCTTCCGATTCCGATGAACTTGGCCGCCGCCATCGACGAGCACCCCGCCGAGCGCGCCGCGCTGGTCAGCCGGGGCAAAGTGACGACCTACGGCGAGCTGTGCGACCAGGTGGCGCGCATGCGCGGCGGCCTGGTCGAGCTGGGCGTCGAGCAGGGCGACCGGGTGGCGGTGCTCGCCGCCAACAACTGGTACTTCGTGTCGTCCTACCTGGCCGTCCTCGGCGTCGGGGCGGTGGCCGTGCCGCTCAACCCGGCGTCGCCGGCGCCCGAGGTGCAGCGCGAGCTCGAGGCCGTCGGCGCCGGGATGGCGATCGTCGGGCCGACCAGCCGGAACGCCATCGCCGGGGTCGACATCGACCGGGTGCCGACGCTCGGCGGCGTGGTGACGGCGAGCGGGCTCCTCGAGGCCGAGCCGGCCCCGGCGGTCGAACGGGACGACGACGACCTCGCCGTCCTGCTCTTCACGAGCGGCACGGCCGGCGCTCCCAAGGCGGCCCGGCTCACCCACGGCAACCTCCGGGCGAACGTCGAGCAGGTCATGGCCTCCGCCGGCGGCATGCCGACCGAGGAGGTGGCGCTGGCGGCCCTGCCGCTGTTCCACATCTTCGGCCTCAACGCGCTGCTCGGCGTCGCGCTCACCGCCGGGTGGACGTGCGTCCTCATGGAGCGCTTCGACGCCCATGCCGCCGTCGAGGCGATCAGGGCCCACGGCGTGACCGTCGTGTCCGGCGTGCCGACCATGTGGTCGGCGCTGGCCACGCTGCCGGGGGTCGACCCCGGCGCGTTCGCCGGGGTGCGCCTGGCGGTGTCCGGCGCCGCCGGCCTCGACCCGGTCGTCCACCGCCTCGTGCAGGAGCGGCTCGGCGTCGACGTGGCCCAGGGCTACGGGCTCACCGAGGCCTCCCCGGTCGTGAGCTCGACCCTGGGGCGGAACGCCCCGCCCGGCAGCATCGGCGTGCCGCTGCCCGGCGTGCAGGTCCGCCTGGTGGGCCCGGACGGCGACGACGTGCTCGTCGGCGACCCCGGCGAGGTGTGGGTGCGGGGGCCGAACGTGTTCGGCGGCTACTGGGGCGACGACGTGGCCACGGCGGCGGCGCTCACGCCCGAGGGCTGGCTGCGGACCGGCGACATGGCGCTCGTGGACGACGACGGCTTCCTATTCCTCGTCGACCGGGTCAAGGACCTCGTCATCGTGTCGGGCTTCAACGTCTTCCCGGCCGAGGTCGAGGAGGTGCTGGTCCAGCACCCGGCCGTAGCCGAGGCCGCGGTGGTGGGCGTGCCGCACCCGTACACGGGCGAGGCCATCAAGGCCTTCGTCGTGCCGGTGGATGGTGCCACCATCGAGGAAGACGCGCTCGTCAGCTTCGTGGGCCAGCGGCTGGCCCGCTACAAGGCGCCGTCCACGATCTCGTTCGTCGACGACCTCCCGCACACGGTGGCGGGCAAGCTGATCCGCCGCACGCTCCGCTGACACCCGTCCAGCAGGGCGGCCACCGGCCCGACCTGGGGGCATCCCGCTCGCTTGTGACCGTGTGAACAAGCGGGGATAGCATCCGCGACGTATGGCCGAGCGCCCCAAGCGTCCGCCGCGCAAGATCCCGGAGGCCACGGTCGCCCGGCTGCCGTTGTACCTCCGCAGCCTGCTCGAGGTCACCGACGCCGGCACGCCGACGATCTCGTCGGAGCGCCTCGCAGAGTTGTCCGGCGTCAACGCCGCCAAGGTCCGCAAGGACCTGAGCTACCTCGGCAGCTACGGGACCCGGGGCGTGGGCTACGACGTCGAGTACCTGCTGTTCCAGATGAGCCGCGAGCTGGGCCTGACCCACGACTGGCCGGTCGTCATCGTCGGGCTCGGCAACCTGGGCCACGCCCTCGCCAACTACGGGGGCTTCCGCGACCGGGGCTTCCCGGTGGCGGCGCTGGTCGACGCCGACCCGAAGGTCGTGGGGACCGAGATCAACGGCATCACGGTCCGCCACATCGACGAGCTACCCGCCCTCGCGGCGGAGCACCCGGTGGCGATCGGTATCGTGGCCACGCCGGCGTCGGCGGCGCAGGACGTCGCCGACCGGTTGATCGAAGCCGGTGTGACCTCCATCCTCAACTTCGCCCCGACGGTGCTGTCGGTGCCCGAGGCCGTGTCGCTCCGCAAGGTCGACCTCGCCGTCGAGCTGCAGATCCTGAGCTTCTACCAGCAGCGTCGCACCACCGGCGACGGCGTCGCCCCCGCGGCGGCCCACCGGCCCGGCTGAGGCGCCGGCTGCCCCCTTATCACCGTGCCGGTCGACGACCCCCTGTACCCCGTGAACCTGATCGTGGCCGGACGGCCCGTGCTCGTCGTCGGCGGGGGTCGCGTGGCGCACCAGAAGGTGCGTGGCCTGCTGCGGGCGGGGGCCGTGGTGACCGTGGTCGCGCCCGACGTCGTCGAGCCCCTGGCGGCCGAACCCGTGACGGTCGCCCGCCGCCGCTACGAGCGCGGCGAGGTGTCCGGCTACCGGCTGGCGGTGGCTGCCACCGGCGACCCGGCGGTCAACCAGCAGGTCTACGACGACGGCGAGGCGGCCGGCGTCTGGGTCAACAGCGCCGACGACCCCGAGCGCTGCAGCGTGACCCTCCCGGCGCGCGTCGAGCGGGGGCGCCTGCTCGTCACCGTGTCGACCGGCGGCCACAGCCCGGCGGTGGCGGCGTGGGTCCGCGACCGCCTCGCGAACCAGCTCGGACCGGAGTACGACACCCTGGTGGGGCTGCTCGCTGACGCCCGATCCGAGGTGCTGGCGCGGGGCCGCAGCACCGAGGTGCTCGATTGGCGAGGCGCCCTCGATTCGGGAATCCTTGAACTGATCCGGGCCGGACGGCTCGAAGCCGCGAAGGAGCGCTTGGGCGCGTGTCTGTCGTCGTCATCGGACTGAACCACCGCACCGCTCCGCTCGAGCTGCTCGAGCGGATGGCCGTGAGCGAGGCGCAGCTGCCCAAGGCGCTCCACGACCTGTGCTCCCGCGAACACATCACCGAGGGCATGGTCCTCTCGACGTGCAACCGCACCGAGGTGTACGCCGTCGCCGAGCGCTTCCACGGCGCCTACAGCGACATCCGGGGCTTCCTGTCCGAGCTGTCGTACCTCCCGTCGGACGAGTTCTCCGACCACCTCTACGTCCACTACGACTCCGCAGCCGCCGCCCACCTCCTCTCGGTCACCGCCGGCCTCGACTCGGCCGTGTTGGGCGAGACCGAGATCCAGGGCCAGGTGAAGCTGGCGTGGCAGCGGGCGCGCGACGAGGGGGCGACCGGGCGGGTGCTGAACCTGCTGGTCCGCCACGCCCTCGAGGCCGGCAAGCGGGCGCGCACCGAGACCGGCATCGGGCGCAACATCGCCTCGGTGTCCCAGGCGGCCGTCGCCATGGCGAACGACCGGCTCGACGGCCTGGCGGGGCGCACCGTGCTCGTCGTCGGGGCCGGCGAGATGGGCGAGGGCATGGCCGTGGCGCTGGCCGGCGCCGGCGTGGCCGAGGTCAGCGTCGCCAACCGCACCGCCTCCCGGTCCCGTGCCCTGGCCGAGCGCGTCGGCGGCCGGGCCGTGCCGCTGGCCGAGTTCCCGTCCCAGCTGGCCGACGTCGACCTGGTCCTGACCTCCACCGGGTCGCTCACGCTGCTGCTCGAGCAGGCCGACCTGCTCCCGGTCATGGCGGCCCGGCCCGACCGGCCGCTGCTCGTCGTCGACATCGCCGTGCCGCGCGACGTCGACCCGGGCGTGGCCGAGGTCGACGGCGTCACGCTCCTCGACATGGACGACCTGCGGGCGTTCGCCTCGCTCGGCCTGGCCGAGCGCCGGCGCGAGGTGGCCAACGTCGAGGGCATCCTCAACGAGGAGCTCGAGCGCTACCTCGGCGCCAGCTCGGCCCGCGAGGTGGCGCCGGTGATCGTCGCCCTGCGCGAGCGCGCCGAGGACCTGCGCCGGGCCGAGATCGAGCGGCTGCGTTCGCGGGCGGGCGGCCTCGACGACCAGGCCGCCGAGATGATCGAGAGCGTGACCCGGGGCCTGGTGGCCAAGCTGCTCCACCAGCCGAGCGTCGTCCTGAAGGACTCGGCGGGCAGCCCGCGCGGCGACCGCCTGGTGGCGGCCATCCGCGAGCTCTTCGAAGTCGGCGAGGCCTGAGTGGCCGCGGCCGCGCGCCTGCGGATCGCCACCCGCGGCTCGGCGCTCGCCCTGTGGCAGGCCGAGCGGGTCGCCTCGCTGGTCCGCCGCGCCGAGCCGGGCGTCGAGGTCGAGGTCGTGCGCGTCGAGACGACGGGCGACCGCGACCGGACGGTCCCGATCTGGGAGCTGGGCGGCAAGGGCGCCTTCGCCAAGGAGGTCCAGTACGCGGTCCTCGACGGCCGGGCCGACATCGCCGTCCACTCGGCCAAGGACCTGCCGTCCGCCACGCCCGACGGCCTGGTGATCGCCGCGATCACCGAGCGGGCCGACCCCCGTGACGCCCTGGTCGGTTCGACGCTCGGCGACCTGCCGGTCAACGGCGTGGTCGCCACGGGCTCGCTCCGGCGCCAGGCCCAGCTGGCGCACGCCCGGCCCGACCTGCGTTTCGAGGGCCTGCGGGGGAACATGGACACCCGCATCGCCCGGGCCTCGGCCCCCGGCGTCGACGCCGTCGTCGTGGCGGCGGCCGCGCTCGACCGGCTCCAGCTGTCCGACCACATCGCCGAGCGGCTCGACCCTGACGTGATGCTGCCTCAGGTGGCGCAGGGCGCCCTCGCCGTCGAGTGCCGGGCCGACGACACCGACACCCGGGTGCTGCTCGGCGTCGTCGAGCACCGGCCCACCCGCCACGCCGTCGACGCCGAGCGGGCCTTCCTCGCCGAGCTGGGCGGCGACTGCTCTCTGCCCGCCGCCGCCCACGCCACGATCGCCGGCACGACGCTGCGGATCCGGGGCCTCGTGTCGTCGGCCGACGGCGTCGTCGTCGTGCGTCACGAGCTGTCCGGCCCGCCCACCGGCGGCCCGGCGCTCGGTCGCCAGGTCGCCCGCCACCTGCTCGACGACCAGGACGGCGCCAAGCTCCTCGGGCGTGCCCTGTGAACCATGGCGCACGCCTCTCCGGCCGGTGACGCCGCTGGACTGCGTCCCCGTCGTCGACGCCGGAGGTCCCCATGCCGAGCCCACGGGCCACGCCCTGGGCCGTTGAGGAACCGGTGACCGTCCATCTGGTGGGGGCCGGTCCCGGCGACCCCGGGCTGCTGACCGTGCGGGCACTCGACGTATTGCGCCGGGCCGACGTCGTCGTGTACGACCGGCTGTCCCAGGCGTCGCTGCTCGACCTGGCCCCGCCGGCCGCCGAGCGCATCGACGTGGGCAAGGCGCCGGGGGCCGCCCGGGCCACGCAGGAGCAGATCAACGCCCTCCTGGTCGAGCGCGGCAAGGCCGGGGGCACGGTCGTGCGGCTCAAGGGCGGCGACCCCTTCGTGTTCGCCCGCGGCGGCGAGGAGGCCGCCGCGCTGGCCGAGGCCGGCGTCCCCTTCGAGGTCGTCCCCGGCATCACGTCGGCGATCGCGGTGCCCGCCTACGCCGGCATCCCGGTCACGCTGCGGCACTCGTCCACCAGCGTCACGATCGTCACCGGCCACGAGGAGCCCGCCGCCGGCGAGGAGGGCACCGTGGACTGGCGGGCCGTGGCCCGGGTCGGCGGCACGATCGTCGTCCTCATGGGCGTGGCCCGCATCGGGCGCATCGCCGCCGAGCTGATCGCCGGCGGCCGGTCGCCCGACACGCCGGTGGCGGCCGTCCAGTGGGGCACCCGCCCCGAGCAGCGGACCGTGCGCGCCACCCTCGACACGATCGCCGACCATCGCCTCGGGACGCCGTCCACGATCGTGGTCGGCGACGTGGCCGCCCACGACCTGGCCTGGTTCGAGAACCGGCCGCTGTTCGGCCGGCGGGTCGTCGTGACCCGGGCCCGCCAGCAGGCCAGCCAGCTCGTCGAGCGGCTGGCGGCGCTGGGGGCGGCCACGGTCGAGGTCCCGGCCATCACCGTGTCCGACCCCGCCGACGGTGGGGCGGCCCTGGCCGCCGCCGTCGGGCGCCTCGACGCCTACGACTGGGTCGTCGTCACGTCGCCGAACGGGGCGCGCCGGCTGCTGGCCGCCGTGCGCGACGCCGGGCGCGACGCCCGGGCGTTCGCCGGTGTGCGGCTGGCCGCCATCGGCCCCGGCACGGCCGAGGCCCTCGGGGAGGGGAACCTCGTGCCCGACCTGGTGCCGCCCCGATTCGTGGCCGAGTCGCTGGTGGAGGCGTTCCCGGTGGCGGTGACGCCGGCCGCCGCCCCGGCGGGCGAGGCCGCGCCGGTCGACGGGTGGCCCCAGGCCCGGGGGCGGGTGCTTCTGGCCCGGGCCGCGGTGGCGCGTGACGTGCTGCCGGAGGGCCTGCGGGCCAAGGGCTGGCACGTCGACGTGGTCGAGGCCTACCGCACCGAGCCGGTCCCGCTCGACGACGACGCCGCCCGGGCGATCGCCGGGGCGGAGGTCGTCACGTTCACGTCGTCGTCCACGGTCACGAACTTCCTGGCCGCCGTGGCGGGCGCGAGCGCGGGCCCGGGTGGCGCCTCGGGCGCCGGGGCCGGCGTGCCGGTCCCGCCGGTCGTGGCCGCCATCGGGCCGGTGACCGCGGCCACCGCCCGCGAGCACGGCCTGACCGTCGCCGTCGAGGCCGCCGTCCACACGGTCGACGGGTTGGTCGATGCCCTGGTCGCCTGGGCGGCGGACCACCCGGCGCCCCCGGCGGCGCCGACCCTGGCGCCGTCCGCCCCCCGCAGGTCGTGACGCTCGGGGCCCTGGTCTTCGACTTCGACGGGCTCGTCCTCGACACCGAGACGTCGGAGTACATGTCCGTCAACGCCGTCTTCGCCGAGCACGGCGTCGAGCTGCCCCGGGACGAGTGGCAGCGGATCATCGGCACGGCCGACCACCCCCACTGGACCGACCTGCTCGAGGCGGCGCTCGGGCGCCCGCTGGAGGACCGCGAGGCCGTGCTCGTGCGCCGCCAGGGCGCCCACCACACGATGATCGCGACCGAGTCGGTGAGGCCCGGCGTGGCCGAGCTGCTGGCGGAGGCCCGGGCCGCCGGCGTCCCGGCGGGCGTGTGCTCGTCGTCGAACCTCTCCTGGGTGGAGGGCCACCTGACCCGCCTGGGCCTGGCGCCGTACTTCGCCTCGCTGACCACACGGGACGACGTGGGCGGCGACCGCAGCCGGACCAAGCCGTCCCCCGAGCTGTTCCACCTCGCCGCGGCCAAGCTCGGCGTCGCGGAGCACGCCTGCGTCGTGTTCGAGGACTCGCCCCACGGCGTCGCCGCCGCCCGGGCCGCCGGGATGGTCGTCGTCGCCGTGCCCGGGCCGATGACCGCAGGGCTGGCGTTCCCGGGCGCCCACCGAGTCGTCCCGCGCCTCGCCGGCGTGGGCCTGGCGGACCTCCGCCGGTGGGTCGACGCCGCCCGGAGGTGAACGCCATTCGACTTCAGGAACGCGTCAGGCGTCGGGCCCGCCGTCCCGAACCTCGCGAAACCGCAGGTCATCTGTCCCAGTGATGCTGTAAGGCCTCACCGATTCGTCCGCCTTCCGGACCCGTGTGGTTGACTGTCGCCACCAGACGACAGGGGCCTGGAGGGGGGCTGGATGGCGTTGCTGCGGGTCGACAACGTGGGCGTCCGCTTCGGGGGCGTCGTCGCCCTCGACGGCCTGACGTTCGAGGTCGAGGCGGGCACCATCTGCGCCCTCATCGGGCCGAACGGTGCCGGCAAGACGACGCTCTTCAACGTGCTGAGCCGGCTGTACGAGCCCACGTCCGGGGCCGTCACCTTCGACGGGACGAACCTGCACGACGTGCCGGCCCACAAGATCGCCCGTATCGGCCTGGCCCGCACGTTCCAGAACGTGGCGCTGTTCCCGGCGCTCACCGTCCTCGACAACGTCGTGACGGGTGCCCACGGCCTCGGCCACGTGGGGTTCGTGCGGGGCATGCTGCGTATGGGCGCCGCCCGAGAGGAGCGGGCGCTCCGCCGCCGGTGCCTCGACCTGCTCGCCCGGCTCGACCTGGCGCACCTGGCCCACCGGCCGGTGGCCGGCCTGCCGTTCGGCACGCTCAAGCGCATCGAGTTCGCCCGCGCACTGGCGGCCGAGCCCAAGCTGCTGATGCTCGACGAGCCGGCCAACGGCCTGACCCACGGCGAGGTCGACGAGTTGGGCGAGACGATCCGCGCGATCGGCGACCAGTTCGACCTGACCATCCTGCTGGTCGAGCACCACATGGCCATGGTCATGGCAATCTCCGACCACATCGTCGTGCTCGACTTCGGCCGCAAGATCGCCGAGGGGCCCCCGGCCGCCGTGCGCAACGACCCCGCCGTGATCGAGGCCTACCTGGGGGCGCCGACGTGAGCCTGCTCGAACTCGCCGGCGTCGGCGGCGGCTACGGGCCGGTGCAGGTGCTGCACGGCCTCGACATGTCCGTCGAGGAGGGCCGGGTCGCGGTGGTCCTCGGGGCCAACGGCGCCGGCAAGACCACGACGCTCCGGGCGATCAGCGGGCTGATCGACGTCACGGGCGACATCACGTTCGACGGCAAGCCCCTCGCGGGCACGTCGCCGGCCGGGATGTCCCGCCTGGGCATCGCCCACGTGCCCCAGGGCCGCGGCACGTTCAGCGAGCTGACCGTCGAGGACAACCTGCGCATCGGGGCGATCAACCGTAGGGACGGCGAGGTCGGCACCGACCTCGAGCGCTGGTACGCGGTCTTCCCTCGGCTCGCCGAGCGCCGCCACCAGGAGGCGGGGCTGATGAGCGGCGGCGAGCAGCAGATGCTCGCCCTGGCCCGGGCGATGATGGCCCGGCCACGCCTGCTGCTCCTCGACGAGCCGTCGCTCGGCCTCGCCCCGCTCGTGACCCGCGAGCTGTTCGCCCAGCTGGGCGAGCTCAACCGGCAGGAGGGACTGACCGTGCTCGTCGTCGAGCAGAACGCCAACCTCGCCCTCGACATCGGCCACTGGGGCTACGTGCTCGAGGCCGGCCGGATCGCCGTGAGTGGGGCCGCCCAGGACCTCCACGACGACGAGGCCGTTCGCAAGGCCTACTTGGGCTTCTAGGGGACGTCGATGCGCCTTTTCGTCGAGCAGTTCCTCAACGGGGTGGGCAACGGGGTCGTCTACGGCTCGGTTGCCCTGGCCCTCGTCCTCATCTTCCGGACCACCGGCGTCCTCAACTTCGCCCAGGGCGAGATGGCGCTGTTCTCCACCTACGTGTCGTGGTGGCTGACCAGCCACGACGTGCCGGTGGTGCTGGCCATCGCGGTGTCCATGGTGGCGGCGTTCGTGGCCGGCGCCGTGATCGAGCGGGTGCTCATCCGTCCGGTCGAGGAGGCCCGTAGCCCGCTCAACGTCGTCATCGTGACGCTGGGCCTGTTCCTGGGGCTCAACTCGCTGGCCCAGCTCGTGTTCGGGACCGACCCGCAGTCCATGCCCTCGCCGTTCCCCTCGGGCAGCGTCGACCTCGTGGGCAGCGGCGCCGACACCATCGACGTCCAGTGGGACACGATCGGCCTGGTCGCCGTCCTGCTGGCCGAGTGCGTGCTGCTGTTCCTGCTCCTCCAGCGGACCCGGGCGGGCCTCAAGCTGCGGGCCGTCGCCGCCAACCCCGACTCGGCCCGGCTCCACGGCATCCACGCCACCCGGATGCTGATGCTGGGCTGGGCGCTGTCCGCCGGGATCGGCGCCCTTGCCGGCTCGCTCGTCGCCTCCCAGCGCACCGGTTTCGACGCCAGCCTCATGCAGACCGTCCTCGTCTACGCCTTCGCCGCGGCGGCGCTCGGCGGCTTCGACAGCCTCATCGGGGCCGTCGTCGCCGGGTTGGTGGTGGGCATCGCCGACGCCATGACCTTCCAGTACGTCGACGCCCTCGACGGCATCGAGGTGGTGCTGCCGCTGGCGCTGATCCTCGTGGTCCTGCTGGTGAAACCCAACGGCCTGTTCGGCAAGCGCACCGTGGAGCGCGTGTGACCACCACGACCCGTTCCGACGCCGACGCCGGCGCCCCGCCCCCGGGCGGCGTCGACCCCGCCACGATCCCGCTCGACCCGCCCATCCCCCCGCGGGTGCGCATCGCCCGCATCGTGATCGGGGCGGTCCTCGCCTTCGTGGCGCTCTACGCGCCGTTCTACTTCACGGCCGAGACCAACCGGCTGCTCAGCCAGGCGCTGTACCTCGCCGTGGCGGCCATGGGCCTCAACCTGCTGACCGGCTTCAACGGCCAGGTGTCGATCGGCCACGGCGCCTTCTTCGGCGTCGGGGCATTCACCAGCGCGATCCTCATCGTCGACCACGGCTGGTCGTTCGAGGCCACGGTCCCCGTGGCGGCCGTGCTCTCGGCGGCCGTCGGCGTGGCGGTCGGCTTTCCTGCCCTGCGGGTCAGGGGCCTGTACCTGGCGCTGATCACGCTGGGCCTGGCGGTGCTCTTCCCCCGGCTGGCCAGCAAGTACGTCGACGGGGCGGGCGACGTGGCGCTGCTGCGCCCCGGGCGAAGCGAGTTCACCTCGCTGGTCACGTTCCTCGAGGACGACCAGTGGGTCTACTTCGTGTGCCTGCTGGCGACGGTGGTGCTGTTCCTCCTGGCCTGGAACCTGGTGCGCGGGCGGATGGGCCGGGCCATGGTGGCCGTGCGTGACCAGGAGCTGGCGGCCGCCACCGTGGGCGTGAGCCTGTCGGCCACCAAGGTGGGCTCGTTCGCGCTGTCGGCCGCCTACGCCGGCATCGCGGGGTCGCTGTCCGTCATGGTCGACCGCATCGCGGATGGCACCAACCCGATCCTGTACTTCCAGCGGTCGATCGAGTTCCTGGTGGCGGTCGTCATCGGCGGCGCGGCCACGATCCTCGGGCCGGCGGTGGGCGCGTTCCTCCTGATCGCCCTCCGCCGCAACACGGAAGGCCTCATCGAGGGGAAAGAGGTGCTCGCGCCGGCCATCTTCGGGGCCGCCCTCATCGCCATCGTCTTCGTCCTCCCGCAGGGCGTGGTGGGTGGCGTGCGGAGCCTGCTCGCCCGCCTCGGGCGTCGCGACGCCGCACCCACCGCCGTGGACGTGCCCTCCTGGCCCCCCGCGGAGGGCGGCGAGCAGTAGACAGTACGCCGGGTGCGGGCCGGCACACGGAGAGCAAGCTCGTGGGGTGAGGCCACGATCCTCGAGACCTGAGAACCAGGAGGGACCGAATGTTCAGCGGTCGTCGATCCAAGGGCGCCATCGCCATGGCGGTGGCGCTCGCCCTGCTCGGCAGCAGCGCGTGCACCCAGCGCGACGACGATGACGACACGTCATCGGGTGACGAGGCGTCGGAGGGGGGTGGCGGTGGCGAGGAATCCAGCATCCCCACCGAGGACTGCATCAGCGACCCGACGCAGCCGATCGAGGGCGACACGATCCGCATCGTGTCGAGCTTCCCCCAGTCGGGCCTGACCGCCGCCTTCTCCGAGATCGCCCGGGGGTGGCGCTCGTACTTCGAGATGGTGAACGCCGACGGCGGCGTCGAGATCGGCGGCGAGAGCTACCAGATCGAGTACGACGACCGCGACGACGAGTACAACGCGGCCCGCACCGCCCAGAACATCGAGGAGCTGGTGGGTGCCGACGGCGACGGGGCCTTCGCCGTCTTCAGCGTGGTCGGGACGGCCAACAACGTGGCCATCCGCGACACGCTGAACGAGCTGTGCGTCCCGAACGTGTTCGCCGCCACCGGCTCGCCCCAGTGGGGCAACGCCGACTACCCGTGGATGATCGGCTCCTCCCTGGCGCCGTACACGCTCGAGGGCGAGATGTTCGCCCAGGTACTGGCCGAAGAGGACCCCGACGCCACCGTCGCCATGCTGCTGCAGGACGACGACTTCGGCGACGCCTACCTCGAGGGCTTCGAGCGGGCGATCGAGGACACCGACATCACGATCGTCGAGACCCAGCGCTACGCGCCGGGCGCCGGCGAGGTGGCGGCCCCGATGACGAGCCTGGCCTCCAGCGGCGCCACCGCCTTCTTCAACGGCGGCACCCTGCTGGCCTGCCCGGACGCCCTCACCCAGGCGGCCAACAACAACTGGGAGCCCATCACCTGGGTGTCGGGCACCTGCACGTCGAAGACGCTCATGGGCATCGCCGGCGAGAACGCCGACGGCGTGTACAGCGCCACCAACCTCAAGGACCCGCTCAACCCCGAGTGGGCCGACGACGAGGCCATCGTGGAGTATCGCGAGACGGTGTCGCAGTACGAGCCCGAGGCCGACGTCGAGAACGGCATCGTGGGCTACGGCTGGACGCAGGGCGCCCTGTTCGTCCAGGCGCTGGAGGCCGCGGAGGAGCCGACCCGGCTGTCGGTGATGGAGTCCGTGCGCAACCTCGACGGCATCTCGGGCGGCGCCCTGCTGCCCGGCATCACGGTGACGACCGACGGCGAGGACGACCCCTACATGGGGGAGAGCCTCAACCTCATGCAGTACTCGACCGCCGACGGCTACTTCAGCCTCGTCGGCGACCTGGTCGAGTTCGAGGGCCAGGCGCTCGAGTTCACCCCCGAGGACCTCGTCTCCGCCTGAGCGGGGACCGGTCCGGCTCGGCCCCCCGCCCGGTTACCGGGTGGGGGGCCGAGGCCCGTACCATCGTCCGGGTGACATTCCCGGACAGGCGCCTGCGTCGCCTGCGGCGGACCCCCGCCCTGCGCGACCTCGTCGCCGAGACCCGCGTGGGCCTCGGTGACCTCATCACCCCGCTGTTCGTGCGCGAGGGCATCGCCGAGGCCCGGCCGATCGCCTCGCTGCCGGGCGTGGTGCAGCACACGCCCGACTCCCTCCGCAAGGAGGTGCACGAGCTCGCCGACATGGGCGTCCGCTCGGTGATCCTGTTCGGCATCCCCGCCGAGAAGGACCCCGAGGGCTCGCAGGCGTGGGCGCCCGACGGCGTCGTCCAGGTGGCGCTGCGCGACCTGAAGGCCGACTTCGGCGACGACGTGGTCGTCCTCGCCGACCTCTGCCTCGACGAGTACACCTCGCACGGCCACTGCGGCCTGCTCGACGAGCGGGGCGACGTCGACAACGACGCCACCCTCGAGCTCTACGGCCGGGTGGCCGTCGCCCAGGCCGAGGCGGGCGCCGACATCGTGGCCCCGAGCGGGATGATGGACGGCCAGGTCGCCGCCATCCGCGCCGCCCTCGACGGGGCCGGCCACCCGACCACGCCGATCCTCGCCTACGCCGCCAAGTACGCCTCGGCGCTGTACGGCCCGTTCCGC
>DATFOS010000020.1:0-33530 GCA_035265325.1 Acidimicrobiales bacterium
GCGGGTATTCGTCCCGCTGGGGCAGTTCGGGTACCAGGTGCTGTGCGGGGTGCTCGGCGTGGCGCCCCGGCCGGCGTTCGGGCACGGCGCCGAGGTGGCCCTCCCGGACGGCCGCGCCATCGTGTCCAGCTACCACGTGAGCCAGCAGAACACGTTCACGGGGACGCTCACGCCGGCCATGTTCGACGCCGTCCTCGTCCGGGCCCGGGTGCTGGCCGGGATGGCCGATCCCGCCTGACTCCCGTGCTGCTGAGGCCACCCGGAGCGGCGCGCACCGCAGGGCGGCGACGAGGTAGCGTCGGCCCCGATCGCGCCCGGTAGAGGTTGGGAGCCCACACCGGCGATCCCCTCCGGGCAGGCGGCGCGACCACAACGGTGGCCGCGGGCACGCCCGGGGCCAAGGAGCAGGAATGGCCTACTACCTCGGCATCGACCTCGGTACGACCTACACGGCGGCAGCCATCGAGCGCGGCGGCACCGTCGAGGCGCTCACGCTCGGCAACCGCACGGCATCGGTCCCGTCCGTGGTCTTCCTGCGGGACGACGGCGAGTTCCTCATCGGCGAGGCGGCGACGCGGCGGGCCGCCACCGAACCCGGGCGAGTGGCCCGCGAGTTCAAGCGGCGGGTCGGCGACCCGACCCCGATCATCCTGGGCGGCACGCCCTACGCCGCCGAGATGCTCATGGCACGCATGCTGCGCTGGGGCCTCGACCGGGTCATCGAGCAGGAGGGCGGGCAGCCCCAGGGCATCGCCCTGACCCACCCGGCCAACTGGGGCCCGTACAAGCTCGACCTGCTCAAGCAGGCCGTGCGGCAGGTCGACGTCGACGCGGACCTGATGCTCCCCGAGCCGGTCGCCGCGGCGACGTTCTACGCCTCCCAGCGGCGGCTCGACCCCGGGGCGGTGGTGGCCGTCTACGACCTCGGCGGGGGCACGTTCGACGCCGCCATGGTCCGCCGCAACGCCAACGGGTTCGAGTCGATCGGCACGCCCGAGGGCATCGAGCGCCTGGGCGGCATCGACTTCGACGAGGCGGTCGTCGCCCACGTTCGGGCCGCCGTCGGCGACGCCCTCGAGCAGCTCGACCCCGACGACGCCTCGGCGCTGGCCGCCATGACGCGCCTCCGGCAGGAGTGCATCGACGCCAAGGAGGCGCTCTCGAGCGACACCGACGTGTCGATCCCGGTGCTGCTGCCCAACCTGCAGACCGAGGTCCGGCTCACCCGGTCCGAGTTCGAGAACATGATCCGCCCGGCCATCAGCGAGACGATCACGGCGCTGCGCCGGTCGATCCGCAGCTCGGGTGTGTCCGACGACGACATCAGCGCCGTGCTGCTGGTGGGCGGCTCGTCGCGGATCCCGCTGGTGGCCCAGATGGTCGCCGCCGAGCTGGGCCGCCCGATCGCCATCGACGCCCACCCCAAGGACGCCATCGGCTTCGGCGCCGCCATCGCCGTGGCCGAGCGCAAGGGCCAGGCGACGCCCGAGTCGGTGAAGACGGTGCTGCCGTCCGACAGCCGGCCGCCGCCCCCCACGGTGGCGCCCACGGGCAGGCCCCGCCCGGCCCCGCCGCCCCCGCAGGTCCAGGCCCCCGGACGTCCCGGCGCCCCGGTCGGCCCGGCCGTGGCCGGGGGCATGGCGGCCGGTGCGGCCGCCGGCGCCCTCGCCGGCCAGGCCCGGCCGGCCCCGCCCGCACAGCCGCGCCCGGCGCCGCCGACGCCGACCCCCCGCCCCGCCCCGCCCGCGCAGCCGGCGGCCGCCCGCCCCGCCCCGCCCACGGCGCCCGGCGCGCCGGGTGCGCCCGGCGGCCCCGGTGGCCCGGCGGCGCCCACCCGGTCGACCGCGCCCACGGCGTCCCCGGTCCAACAGGCCCCCCGACCGGCCCCGCCGTCGCCCACGCCCAGCGGCGAGCGGCCGGCGGCGGCCGCGTTCCAGTCCGGCGCCCCCAGCGGCCCGGGCTACGGCGCCCAGCCGCCCTCCTCGCCCTACGGGGCGGGCTACGGCGGCGGCCCGTCCGGCATCCGGCCCGTGGCCGGCGGGGCCGGCGGCAACACCAACCTCGGTGGGTTCGGCACGGGGGCGGCCGGCGGCGCCTCCGGTGGCTTCCCGGCCGCCAGCGGTGGCGGGGGCGGCGGCGACAACCGCACGCTGTGGATCATCGTGGGGGTCGTGGCGGTGATCGCCGTCGTCCTCATCGCCATCGCCGCCGTCAGCGGCGGGGGTGGCGACGACGAGGCCGGCTCCGAGACCGACAGCGGGTCCGACACGACCGAGTCGACCACCGGCACGACGACCGCCGACACGACCGGCGGCGACTCGGGCTACGACAGCGAGGCGCTGCGCGAGCAGTTTGTCGACGGCTGCACGGGTGCCGCCACCGGCGTCGACACGGGCGCCAGCGAGGACATCTGCCAGTGCGCCTACGACGGCATCGCCGAGCAGGTGCCGTTCGACGAGTTCGTGCAGTACTCGTCGGAGGCCGCCAGCGACCCGGACGCCGCGATCCCGCCCGAGGTCCTCTCCGTCATGACGGACTGCATGGCCGAGGCCGGCTAGCGGCGAGTTCGCCAGCGTCGGAGCCTGCCCGACCGTCAGGTCAGTCCGGCTTCTTGCCGTTCGTGGCCGGCTTGGCGGGCGCCCGCGGGTCGTCGATCGCCGTGGCCGGCCAGCGCTCGCGGCTCTTCGTGGCCAGCTTGTGCATGAGGGCGATGGCGCCCGGGTCCTCGTCGCCGGGGCGGGCGATGATCGAGCCGTCGTCGATCATGCGGGTGATGATCTCGCGCCCCAGGTCGGTGCGGACGATCGTCAGCGTCCAGTCGTTGTCCTTGCCGATGCCGCCCGTGGAGATGTCGGCGTGCTCGGCGGCGAAGTCGGGGCAGTGGGTGCAGCCGTCACGGGTCCAGGCGTGGCACTCCTTGAGCGGGACCTCGTGGTACCCGCCGTCCTTGGTCCACAGCTGGAACACACCCTTGATGTTCATCTTGACGATGTCCTGCTTCGGCAGGCCGTACTTCGTCTCGAACAGCTCCTCGAAGATCGAGTCGTCGAACGTCTTCGAGCACAGCAGGCCGATGTTGAACAGGATCGGTCTGGCGACCTTGCCGACCTTCCGCGTCCACATGATCGGCGGCACCGACGACTGGCAGGACATGCCGACCAGCGCCAGGCGGCTCAGGCCCCGCTCGCGGGCCTCGTTGATGGCCAGCGTGTTGGCCGAGTACGTGTAGCGGCTTCCGGCCGAGGCGAGGACCTCGTCCTTGTTGGCCGCCACGCCGGGCCGGGCCTTCCACTCGCCGGCCTCCCCCTCGAGGAACGAGGTGAGCGCGCCGTCGATGTAGTCGTTCTCCATGGCCCAGATGAGCAGGGCGGACACGAGCCCGCCGTCCTGGCCCATGCGGTGGACCATGTCGTCGCTGGCCCGGGTGAGCAGGATGTCCTGGTAGATGCCCGAGACCTCGTCCTGCTGGCGGGTGCGGGCGAAGAGGTGCTCGTCGGCCTGCGGCTCCCAGGAGCGGAAGCGGGGACAGGCCCGGGTGCACGTGGTGCAGCCCTTCTCGCCGTGGATGCAGTTGCCGGGGCCGAGCTCGTCCTCGAGGTGGAACGGCTTGTAGGCCCCCGGGGCGTGCGTGTAGCCGATGACGTCGTGCGGGCACGAGATCACGCACCCGGCGCAGCCGGTACAGAGGCCGGTCTGGATGACCTCGTCGAACAGCTCCTTCCACTGCGCGGTCCAACGTGCGGGCTTGGCGGGAGCCTCGACATCGGTCACGGCCATGCAGGGAAGCTACCCGTGGCCCCGTTCGGCTGACCAACCCGTTGGGGTGCCGGAGCGCCCCTGTCCGGGACGGGAAGGGCCCACAGCTACAGTGCGCACAGCCATGCCTCCTCCCCGGCACCTCCAGGCCGGCCGCCGGGCGGCGTCCTCCTCTTCGGCGCGGCGGTCCGGGCGCCAGCGCGCCGTCCTCCTTGCCCTGGGGACGGTTTTCGTGCTCCTCGTCGGCGCCCTGACCGTCGTGGGTTACGCGCTGGTCCAGCTCAACAGCATCAACCGCTACGAGGACCTCGACGTCGACGCCGCACCCGCCGGCGAGCCCGAGAACTACCTCGTGGTCGGCAGCGACAGCCGCGAGGGCGGCACGGCCGAGGAGGCGGCGTCGGTCGACGGCCGGCGCAGCGACACGATCATGGTCCTGCGGATCGACCCGCAGGAGGAGTCGGCCGCCGTCCTCTCGCTGCCCCGCGACCTGATCGTCCCGATCGCCCCGTCCGGCGAGGAGGCCCGCATCAACTCGGCCTACTCGACGGGGACGCCCGACGAGGGCCGCCAGGCGCTGATCGACACGATCCGCATGAACTTCGGCATCGAGCTCAACCACTACGTCGAGATCGACTTCCAGGGCTTCGCCCGGCTGGTCGACGCTGTCGGCGGGGTGCCGCTGTGGTTCGACGCGGCCGTGCGCGACCGCGAGTCCGGGCTCTACCAGACCAATCTCGGCTGCGTGACCCTGCCGGGCGACCAGGCCCTGCCGTTCGTGCGGTCGCGGCACCTGCAGTACATGACGCCCGACGGCGACTGGGAGTCCGACCCCACTGGCGACCTCGGCCGCATCACCCGCCAGCAGGTGTTCATGCGCAACGCGCTGTCCAAGGTGACCGCCGAGGCGTCCAACCCGCTGCGCACCCGCGAGCTGGTCGAGATCACCGTCGACGCCGTGGGCCTCGACGGCGAGATGGGCATCTCCGACATCCTCGACCTCGCCGACCGCTTCCGCGACTTCGACACCTCGCAGCTGCTCACGTACTCCCTGCCGATCGTCGAGAACGACGACGGCGCCACGGTGTCGGTCGACGGCGTCAACGCCGAGCCGGTCCTCGAGCTGTTCCGGGGCGACGACGTCGGCGAGGCGGCGACGCTGCCCGAGGTGTCGCCGGCCAGCGTGCAGGTCACCGTGCTGAACGGCACGGGCGTGTCCGGCCAGGCCAGCGAGGTCGCCGAGGCCCTCGGCGCCATCGGCTTCGACGTGCAGGGCACCGGCGACGCGCCGGAGTCACTGACGCGGACCACGATCCGCCACCGCAGCGGCGACGAGGCCTACGCCCAGCGGGTGGCCCGCCACGTGACCGGCGGGGCGGCCTTCGAGGTCGACGACACGCTCGCGGCGGGCCACGTCACGATCCTGACCGGCAGCGACTTCACGTCGATTCACGAGGAGGCCGACCCGCCCTCGCCGCCCGACACGGCGGAGAGCGACACCCCGGTGGAGTCGGCGGCCCGCGCGGCCGGCGTGTCCGAGGGGGAGTCGGCGGCCGCCGCGCTGCCCGGGACGCCGGCGCAGGAGGGGCCCGACGACACCACCGCCACCACCGTGGTGCCGCCGACCGGGACGACGATCGGCGTGGCCATCGGCGCCCCGCCGCCCGGGGCGACCTGCGGCTGAGGCCAACGCTCGCCCGTGCGGCCGAGGCGGCAGGCACCGGCCCGGCGGCTCGGAGGCTGCGCCGACAGGCGCAGCCGTGCCCCAGCGGCCCGGGGCCGAAGCTCCTCTCAGGCGTTGCCGAGGTGGTGGAGCCAGTTGAACTGGTCGAGGCCGCCGTCCACCCGCAGGTCGGCCCCGGTCACGTACCCGCTGGCCGCCGGGTCGGCGAGGAAGGCGACGGCGGCGGCCACGTCGTCCGGGGTGCCCATCCGCCCGAGCGGGACGATGGCGTCGGTGGCCGCCCGGCGCTCGGCCCCACCCGGCCGCTGGTCGGACCAGGTATCGATCGCCCCCGGCGACACCGAGTTCACCCGGATGCCGTGCGGCCCCAGCTCGTCGGCCAGCTCCTTCGCCAGCATGCGCAGCCCCGCCTTCGCCACCGAGTAGTCGGGGTACAGGCGGACCCGCTCGGCGTGCAGCGAGGAGATGAACACGACCGAGCCGCCGGTCCCCGCGGCGGTCATGCGCGTCACCACGGCCCGGGTCAGCCCCCACGTGCCCACCAACGTGGTCTCGAGGCTGCGGCGGACCTCCGGCATCGGCAGGTCGAGGAAGCCGCGGCCGCTCTCCGGCATCGCCGCGTTGTTGACGAGCACGGACGGCGTCCCGAGCGCGGCGGTGACTTCCGCCAGCCAGGGCTCCGGGTCGGCGGCGATGTCGCCCACGACCCGGTGCACGCCGTCGGGGAGGTCGGCGTCGGCGAGCCGATCCCCCTCCCGGTCGACGGCGGCCACGGCGTGGTCATCGGCCAGCCGGCGGGCGATCGCCAGCCCGATGCCGTGCGCGGCCCCGGTCACCACGGCGACCGTTCGGGGGCGGGACGGCATCGGGCCGGCGTCTCAGGGAGTGGGCGGCGGTCGGCTAGCGAATGTCGAGGACGTCGACCTCGAAGGCCAGCGGGGCGTTCGGCGGGATCACCCCGCCGGCACCGCGGGTGCCGTAGGCGTTGTCGGAGCCGATGACCAGGCGCCGGCGCTCACCGAGCCGGGCGCCCACGAGGCCGCGGTCCCAGCCGGCGATGACCTGGCCCTGGCCGAGCGTGACCGGGAACGTCTCGCCGCGGGCCCACGACTGGTCGAAGACCGAGCCGTCGTCCAGTGCGCCGACGTAGTGGACGACCACCGTGTTGCCGGCGGCGGCGGGCTCGCCCTCGCCCTCGATCAGGACCTCGGCCAGGAGCGCGTCGGCGGGCGTGTCGCCCGGCGGCGGGGCGGGCTGCGGCACGTCGCGGGCCAGGACCTGCTCGGCGACCCGAGGATTGGAGTAGGAGCTCATCCCCACCACCGTGGCACGCCCGGAGGGCGGGTGTCCCACTCCGCTGCGTGGGAACGGGGCTCCGGAGCGCGGGCACCACTACCATCGCTCGCCGTGCGAACGCTGGGGAGACACCCGAAGGTGCTCGTCGGCCGGCTGGTCGTGGTCGGCGCCCTCGTCCTCGCCGCCGCCTGCGGGGGCGGTGGGGGAGACGACGAGGACGCCGGCTCCGACACCGCGGCGAGCGAGTCCACGACCGCCACGACCGAGGCCACCACGGCCACCACGGCCGCGGCCGAGACCGCCGGCGAGGACCCGGCGCCCGCCGCACCGACCGGCACCGACATCAGCTTGGTCGCCCAGGCCCAGGTGCCCGAGGTCCACGTCTACGCCGAGCCCGACACCGCCTCGGAGAACACCCACACGCTGGCCAACCCCAACGAGAACGGGGCGCCGCTCGTGTTCCTCGTCCAGGGCGGCCAGCAGCCGACGGGCGAGTGGCTCGAGGTCCAGCTGCCCGTGCGGCCCAACGGCACGACCGGCTGGGTGCAGGCCGCCGAGGTCCGCCTGGCGCAGCACGACTACCGCATCCGCGTCGAGCCGGGCGCCCACCGCCTGGTCCTGACCGAGGGTGGCGAGGTGATGCTCGAGGCCCCGATCGGCGTGGGCACACAGGACACGCCGACACCCGGCGGCACGTACTACGTGAAGGAACTGCTGCAGCCGCCCGACCCCGAGGGTGCCTACGGCCCCTACGCCTACGGCCTGTCCGGGTTCTCCAACGCGGTGACCTCGTTCGCCGGCGGCGACGGGGTGATCGGCATCCACGGCACCAAGGAGCCCGAGACGGTCGGCACCGACGTGAGCCAGGGCTGCATCCGCCTCACCAACGACGTGGTCACGCAGCTCGCCGAGGTCGTCCCGTTGGGCACCCCGGTCGAGATCGTCGCCTAGCCGGTTCGCGTCCGGCCGGTTCCCGGGCCGGCCGTTTCCCCGCCCTCCCCGAACCCGAGGCAGGAAACGGCCGGTCGCAGGCAGGATCGACTGCGGCGCGGCCCCCGGTGCCGTGGTCCGATCCGGTCATGCCGATCGTGCCGGACACCAAGGATTGGACCTGGGTCCTCGAGGCCACCTGTACCGAGTGCGGGTTCTCGGCGGCCACGACCCCCGTCACGGACGTGCCCCGCCTCGTCCGGGCCAACGTCGCCGCGTGGCGCCCGCTGCTGCTGACGCCCGACGGGTCCCCGCGCCCCGGCGTCGCCGACCGCCCGGCCGACGACCGCTGGTCGGCCGTCGAGTACGCCTGCCACGTGCGGGACGTGTTCCGGCTGTTCGACGTCCGCCTCGGGCTCATGCTGGACGAGGACGCCCCGCAGTTCCCCAACTGGGACCAGGACGTCACCGCCGTCGAGGACCGCTACCGCGAGCAGGACCCGGCGACCGTGGCCGCCGACCTCGAGGCGGCCGGTGCCGTCATCGCTGCCAGCTTCGAGGCCGTGTCTGGCGACCAGTGGTCCCGTACCGGCACGCGCAGTGACGGCGCCCACTTCACCGTCGAGACGTTCGCCCGCTACTTCGTCCACGACCCGATCCACCACGTCCACGACGTCCGGCAGGGCTACGCCGCCCTGGGCGCCACCCCCTGAGCGGGTACGGCGTACTCCCGGGGACGGGAGCGCGGACATGAGGCGAAGCCCGCGGACGAGCCCGTAGCGGCGGCGCGGTAGCGTCGCCGGTCGTGCGCGCCCTGGCCCTCGGCATCGCCATGGTCCTGGCCGCAGCCTGTGGGGGCGGGGACGACCAGGCGTCCCCGCCCCCCTCCACGGTCCCCGACGGGACGCCCGGCCCGCCGTCCGCCGCCGAGCTGTGCGCCGGCGTGGCGCTGGTGGAGCCGGTCCCCACCGTGGCGGCCGACGGTCTGGACGAGGCGTCCGGCCTGGCCGCCAGCCGCGTCACGCCCGGCCTGCTGTGGGCACACGACGACTCGGGTGGCGACGCCGCCGTGTACGCCATCGGGCCCGACGGGAGCGACCGCGGGGCCTGGCCCCTCGACGGCGTCGAGGCGTTCGACTGGGAGGACATGGCCCGCGGGCCCGGCCCCGACGGCACCGGCGACCTCCTCTACCTGGGCGACATCGGCGACAACCGGGCGACCCGGGACGACGTGACCGTGGTCCGGGCGCCCGAGCCCTCCGCCCCCGAAGCCGCCGCAGCCGGCCCGATCGCCGGCGCCGAGGCCGTCCGCCTCGCCTACGCCGACGGGCCCCGCGACGCCGAGGCGCTGGTCGCCGACCCGCTGTCGGGCGACCTCGTGATCGTGGACAAGTCCCTACTGGGCGGGTCGGTCGGCGCCTACGTGGTCCCGGCGGCGACGCCGTGGGGGCCGGTGGGCGGAGGCGCCGAGGCGGCCGCGGTGACCACGATCGAGCGGGCGGGCGACGTGAACCTCGGCCTCGGGCAGATCGTGACCGGCGCCGACGTGTCGTCCGACGGCTCGCTGGTCGCCGTGCGGACCTACACCGACGTGTGGCTGTGGGACCGGGCGGCGGGCCGGTCCGTGCCGGAGGCCATGGCCGGCGAGCCGTGCCAGGCGCCCGCGGCCGCCGAGCAGCAGGGCGAGTCCGTCGCCCTCGACCCCGACGGGCGGGGCTACACGACCGTGAGCGAGGGCGAGCACCCGGCGGTCAACCACTTCCGCCTCCCCTGACGTCACGGGCGGGCCCTCGCCGAGCGCGTCAGCAATCCCGGCGGAGCACCGTCGCCCGGGCGATCGCCCCCCACTCGTAGGCGATCCGGGCGGGCCGGGATCCCGAGGTCGGGACCGTGATCGAGGCGATCTCGCCGTCCCAGCAGCGCTCGAGCAGCACGCGGGCCCGCATCGCCTGGTCGGTCGACGTCACCAGGTTGATGCGCTCCCAACCCCGCTCCTCGGCCAGCCGGGCCACGTACCGGGCCTCCCCGCGTGTGGTGTGGGTCTCCGGGTCGAAGCACACGGCCTCGTAGTCGTGGACCGGGTAGCCGGGTCGGTCCCCGCGGTTGCCGCAGAACCAGCCGTTGGCGGTGTAGCGCTGGTCCGGGTCGGCCGGGTCGGAGATGACGACCACGTCGGCGTAGCCCTGGTCCGCCAGGTCGGCGCCGCGCTCCAGGCGCGGCCCGAGGCCGCCGAACACAACGATGGCGTCGGCCGCGATCGGCTGGTCGACCGGCGGCCGCACGAACCAGCGCCACGACAGGACCGCCCCGACCGCCAGCACCACGACGAGGAGGAGGGCGAGAGGGTGCCACGGCAGGCGCACGCCTCCGACCCGCCCGGCTCGCATGGCCCCGCAGGGTATCCGGGGGAATGACGGCCCCGGCCCGACGACGGTGCGTAGGGTAAGGCGCCGCACGCGCGGGGTGATGCTCACCGCGCACAGGGAACGAGAGGGCGAGCGAGTGACGGACTCTACGAGCACCCCGGCCGGTTGGTACGCCGACCCCGACCAGCAGGGTTACGAGCGCTACTGGGACGGGAGCCAGTGGACTGAGCACACCCAGCCGATCCCGGGCGACGCCGCCGCCCAGGGTGCTGCCGGCATGCCGGGGCAGGCGCCACCCGCCTCGTCCGGTCAATGGCCGCCCGGCCCGCCGACCGGGGCCCCGGCCCCGCCGCCGAACGTCGCGCCGATCCCGCCGTGGCAAGCCGGTGGCCCCAGCGGTCCCGGGTTCGGCCCACCCCCGGCGAAGCGCGGCGGTGGGAACAAGACCGCCCTGATCGTGGCCCTCATCGTCGTGGCCGCCCTCGTGGCGGTCGGGGCGATCATCGCCCTCGCCGGTGGTGGCGACGACGACGACACGGATACCGCGTCCGACACGACCTCGGGCCAGTCGGACACGACCTCGGGTGACTCGGGCACGACCTCGGGTGACTCGGGCACGACCTCGGGCGACTCGGGCACGACCTCGGGCGGTCCCACCGACCCGAACCCGGACGACGAGTTCGTGGCCCCGAACGAGCCGCCCGGAGGCGACGACGAGGCCCTGAACGCCCTGGCCGACGACTGCTACGGCGGCGACATGGCCGCCTGCGACGAGCTGTTCAGCGAGGCCCCGGTCGGTTCGGACTACGAGAGCTACGGCGACACCTGCGCCGGACGCATGCCCGACCCGCAGGGCCGCTACTGCGAGGACACGATCGAGGACCCGATCCTGCCTTAGGGGTGCGCAGACGAGGCGGGGTTGCCTTCTCGGGCGCTGGCGCGCCCGGGCGGGAACGACGCGGCATCCCGGCTCGTGGCGCCTTCGGCGCCGGGGCCGCTGGGCCACGGCTGTGCCGATCGGCGCGGCCTCTCAGGCGGACTGCAGCCGGGTGCGGTGGGCGGTGGCGGTGGCCTCGACGGTCGCCGCCGCCGTCGCGTCGCCCCGGCGACGCAGCAGCTCGGCCTGGCGGTCCAGCGCGTAGGTGCTCGTCGGCCGGCGGGTCAGGCGCTCGCTGAGCAGCGCCCGGGCCACGTCGAGGCGTCCTGCGGCGAGGGCGGCGTCCACCAACGTGCGCTGGACCACGTCCCGCTGGGCATGGGAGCCGCCCATCACGTGCAGGCGGGCCCGAGCAGGCAGCAGGGCGTCGACGGCGTCGCCCGGACGGCCCTCGGCGAACGCCAGCAACCCCCGGCACGCCGGCAGCCCGGCCTCGGCGGTCATCCTCACGTTCGACCCGACCCGTTCCGACCCGGCCGGGCCCGGGCCGGCCCCCGCCACGAACGCCGCCAGGCGGTCGACGTGGGCGCGGGCCTCGTCGGTCCGTCCGGCGCCCGCCAGCGCGATGACCAGGTGGACGTCGTTGAAGGCGTACCAGGGCTCGTCGTCGAGCCGGTCCGCCCAGGCGTCGGCGAGGCGGGCGAAGCGGTCGCCCGTGTCGACCCCGTCGAGCCGCAGGCGCCACAGCAGCGCGGCGGCGTCGAGCATCTCGAGCGGCACCCCGGCGGAACGGAGGTGGTGGATGCGGGCGTCGTAGGCCGCCAGCGCCTCGTCGTGGCGGCCGGCCTCGAGCAGGTACAGCGTGTGGTGCCAGGCGACGTGGACGGTGAGCAGCGAGTCGCCGCCCCAGCGGTCCTCCTGGGCGCGCAGGAAGGCCAGGCCGGCGTCGATGCGGCCCTGTTCCTCGTAGCTGTGGGCGACCGCGTGGACGGCCCAGACGTCGTCGGCGTTGCGGTAGAGGGCGGCCAGGCCGTGGAGCTCGGCGGCGGCGAGGTCGCCGGACCCCTCCAGCCCGAACGCCAGCATCCCCCGGGCGAGCCCGTGATGCGGATGGGCCGGGTCGAACGCCCCGATCGACCGGGCGACGCGGTCCCGCAGGTTGCGGGCGTCGCCGAGGAAGAAGTCCAGCTGGTGGCCCATCATCAGCGCCAGGACATCGGTCGGCCACCGCAGCAGCAGGTCGTCGAGGCGCGCCGCCGCCCCGTGCCAGTCGCCGGCCACCCAGGCGGTGATGGCGTCCGTGTGGGCCCGCTCCCGATCGTTCTGGCGGCCGGCGCCGGCGAGCCGCCGGAGGGAGGCGAGGGCGTCCTCGGCGGCGGGGAGCCAGCGCCGGTCGGTCGAGCTGAGGGCCAGGTACGCCCACAGCACGTGGCCCAGCGGGACATCGGGCTCGTCCGCCCGGAGTCCCTTGGCGAGGCCGACGGCACCGGCGTCGAGGCGCAACAGGAGGTCGACGGCCGTGTCGTAGCGACCCAGCGCCTCCGAAGCCCCGGTGGCGGGGTTTCCGTGGCCGTCGAGCGGGGAGACGGGCGGAATGGTCACGCGAGCAGTCAACACCCGCGTGAGGGCGTCCGGGGTCCCGTTCGCTACCGTGCAGGACTCGACGCACAGTGGCGGTCGCCACGGTGCGCGTGAGGAGAGGGACGAGGGAACGGCGATGGTCCACCAGGACGGGCCCGCCCGGCCGACGGGCGGCGATCATGCCGACGTCCGGCACCTCACGGCCCGGTTCCCCAACGACCCCGCCGAGGTGGCCCACGCCCGGCGTGCGATCGGCGACGCCCTGGCCGCCTGGGGCTTCGACGGCGAGGGCCCGCTCGTCGTGCTCGCCGCCAGCGAGATGGTCACCAACGCGGTCATGCACGGCGACGGCGACGTCGAGGTCACGCTCGGCGCCGAGGACGACGTGATCCGGCTCGAGGTCGGCGACTCGGGCGGCGGTGAGCCGGCCCTGCGCTCCCCCGACCCGACCGGGGAGATCGCGGGCGGGTGGGGCCTCCACCTGGTCCGCGAGGTGGCCGACGAGTGGGGCACCCGCGTCGAGGACGGCCGGACCGTCGTGTGGATGACCCGACGCACCGGCCGCGCCGGCGCCTGACCCGCCGGACGGGCTGACCCCGCGTTTCGTCCCCGGGCCCGGCGGGAAGACCCGCGGCACCCGACCGGAGGAGCGTTGCATGGCCCGCACGACCCCCGACGGCGCCGCGGAGGCCCCGTCGCCGCTCGTCACCGCCGTCCGGCACATCGAGGCGAACGAGGGCCTCGACCGCCCGGCTGCGGCGCTCCAGAAGCTGGCCGAGGCCGTCGACCTGCCCGGCGTGGTCGACGACGTCCTCACCGGCAAGCCGATCGGCCATGCCGCCCACCCGCTCATGACCGACCTCCCCATCGGTTTCTGGACCTCCACTGGCGTCCTGGACCTGATCGGCGGCCGGTCGTCCCGCAAGGCGGCCGACCGGCTCCTGGCGCTCGGCATCCTCTCGGCGGTGCCCACGGTGGCCACGGGCCTGGCCGAGTGGCTTCGGGCCGACACCTCGTCCCGCCGGGTCGGGGTCGTCCACGCCAACGCCAACGGCGTCGGCCTGGGCTTCTACGTCGCCTCGTGGGTCGCCCGGAAGCGCGGCCAGCGGATCAAGGGCGTCCTGCTGGCGCTCGTGGGCGCCACGTTCGCCACGATCGGCGGCTACCTCGGCGGCCACATGACCGTCGCTCGCAAGATCGGCACCCGCGACCCGGCCTTCGCCGTCCCCGGCGACCCGTCCTCCGACGGCGTCATCGCCCCGGCCGACGGCACCTTCGCCGACGCGCCCCACGCCCCCCACGCCCCCGACACCCCCTAGGTGACCTGGGACTCCTCCGCCGACCTCGATCTCCACGTCACCGAGCCCGACGGCACCGAGATCTACTTCGGCAACCGGGGCCCGACCGCCACCGGTGGCACGCTCGACGGCGACGACAACGTGGGCTGCTCGGACGACGGCTCGATCGAGCACGTGTCGTGGCCCGCCGCGTCGATGCCCACCGGGGCCTTCACGGTCGAGGTGAAGGGCTACACCGTCGACGACTGCGGCAGCGGGGCCTACGACCTGGCCGCCGAGGTGGACGGCGAGGTGCTCCTCGACGAGTCCGGCGAGGTCGCCGAGGACGAGACGCAGTCCTACAACTTCGAGAACTGACGTCCGATTCCCGCCGCCGGCGTGGCGACGCGAGCAGGCTTGCGGCCTCCCCGCCCCACCTGCGCCTTCCCGTTCCTGACGGAGCGTGTTGACCATAGGTCCCGGAAGCGGGGTACGTTCCGGGACCGTGACCGAGGGCAGGATCGTCCCGTCGGGCGACCGAGACGTGCGGATCGACTTCGGCGTGGCGCACACCTCGCGCGTCTACGACTTCTTACTGGGCGGCACCGACAACTTCGCCATCGACCGCGAGGTCGCCGAGGTCGGCTTCGCCGCCTACCCGGGCGGGCTCGACGGCGCCCGCACCGATGCCCGGGCCAACCGGGCCTACCTCGGGCGGGCGCTGCGCTTCCTGGCCGGTGAGGCCGGCGTCCGCCAGTTCCTCGACATCGGCACGGGCATCCCCACCACCAAGGGGAACGTCCACGAGGTGGTGCAGGCCATCGCCCCCGAGTCCCGCGTCATCTACAGCGACAACGACCCGATCGTCCTCGCCCACGCCCATGCGCTGCTCAAGAGCCATCCGGCGGGCGACACCTGGTATATCGACGGCGACGTGCGGAAGCCGCAGGCGATCCTCGACCACGCCCGCCGCTTCCTCGACTTCGAGCGGCCGATCGCGCTGGTGCTGGTGGGCCTCCTGCACGTCATCCCCGACGAGGCCGAGCCATACGAGGCGGTCGCCACCCTGGTCGACGCCGTGCCGTCCGGCAGCTACCTGGCGTTGAGCCACGTCACCAGCGACGCCGCCGGCATGGACACGGTGAGCCGGCGCCTCGACGAGCACATGCACGCGGTCAACCCGCCCCGGTTGCGCAACCGCGAGGAGGTCACGCGGTTCTTCGAGGGGCTCGAGTTGGTCGAGCCGGGCGTCACCCGGGTCAACGAGTGGCGCCCGGACCAGGCCGGCGCACCGGCCGACGCCGACGGCCGCGAGGTCCCGATCTACGCCGGCGTGGCCCGCAAGCCCTAGCGATCCTCCTGTCCGGCCGGCGAAGTGTCCGGCCGGCGGAGTGTCCGGCCGGGTTGCCCGGCGCCCGGGGTGCCCGACCCGCGGTCGTGCCTAGTGGTCTGTCGCCGAAATGACGGCGCGGTCTCGGCGAGTCAGGGGCGTCGCTGGCAAGGACGCAGGAGGACGGCGCACACCTTGCGGTGCGGTGACGACGAGGACGCAGCCAGCGGCGTTCCTGGCCGGCGAGACCGCCCGCTCAATTCGGCGACGGACCACTAAGCGTCGAGCGGGACGAAGACCCGGCGCAGGCCGGTCATTTCCAGGACCCGGTCGAGCGGCGCCGACGCGTGGGTAACCCGTATGTCCGCCCCGGCGCGGCGGGCCGTCCGCCGGCAGGCGACGAGGGCGCACAGGCCGCTCGAGTCGGCGAACGTGAGCCGGGCGGCGTCGATGTCGAGCGACGTGGCCCCCTCGGTGATGGCCCGCTCGACCGCATCGGTGAGCAGGAGCCCGGTGTGCAGGTCGAGCTCGCCCTCGAGCACGATCACCGCCTGGTGACCGCGGAGCTCGGTCGACACGACCATGGTCTCTTCGTGGTCCTCCACGGTGGTCCTCCACGCGGGTGAGCGACGGACCGGCCCGTCCGCTGTGTGCAAGGGTGCGCGCCGCGGGCCGATCCTGTCGAGACCCACCACCGCCGGTGACCGCCGGTGACGGCCGATGGGGTGATCACCGCAGGTCGTCGAGTGCCTTTCGCGACGTCCGGACCGCTCGTTCGGAGTCCTGGTAGCGACGCTGCGCCTCGCCCACGGCCCGCTCGGAGTCGGCGCGGCGGGCGTCCGCCTCCTCGGCGGCCCGCTGCGCCTCCCGCAGGCGCTCGGCGGCCTCCTCGGCATCCGCCGTGGCGGACACGAGCGCCCGCTCGGCACCGGCAAGGGCGGCCTCCGCCTCCTCGGCCTCCGCCTCCGCCTCCTCCAGGGCCCGGCGGGCGTCGGCCCGGGCGGCCTCCCGCTCCGCCTCCGCCTGGGCCTCGGCCAGGGCGGCGGCATCGTCCTGGGTCGTACCACCCTTCCCGGCCTTCGGCTTGGTGGTGGCCTTGCCCTTGGCCTTCGGCCTGGTGGCCGCGGCGGCCGGCCGGTCGCGGCGGGACGGCGCCGCATCCGCGACGCCGAACCCGAACGCCCCGAACCCGCCGCCCGACGGGACGTCCTCGAGCCGCACCGCCAGCAGGTCGTCGAGCGCCTCCGGGTCGCCGACCACGGCGAGCGCGGCCGGCATGAGGTCGCCGCGTTCGAGGGCGTGGCCGCCCTCCCGGGCCGCGTCGCGGGCGGCGGACACCAGCGCGTCGGACGCCTCCCGCAGCGCGGCGTTGGCGGTCCGGACGTCGTCGGCGCCGTCGAGCCCGTCGACCGCCTCCCGCACCCGCTCCCCGAGCCCGGGATCGCCGGCGACGGCGGCGTTCAGGGCCCACGCCACCCGCGAGGGCCGCCGCAGCTTCCCGATGGTGGCGGCCTCCCCGGCCCGCTTCTCCGCCTTCAGCCGCTTGACCAGCGCGTTCCGCGCCGCCACGAACGCGTCGGGTACCCCGGCGTAGAGCCCCCGCAACTCCTCCTCGAGATCCACGGCTTCCTCCACCACCCCGGCATCCTGCCTCGCGAGCCGTCCCGGATGGCTGCATCGCGTCCAACTGATCGTTGTGTCCGATGCGAGCTGATCGGCACCCGGGCGCGGTAACTCGGTGGCAGGGGGTGTGCGAGATGGGGAGGATGCTCGGCATGCGTGACGCTGTCGTCTCCCGGTTCGCCTGCACGAGTGGTCGGCGGGGCGCGGGGCAGCAGCAGGCGGAGGGCCCTCGGGCGTCCCGCCGACCGCCGCCTCTCCCGTGAGGGAGGCGCTGTGGGCGGGCCTGGTGGCGGGGTACGGCATCGCCGTTCCCGTCGGCGCGATCGCGCCGCTGCTCGTGGGGTTGTCCGCCCGGCTCGGGCTGCGGGTCGGGGCCGCCGCCGCCCTCGGGGTGGCCACCGCCGACGGGGTGTACGCCCTTCTCGCCGTGGTCGGAGGGGTGGCGCTCGCCGAGGCGATCGAGCCGGTGTCCCGGCCCCTGCGGCTGCTGGCCGCAGCGGTGCTGGGGGCGATCGCGGTCCGCACCGCCGTCGTCGCCGTATGGCGGCACCGCCTGCCGGCCGGCGAGCCGGACCAGGTTGGAACAGGCACCGGAGCCGGAGTCAGTCGGGCGGACCAGGCCGGAGAGGCGAACGAGGCCGGAGCCGGCGCGGCGGATCCGTTCGGAGCCGGCGCGGCGACCGGAGCCGGTGGGCCAGAAGCTGCGGCGGGGGCCGGCGTCGGGCTCGGGGCGGCGCAGTCGGGCCGGGCGGGGGCGTTGCGGTCGCCCGCTCGGGCCTATGCCGGGCTGCTCGGTCTGACGCTCCTCAACCCCGCCACCGTCGTGTACTTCGCCGCCCTGGTGCTGGGCGAGCGGGCGCCCGACGGTGGGAGCGCCGCCGCGGTGTTCGTGGCCGCCGCCTTCGTCGCCTCGGCGAGCTGGCAGCTCGTCCTCGCCGGCGGTGGGGCCGCCCTCGGGCGGGTACTGACCAGCCCCGCCGGCCGGCTCGGCACTGCCGTGGCGTCGAGTGCCGTGGTCGGCGCGCTCGCCCTCGCCGTCCTGGTGGGGGCCTAGGTGGTCGCGCGCGTGTCGGTGATCGAGAGGGCGGCGGCGGTCCAGGCGTGGCGACGAGTCGAGGACGCGTTCCCACCGGGCCGGGGCCCCGGGTGAGCCCCCGGCTCACTCGACGACCGGATGCTCCGCCGGGCCGAAGATGAACAGGCGATCGACCAGGTCGCCCGGGTCGCGGGACCACTCGAGCGCCCGGACCTGGTCCCGGGTGCGGCGGCCCAGCCGCAGCCGGAACACCTCGAACGCCGTGGTCCGCGCCCGGAGGACGTCGTCGCCGGCATCCAGGCCCCGCTCCGCTGCGGCGGCGTTCAGGTACGCCGTCTCGCCCACGTCGAAGGCCAGGGGCGTGCCGCAGTCGAGCATGCCGACCATCCGCTCGGCGCCGACCCGGATCAGCTCGCTGTCGCGGGCGCCGGGCCGGCCGAGCGCGCCGCGGATGTCCTGCTCGTGGGCGCCGACGTCGAGCGCGGCCGCGAACGAGTCGATGGAGGTGATGATCTCCTCGAAGCCGGGCGCGATCGCTGCCCACGTGGCCAGCAATTCCTCGGGCGGCGTCGACCTGTGGCGAGCGACCTGCTCGGCGGTGATCTCCGGCGGCGGGGCGCCGGTGATCCTGCCGGCCATGGCGTCCTCGACCACGCCGACGAGGTGCGACGCCACCGCGTGGACGTCCCAGCCCGGGCAGGCGGGCACCGGCGTGCGCCAGTCCTCGTCGTTTGCCTCCCGCAACATCCCGGCCAGCCGCTCGCGGGTGACCCGGTAGTACTCGCCCGGCTCCTTCACGGAACGAACCGTATCCGTCCTGGTCCGCTCGGGAGCGTGCCGGCGCCCGGGCGTCACCTCACCGGCGGCCACCGCGGACGCGGACGAGCCGGCCGGGGGTGGGCCCCGGCCGGCTCGCGTCCGCAGGACTGTCGTCCGGCGGGAGGGCGGCTCACGTCTTGTTCTTGTACATCCGCATCGTCAGCGGGGCGAAGATGCCGACCAGCAGGCCGCAGGCAAGGGCGACCCAGCCGAGGTCGGCGGCGGAGGCGCCGCCCTGCATGAGGCCCCGCACGGCCTCGACGACCAGCGTGATCGGGTTGACCTTGACGAAGGCCTGGAGCCAGCCCGGCATCGTCTCCGGGTCGACGTAGATATTGCTGGCGAAGGTGAGCGGGAAGATCACCATCATCGACACGCTCATCACCGACTTCTCGGTGCGGAGCACGAGGCCGAGCATCGTCCACACCCAGCTGAAGCTGAAGGCGAAGGCCAGCAGCACCGCCACACCGGCGAGCACGCCGAGGATCCCCTCGTCGGGCCGGAAGCCGATGGCGAAGCCGAGCCCGACGATCACCACCGAGGCGATCGTGTAGCGGACGGCGTCGCCGAGCAGCGCCCCGACGATGGCGGCGGGACGCCAGGTCGGCAGCGTGCGGAAGCGGTCGAACACGCCCCGTTCCGCGTCGACGTTGAGGCCGATGCCCGTGTACATCGTGATCATGGCGATCGTCGACACGAGGATGCCCGGCAGGAAGAACTGCAGGTAGTCGCTCGGGGAGTCGGCCAGCGCACCCCCGAACAGGTACGTGAACATCAGCAGCATCATGATCGGGAACATCGTCACGTCGAACAGCTGCTCGGGGACGTGCTTGATGCGCAGCAGCGCCCGCCAGCCGTGCGTGACGGAGGCCGACAGCGCCGAGGGGCGGGGCGGCCGGGCGCCGGAGGCGAGGGCGGCGAGGACCGAGCGGGCCTCGGCGTGACCGGTGTCCTCGAGGACGTCGGTGTCCGCCCCGTCGTCGTGGGCGCGGTCGTGAGGGGCGGGAGTGCCGGAGGCGGTGGGGGTGACGGGAGCGGTGGCGGTGTCCACGGTGGCGTCCACGGTGTCGTCGATGGTCGTGGTGTCGTCGGTGGTGGTGGTCATGCCGCCACCTCCTCCTTCTCGTTCGTGGCGGGATGGTCGGTGAGGGCGAGGAAGACCTCGTCGAGGCTGGGCTGGCCGAGCGCGAACTGCGTCACGGCCACGCCGTGGCGGGACAGCTGCTCGAGGGCGTGCGGCACGCGCTCGGGGCTGTCGACGCGGGCGGACAGGGCGGCGGGGTCGCCGTCGACCTGGATCTCGACGCCCAGCGCCGCGCCGAGCACGGTGGCGGCCACCGAGCGCTGCTCGATGTCGCGCACGCGGACGTGCAGGGCGCCGGAGCCGACCGAGGCCTTCAGCTCGCCGGGGGTGCCCTCGGCGATGACCTTGCCGTGGTCGATGACGGCGATGCGCCCGGCCAGCTGGTCGGCCTCGTCGAGGTACTGCGTGGTGAGCAGCACCGTCGTGCCAGCACCGACCATGGTGCGGACGATGTCCCACACCTGGTTCCGGCTGCGCGGGTCGAGGCCGGTGGTGGGCTCGTCGAGGAACAGCAGATCGGGCGTCACGACGATGCTGGCGGCGATGTCGAGCCGCCGGCGCATGCCGCCCGAGTAGTGCTTGACCTGCTTGTCGCCGGCCTCGGTCAGCCCGAACGCGGCGAGGAGCTCCTCGGCCCGGCTCAGCGCCCGGGGCTTGCGGTGGCCCAGCAGGCGGGCCAGGAGGACGAGGTTCTCGCGGCCGGTGAGGTCCTCGTCGACGGAGGCGAACTGGCCGGTCAGGCTCATGCGGCCCCGGACGGCGTCGGCGTCGGACACGACGTCGTGGCCGAACACCCGGGCGCTCCCGCCGTCGGGCTGGAGCAGCGTGGCCAGGATCCGGATCGTCGTCGTCTTGCCGGCGCCGTTCGGCCCGAGGACGCCATAGACGCCCCCGGCCGGCACGGCAAGGTCGAGGCCGTCGACGGCCCGGGTCTCGCCAAAGACCTTGACCAGGCCGTTCGCCTCGATGGCCAGGCCGGTGGGGGTGGTGGTCACGGGGCCTCCTTCGCGTCGTCGTCGCCCGCGGTGGTGAGTGGTGGCAGTAGGACGGGCCGGCGGGCCGGAACTCATCGGTCCGTCCCGCCCGGGCCTCGGGAATCCAGCCGGCCGTTGTGCCTGAGCGTCTGCAGCGCCATGACGGTGGCGTAGCCCCGCCACTCCAGCGATGCGGCGGGAGAGTAGGCGAGGAAATCGACGTCCCAGCCACCGTCGTCCTGCTGGCCGGCGGCGAGGCGGTCCAGGTCGGCGGCGACGGCACCCGGTTCGATGCGGGCCCGCATCGGCGCGTCCGGCCAGGGGCTGAAGTCCAGCGGGCGCATCATCTCGTCCTCCTTCCCGCCCTCGACGTGCCTGGTCCCGTCGGCGGGGACGTGGGCCGCCCAGCGGTCCAGCACGCCGGCGGCCTCGGCGTTCCCCTGGGCGACCACGTCGAGCAGGTTGAGGGCGAATCGCAGCTCGAGCGTGTGGCCCGGCTCGTCCTGGCTGGTGAGCGTGTCCAGCGCCCAGCGGGTGGCCCCGGCCAGCCACGGGTGGGCGGCGACAGCCGGGTCGTGGCGGGCGACCAGGTGGGCCGGCATGAGGACCGCCGTGGTGATGTGCAGCGACGGCGCAGTCGGGTCGGCGCCCGCCCAGAACGGGGCGACGCCCACGTCCGACGCCACGGGGAGGGCGAACGGCAGCGCCCCGCCGGTCCCCGGCACCGCGGCGCCCGCCAGCCAGTCGCAGAGCTCGGCGGCCCGGGGGCTGGTGGCCGGTGCGGCGTCGGCGAACGCCTCGAAGGCGTGGAGGGCGGCGCCCGGCTGGCTGCTCGCGTCCCGCAGGTCGGGCTCGAGGCCCCAGCCGTAGCCACCGTCGGGATTGCGGTGGCCCTCCAGTGCCTGGAGGACGCCGGCGGCGCTGTCGGCCGGGGCAGGGTCGCGGGTGCCGGGGAAGCCGAACAGGCGGGCGAAGCGGCGCCGGTCCAGCAGGCGGGCGTGGGCGGTCACGAAGGCGGCAGCACGGGCGAGGTCGATGGTCATGGGGCCATCGTCGACGCCGGGGCCACCCGGGTCTTGAACGGAACGGACGGATCCGGCCGCGGCGGGAACAGAGCGGCGGCAGGAAAGGTTCAGGCCCCCGTGGGCGACGCGAGCGAGGATGGCCGCGTGACGGCGAACGACCAGGCCACCGTCGCGGGCCGGCGGACGCGTTTCGTAGCGCTCCGTCCCCTCCGCCACCGGGGCTTCGCCCTGGTGTGGGGGGCGGCGCTCGTCTCCAACGTGGGCACGTGGATGGAGACGGTGGCCGTCGGCGACCTCGTCGCCAACCGCACCGGCGAGGCCGGCTGGACCGCGGTCGTCGCTGCGGCCGGCTTCCTCCCCATGGGCCTCATGGGCCCGATCGGCGGGGCGATCGCCGACCGGGTGGATCGTCGCCGCTTCGTGTTCTGGACCACCGCCCTGCACGCCCTCTGCGCCCTGGCCCTCACCCTCCTGACGGCGACCGGGAACGCCTCGCCGGGCGCCGTCGCCGCGATCGTGTTCGTCGCCGGGTGCGTAGCCGGCATCGGGTTCCCGGCCTACACGGCGATGACGCCCGACCTGGTCCCGCCCGAGGACCTGCTCGGAGCCGTCTCGCTGGGCCAGGCGCAGTACAACCTCGGCCGGGTGGTCGGCCCGGCGCTGGCCGGCATCGCCATCTCGCTCGGCTCATACACCTGGGCGTTCGCCATCAACACGGTGTCGTTCGGGGCGATGCTCCTGGCGGTGCGGGCGCTGCGGCTGCCGCCGCCGGTCCCGTCTGCCGACGGGACGGGGGCCGAGTCGCTGTGGGCCCGGATCCGGGTCGGCGCCCGGGCGGCGCGCGCCGAGCCCGGCGTCCGGGCCGCCATCGGGACGATCACGCTGGTGGGCCTGACCGCCTCGCCGTTCATCGCCCTCCTCCCGGCGATGGCGCGGGTCCGCCACGACGGCGGCGCCGCCCTGACCTCGACGTTCGTGACGGCCCAGGGCATCGGGGCGGTGGCCGGGGCGCTCGTGGTGCCGGCGCTGGCCGAGCGGTTCGGGCGCCACCGGCTGCTCATGGCCGGCCTCGTGGTGCTGCCCGTGGCACTGACGCTCTACGGGCTGGCCCCGACGCCCGGGACCGCCACCGTCGGCCTGGCGGTCGTCGGCGCCACCTACATCTGCGTGTTCTCGGGGATCGGCGCCGTCGTGCAGATGCGGGCCCCCGCCGCCCTGCGGGCGCGGGTGGTGAGCCTGTACTTCCTGGCCCTCGGCGTGGCCTACCCGCTGGGCTCGGCGATCCAGGGCCCGATCGCCGACCGGGTCGGGCTCCCCGAGGTCACGGCGGGCGCCGCGCTCGTCCTCCTCGCCGCGGTCGCCCTCCTCCGCACCTTCCACCCGTCCACCCTGGCCGCCCTCGCCGCCGACCCGCCCGTCGTGCCGGGCCCGCCGGTCGTGCCGGGCCCGCCGGCCGCTGCCGTGCCAGGTGTCACGGAGGGGCGGCCGGCCTGGGATACTCCCCGGTGATGGCGAAGCGTTCGACCACGCGTGCGGCCCGGGCACGCTCCGGGCCAGAGCCGGGGATCATCGACACGTCGGTCCCGCACCCGGCCCGCATCTACGACTACCTACTGGGCGGCACCGACAACTTCGACGTCGACCGCAGCGCGGCCGACCGGGCCTTCGCCGCCTTCCCCGACGGCCTGCCGGGTGCCCGGGCGAACGCCCTCGCCAACCGCAGGTTCCTCGTCCGGGTGGTGAGGTTCCTGGTGGCCGAGGCCGGGATCCGCCAGTTCCTCGACATCGGCTCGGGCGTGCCGACGGCCAACAACGTCCACCAGGTGGCACAGCGGGTGGCGCCCGAGACGCGGGTCCTCTACGTCGACCACGACCCGATCGTCCTGGCACACGCCCATCAGCTGCTGGAGAGCACGCCCGAGGGCGCCTCCCGCTACGTCATGGGCGACCTGCGCGAGCCCGGGAGCATCCTCCGCAACGTCGAGCCCACGCTCGACCTGTCCGAGCCTGTGGCCATCCTGCTGTGCGGGGTCCTGCACTTCGTGGCGGACGGCGAGGGCCCGTACGGGCTCGTCTCACAGTTGGTCGAGGCGGTGCCCTCGGGCAGCTGGCTGGCGGTGTCGCACCTGGCCAGCGACGTGCGGGCCGACGAGGTGGCGAAGACGGCGGCGATGCTCAACGAGTCGCTGTCGACCAGCGTCGTCCTGCGCGACGGCGACGCCGTGGCCGGGTTCTTCGACGAGCTGGTCATCGCCGATCCGGGGGTCGTCCCGGTGGACCAGTGGCGGCCGGACATCGACGAGGCCGGGGTCGGGCCCACCCCGGGTGTCGAGGTGGCCGAGGGCGCCGACGTGGCCCTCCATGGGGCGGTCGGCAGCAAGCCCTAGTCGCCCGTGGTGGTCGGGCTCGCTCCCGGGGCCGGGGCGGTCTGCCACACGCGGACCCAGTCCACCTGCATCTCCAGCTCGGGGGGGCGGGGTGGGCAGCCGTCGCAGCGGGGCAGGTACTGGATCGAGAACACGAGGTGCATCGGCTGCGCCGTCGAGTCGTACGGCTCCATGCACTGGAGCTCGACGCCGTCGAGGTAGGTGCAGAGGGCGTTCGCCGTCCAGTGCGCGCCCCAGGTGTGCCAGTCGGACAGGGTGATGCCGGTGAGGTCCAGGCTCGCCGTCCGCTGTTCGTCGCCCCGGCCGCAGTAGCCGTCGGGCGAGTTGTCGGTGGTGTTCCGGTGCAGCGCCGTGTAGTACCAGTCGCTCGCCGGGTGGCGGCCGTCGGCGTTGGGCAGGCCGTTCTCGACGATGTCCCACTCGCCGTTGAGGACCGTGCAGTCCTCGCCCGGCCAGGCCTCGGTCTTGGCCAAGCCGAACAGCCAGAACGCCATCCAGGTCCACGGGTCGTCGCTGTAGCGGATGCGGGCCTCGACGTAGCCCTGTTCCCATGCCCGGGCGTCGGGGTAGGTGGGCTCGCCGTCCGACCGGCGGCCCGTGCTCGCCACGTGGCCCCACCGGAAGCCGTTGCCGGCGGTCGACCGCAGGGTCATTGCCCCGTCCTCGACGACCGGCGGGAGCGGCTCGCCGAGCCGGCCGGTCACCCAGAGGCCCTCGTCGAGGCCGGCGTCGAACTCGTCGGCGAAGACCATCTCGTAGCCGGCCGCGTGCAGCGCCGCCGGGCCGTCGAAGCCCGGCGGGCGCTCCTCCGCGGACGGCGTGGCGTCGGTCTCGCCGGCCTGGTCGCCCTCGCCGGGGTCCCCCCCGCGCAGCGGCGAGACGGGGGAGGCGAGGAGCGCCACGACCAGCACCACGACCGCGGCCGCCGCCCCGATGACGAGGTTCCGGCGGCTGCGCCCGTCGGGTTCACGATCCGGCCCCGTGTCGTCGCCCAAGACGTCACCTTAACCAGGGGCCGGACCGGGCCCGTCGTCGTCGTCGGCCGCCTCACCGGCCGTCCACTCGACGTCAGATGGCGGCCATCCCGTGCACGACGTGCGGCGGCCCGCCCTCGACGGTGCCGCCGCATCCAGGTACGTACGCGGGGCCCACGCCCGTCGGGATGCTGCACATGACCAGGTGCGGCCCGGCTCCGCGAGGCACCGTCCCCGACGCGGGGACGGGGTCGCGAGTTCGCCGCCCCGGGTCCCGCCGCCTGACGCCCGTCACGGCCGCCGGACCGTGATGCCGGCGGCCTCGACCTCCACCAGGGCCTTGCCCACGTCGACCGCCCCGTCGACGTGGTGGACGCCGGGCGGGACGCCCCGCTCGCGCAGCCGGCGGACCACATGGGCGGTCACCACCGCGGTGGCGTGGGACTGGCGGTGGCCCCGTGCGTGGGCGGTGGCGCGCCGACCATCCGCCGCGGTGGCCGTCACGGTGACCGACCACGATCGTGGCGCCGGCCAGGGCCGCCCGCCGGTCGGCCGCCACGGTGACGTCGGCCCGGCGGGCCGACACGCGGGCCCGACTGCACGCCGCCGCGGCCGCCGCCACCGCGGCCGCCCGGTCCCCGTTGCGGCCGACGACGACCACCTCGTCGGGCCCGCCGGCCAGCAGGCCCACGAGCTCGCGGCCGACCGCGCCCGTGCCGCCGACCACGACGACGGATCCCGTGGTCACGGCCGCCTCGCCGTGACCAGCCAGTGCGTGGCGGGGACCCGGACGCCCGTCGGCGTGAGATAGCGCGCCATCGTCGCCTCGAGGTTGGCGCGGGCGGGACCGGCCAGCTCGGGCCGTTCGTCCAGCAGCGCTCGGACCGGCCCGCTGCCCAGGTAGAAGCCCACCGCGCCCGCGACGGTCGGCCCGAAGTCCATCGGCGTGGCCAGGCCGGCGGGGCGAACGTCGGCGAACCCGGCCGCGGTCAGCACGGCGACGATGCGGTCGGGGTCGGCGAGCGAGAACATGCCCGGCCCGCCGCCGTCCGACGCCGGGAGGTCGGGCTCCTCGCCGAGGAGCCCGACCAGCGGCGCCACGAACCAGGGCTGCTCGGCGGCCGCCTGCGGGCACACGAACGCCAGCCGCCCGCCCGGCGCCAGCGCCCTCGCGACGTTGGAGAAGGCGGCGACGGGGTCGGCGAAGAACATGATCCCGAAGCGGCTGACGGCCACGTCGAAGCCGCCGGCCGGCAGCGGGTGGACCTGGGCGTCACCCTGCTCGAAGGCCACGTTGGTCACGCCCTCGACGGCCGCCAGCTCACGCGCCCGGGCCAGCTGGGGGCCGGACAGGTCGAGCCCGACCGCCTGGCGGGCGTGCGCCCGGCGGGCGGCGGCCCGGGTGGTCTGGCCGGTTCCGCAGCCGATGTCGAGCACCCGGTCGGTGGCCCGGATGCCGGCGGCACCGAGGACGTCCCGGTCGATCTCGGTGGGGGCGTGGTCCCCGTGCGCGGCCCAGTGCTCGCCCTCGGGCCCGTTCCAGGCCGTGGCCTGCTCGACGTTCACGACGTCCTGCATATCGGTCCTCCTCCTCGAAACCGAACACGACTGTTCGGGTTGTGGGTCGAGGGTAGCCGGATAAACCGGACATGCGCGTTCGGTTTATGGGCATCGGCGTACAGTGGGCCGGGTGGCCGAGAGCCCGCTCGACGCCAACTCTGCGGTCGACCCGTTCGTCGCCCCGTCGACGGACGGGTTGTCGGCCGGCGTCGTCGCCGGCTCGGGGGACGGACCGGCCGGCGGTGCGCCGTCGCCCCGCCGGCGGGCCGACGCCGAGCGCAATCACGCCGCCATCGTCGAGGCGGCGCTGGCCCTGTTCGCCGAGCGGCCCGAGGCGACGATGGCCGAGGTGGCGGCCGCTGCCGGCGTGGGCCGGGTGACGCTCTACGCCCACTTCCCGTCCCGGCAGGCGCTGGTCGAGGCCGTCGTCGACCGGGCCGTGGCCGAGACCGTGGCCCAGCCCGCCGAGGAGGTGTCCCCGGACGCCCCGGCCGGCGAGGCGTTGCGGGCGATGGTCCGCAGCTCGTGGCGGGCGTTGCACCGGTTCGGGCGCCTCTCGGCGATGGTGCAGCGCGAGCTGGGGCCGGAGCGCCTGCGAGACCACCACGGGCCCGTCCTCGACGAGGTCGACGCCCTGGTGGCACGCGGTCAGGCCGACGGTTCGTTCCGCTCCGACCTGCCCCGCGGCTGGCTGGTGACGACCATCTACAGCCTCGTCCACGCCGCCGCGGACGAGGTCGACGCCGGGCGCCTCGACCCCGCGGAGGCCGCCGGCGTGCTGGAGGCGACGCTGCTCCCGGCCCTGGCGCCACCCGGGGCTCCGCCGCCCCCGGTTCGGCCCCCCGGCTCGCCGCCGACGGCCCAGTAGTCCCGCATCAGCTCGGTGGACCAGGCCGGCTGCGTCGTGGCCCCGCCCGGGGCGAACTCGGTCATGTAGGGCTTCACGTCGAGGACCGGCGTGCCGTCGATGGCGTCGAGGCCCCGGACCGACAGGCGCAGGCCGTCCACGCCCGCCAACGTGCACACGGTGACGCCGAGGCGGTTGGGCCGGGCCTTGGCCCGCTGGGCGAGGATGCCCACCGCCGGCCAGTCGGTGTTGCCCCGGGGATGGCGGGCGCCGAGCGTGACGGCGTCCTCGTCCACGCCGTGGAAGACGAACACGACCTCGACGTGGGAGAAGCCGTCGAGCCCGGCGACGACGTCCGGCGTGAAGCGCTCGGCGTCCAGCTCGATCGTCGCCGCCACCGCGCCCCAGTCGTCGTCGGTCGCCTCGACCCGGGGACTGCGCACGACGCCGATCGGCCGCACCTCGATCGGGTGCCGCCAGGCGTCGGTGCCCTGCTCGTCCTCCATGGCGGCACCCTAAGCCCTTGGGGTGACGCGTACGTCGTGACCCGCTGACGTGAGGCGCGGCCGCCCGGGGAGGGACGTCACGCGTCGGCGGGGGGCGTGTCGGTGAGGGCGTCCAGGGCGGCGGAGAGGTGAGTGAGGGCCTCGGCGGCGGCGGCGAGGGCGGGGAGGCCCATCTCGGCGGCCATGCGGGCGCTGACGGCGGCGTGCTGCGGGGTGATCCGCCGGACGGCGGCGAGACCCTCGTCCGTGGCCTTGAGGAGCTTGGCCCGGCGGTGGGCGGGGTTGGGCAGGTACTCGGCCAGGCCCTGCTCGGCGAGCAGGTCGGCGATCCGCTGCACGCTCTGGCGGGTGATGCCCATGACCCGGGCGATGCCGGCGACCGTCAGCGGCTCGTGCAGGACCGCCCCGAGCACCTGCCACCGGGCCGCAGTCAGCCCGACCGGCCGGGACAGTTCCTCGGCGATGGCGAGGAACTGCCCGTTCAGCCGGAAGGACACCAGAGCCGTCGTCGTGAACAGCTCCTGGGCCCGGGCGACGAGTTCGGCATCATCGGCGTCGGCCGGCGCCGAGCCGGTCAGGTCGGCCGACGTCACGCCGCCCCACTCCCCTCCAGCTCGACGTACGCAGCCGGGTCCCCCTCGCTGTAGAGCCGGTACCAGGCGTCGAGGACCTTGGGCTCGTACGCCTCGAGCTTGGCCATGACCTCCCGGGCGAACTCGACCGGGCGGACGCCGCTGCCCGTGATGAGGTCGCCGTCGGTCACGGCGGGAGCATCCTGGTAGAGCGCGGCGCCCGCGTACCCGGAAGCCTGGAGGAACTCGGGGGCGTTGCTGGTGTGGCGCCGGTCGTCGAGTAGCCCCTCCCGCGCCAGGCCGAACGTGGCACCGCAGATGGCGGCCACCGGCGTGCCCGCCTCGACGAACTCGCGCGCCTTGCGGGCGAACGGCGCCAGCTCGCCCGTCACGTAGGCGTCGGCGCCCGGCAGGACCAGCATGGCGCTGTCGGCCGCTGACAGCTCGTCGAGCGTGACGTCGGGGATGATGCGCAGCCCGCCCATCGAGGTGACCGGGCCCTTCGTCAGGCCGACCGTGACGACCCGGAAGCTGCCCGGATCACGCTGCCAGTTGCCGTTGGCCAGGTAGGCGGTGGCGAAGCCGACCTCCCAGTCGGCGAAGGCGTCGTAGACCGCCGAGTGCACCGTCGTCGTGGGGGTGGTGCTCATGTCGTGGACCTCCGTGGGCTCGTTCATTGACAACATTCTGTCAAAGCGACAGAACACTGTCAACTGGGTTTTTCTGAGCAGGGAGCATTGCTAACGGCGTTAGCCTCGACGTAGGCTAATGCTGTTAGCCGGAACGGAGGAACACCATGGCCGACACACCTGCTCCAATCTCGCCGCACTACCGCCAGCCCGGCTGGTTCACCCGCAACGTGTTCAACAGGGCCGTCGAGGGCCTGACCCGCCTGGGCGTGAGCGTGTGGGGTAGCCGCATCCTCGAGGTCCCCGGCCGCAAGACCGGCGAGCCCCGCCGCAACCCCGTCAACCTGCTCACCTACGAGGGCCGCCAGTACCTGGTCGCGCCCCGGGGGACCACGCAGTGGGTCCGCAACGTCCGGGCCAACGGTGGCCGGGTCGACCTGCTGCTGGGCAAGCGCCGGACGCACCACCTCGCCACCGAGCTCGCCGATGCCGACAAGGTCGACGTGCTGCGGGCCTACCTGTCCAAGTGGAAGGCCGAGGTCGGGGTGTTCTTCGACGGAGTCGGCGGCGACTCGTCCGACGACGAGGTGAGGGCCATCGCCCCCAAGCACCCCGTCTTCCTGCTGGCCGACGCCCCGGCGTGAGCGCCGTCGAGGCCGGCCCGTCCCCGGAGGCGGCGGGCGTCGTCCGGACGCCCCGCTCGGCCCGGGCGCACCAGGTTGTGGCGGCGGCCCGGACGGTGCTCGAGGCCGAGGGGCCGGAGGCGCTCACGATGCGCCGTCTCGGCGAGGAACTGGGCATCCGGGCGCCCTCGCTCTACAAGCACGTCCCCGACAAGGCGGCGGTGGAGGCCGCCCTGATCGAGGAGGTGCTCGCCGAGACCGGCGCGGTGTTGTACCAGGCCGTGTCGCGGGCGGGGCCACCGGGCAGCCGACCGGTGGTCGAGGCGCTGCTCGCCGCCTACCGGGCGCAGGCGGTCGCCCATCCGCACCTGTACCGCCTGGTCACGACCGGCCGGCTGCCCCGAGCCGCGCTGCCGGAGGGACTGGAGGCCTGGTCCGGCGCCCCGTTCGACGTGGCCGTCGGTGGCGACGAGGACCGGGCCCGGGCGCTGTGGTCCCTCGCCCACGGTATGGCGATCCTGGAGGTCGACGGTCGCTATCCCGAGGGCGCCGACCTCGACGCCATGTGGCGCGCCGGCGCCGCCGCTTTCGCCCCCTGACCGCCCCGCCGCCGCGGTGCCTCAGTCGCCGAGGTGGGCGGTGGCGACCTTGTGGGGGACGACGAGGCGCCAGGCGTCGAGGACGATCTCCGTCATCTCGTCGTGGTCGATGGCGTCGAGCCGGACGACCAGCCAGTTGTACCGGAGGTCGGAGGGGCGGGGGAGGACGAACTTGTCCGGCTCGGCGTCGATCAGCGCCTGGCGCTCCTCCTTGGGGAATGCGAAGCCCATCATCGTCTCGTCGTGCGAGAAGGCGAGCCACACGATCCGGCCGACCCGGAACTTCACGCGGTCCCGCACCAGCGCCTCGGTGACCCGGGGGAGGTCTTCGGCGACGGCCCGCACGTCTTCGAGGGTCACCACCCGCCCGACCCTAGGCCCGAGCACGGGCGCGGGCCGGGCGGGTGGCATCCCCGGAGGGCTCAGCCCACCGACAGCACGATGCGCTGGGCGGTGACCTGGTAGCCGGCCTTGGCGAACGCCGCCGCCATCGGGGCGTTTCCGGTGTCGGTGTCGGCGATCACCCGGTCGGCACCCTGGGCCGCCAGGAACGCCGTGGCCCAGGACACCAGCTCGGCGGCGTACCCGTGGCCCCGGTGGGCGGGCAGCACGCCGACATAGCCGATCACGGCGGCCTGGTAGTTCCGGGTGGGCAGGACCACGCCCGCCACCTCGCCGGCAGGCGTGACGGCGAGGCGCCACCAGTCCCGGGGGGCCGGCATCCAGTCCATGTCCGCCAGCTGGACCTTGGCGGCCGCCGCGACCCCGCCCCGCTCGGTGTCGCGGCGGGAGTAGGCGTCGAGGGTCCCGTCGATGACGGCCTCCAGGACGGCCAGCAGCTCGTCGTCCCCGCCCACGGGACGCACCCGCAGCGCCCCCGACGGCGTCTCCTCGGGCGGGGCGTCGGCGGTGGGTTCGCCCCGCCACTCCAGCCGGAGGCGCTCGACGAAGGGCTCATAGCCGACGGCGCGGGCGGCGGCCAGGCGGTCGTCGGCGGGCCCGCGGACGCTGGGGTCGTCCCGCCAGCGGGGCGGAAGGAACAGGTGGTACTCGGGCGCAGCGCCCTCGGCGTTGCGGACCGAGGCCAGGGCCGTCCGCAACAGCTGGACGCCGACGGCCACCCGATCGGGCTCGTCGGCGGCGACGTCGAACCAGTCGAGGGCGAAGGGATGGGTGTCCTCCGGGCCGGCCCAGAAGGCGGCTCGGGCGACGACGGCGTCGCCGCGCTGGGCGACCCACACCCAGTCGGGCCGGTAACTGCCGGCGGCGGCGGTGGCGAGGAAGTCCCGGCCGGGGACGCCGAACGCGGCGCCAGCACCGGGGCGGTCGTAGGAGGTGAAGGGGGACAGGTCGCCGTCCGCCAGGGGGCGGACGAGAAGGTCATCGGTGGTCAACGGGTGTGCCTCCGGGCACGAAGGCGCCCCCGGCATCGCCGGGCCGGCACGCCGCCGGGCTCAGGGGAGCGGGGCGGCGGGACCGGTGGCGGCAGGGGGGCGCAACAGACGATCGGTCATCTCGGGTGCACCTCCTCGCTCGCGGGCCGAACCGCCGGCGACTCTAGGCGCCGGCGGCCCGACCCACGCACCCCGGTTTCCCGGCGGGGCTCCACGCCACGTCCCTCGCCGGGCTCACCCCACCCGCTCGGCGACCGTGAACGCCACGGCGGCGGCGATGGCGCCGACGGTGCGGACGTGGTTCCAGGCGGTCCACTCCCGCAGGTAGGTGGCCCACACCCGGGCGGCCTCGGGGGCGTCGACCGCCACGGCGTCGAGGGCCTCGTTGCGGGGCACGTGGTACACGGCCGTCAGCACGATCGGGACCATGTAGGCGACGGCGCCGGCCAGCCGCCACCACCCGGCGGCCGAGTCCAGGCGGGACAGCGACGTCACGCCGAGGACGATCGACGCCAGCGCGGTCCCGAACAGGCCGATCATGAAGAGCGGCGTCGGCGCCGACCGGTTGATGCCCTGCATGGCGGCCATGCCCTGGGCGGGCGTGGCCCGCCCGAGGCCGTGCATCACGAACGTCGAGAAGGCGAAGAAGACGCCGCCCATCACCGCGGCGGCGACCGCCGTCGTGAGGGTGACCGGGGCGACCCAGCGGTCCGGCACGGCCGCTCACCCCTTCCAGACGCCGGTGGCCGCCGCCGCCCGGACGTAGTCGGCGAAGTCCCGGGCCGGGCGGCGCAGCGCCTGCTCGACGCCGTCGCCGAGGGTGGCGTTCCGGCCGTCGAGGACCCGGCGGAAGACGTCGGTCAGCGGGCCGACCTCCTCTTCCGGGAGCCCGGCCGCCACCGCACCGGCGGCGTACTCCTCGGGCGTCACGCTCACGTACCGGACGTCCCTGTCGGCGGCCTCCGCGATCAGGCGCGTCGCCTCGGTGAACGTCAACAGCCGGGGACCGGTCATCTCGTACAGCCGGCCGACATGGCCCTCCTCGGTCAGGGCGGCGACGGCGACGTCGGCGATGTCGTCCACGTCGACGAACGGCTCCGCCACGTCGGCGGCCGGCAGGGCGACCACCCCGTCGAGCACCGGCCCGAGCAGGAAGTGCTCGCTGAAGTTCTGGGCGAACCAGGCGGCTCGCAGGATCGTCCAGTCGGCCCCGGAGGCCTGGACCGCTCGCTCGGACGCCTGGGCCTCCTCCTCGCCCCGGCCCGACAGGAACACGAGCCGGCGGACCCCGCAGCCCACCGCCTCCCGGGCGAACGCGCCGACGATGGCGGACGCGCCGGGGAACCCGGTGTCCGGCACGAAGGCCAGGTAGGCCGCGGCGGCGCCGTCCAGTGCCGGTGCCCAGGTGGACTCGTCGTACCAGTCGAAGGGCGGCGTCCCGCGGCGGGACCCGACCCGCACGGGCACGCCCCGCCCTTCCAGGCGTTCGACGAGGCGGCGCCCGGTCTTCCCGTTCCCGGCGGTGACGAGGATGAGGCGTTCGTTCGTGTCGTTTGTCATGCCGTCAGTGAACGCCCGATGGGCGAGCGTTTCCATGGCCCATTGGCGCAGATGCATACGTCGGCGTCCACAGCACGCTCCCAGCGATCGACGGAGGACGAGGGTCCGTCGAGGACCGATCGACCGCTTCTGGCGCGACGGTGGCTACAGTTGCTCCGTCGTTCGCGCCGGCCCCCTCGCCGGCCGCCGTCGGTGCCATCGGAAATCGCACCGACGAGGCC
>DATFOS010000021.1:0-7813 GCA_035265325.1 Acidimicrobiales bacterium
ACCGTGTCGACCCAGGCCTCGTCGCCCGCCGTCCCGCCCAGCAGGAGCGGGAGGCGGATGTTCTCGGCGGCCGACAGCGTCGGGACCAGGTTGAAGGCCTGGAACACGAAGCCGAGGCGGGTCCGCCGCAGGACGGTGAGCTCGTCGTCGCGGAGGTCGCCCAGGTCGATGTCGCCGACGTACGCCCGGCCCGACGTGAGGTCGTCGAGCCCGGCCATGCAGTGCAGCAGCGTCGACTTGCCCGAGCCCGACGGGCCCATGATCGCCGTGAACCGGCCGGCCGGGAAGGCGACCGTCACGTCGTCCAGCGCCCGGACGGCGGCCTCGCCCGACCCGTACACCTTGCTGGCGCCCTCGACCCGGACGGCGGGGACGGTGCCCGTCACGCGGGCGGCGGCGGTGTCGACGGCGCTCATCGGTCGCGCCCCTCGAGGACGTCGAGGCGTCGGTGGTACTCGGCCTCGTCGATGTCGCCGTTGGCGTAGCGGGTGGCGAGGGTGGTGCGGGCGTCCACGAACGGGGCCCGGCGCCGCCACGGCCCGAACCGCCACAGCAGCAGGCCGACCGTGAGCGGGACGAGCCAGACGAGCGGGAAGACGAACCACGGCGGCCCGTCCCAGTGATGGGTGGCGATCAGTGTGGAAAGCATGAGTCGATCGTCGCGACCAGGGCCTTCCGGGTCGTCGCCCGCTCGGCTGGACTTCCCGCTACCGCCCCCGGGGTAGCGCGCCCGGGCCGCTACGCCGGCGGGCGTAGGCCGGGCCTGGGACGGCGCTCAGCCTCGCCAGCGGGGCGCCACGAGGCCGGTCTCGTAGGCGAAGACGACCAGCTGGGCGCGGTCGCGGGCGTTGAGCTTGATCATCGCCCGGCTCACGTGGGTCTTCGCCGTCGCCGGGCTCACCACGAGCCGGGCCGCGATCTCGTCGTTGCTCAGCCCCTCCGCCACCAGCGCCATCACCTCGCGCTCGCGCTCCGTGAGCAGGTCGAGTTGGGGCGCCAGCCCGGCGGGCTTGGCCCGGGTGGCGAACTCCTCGATCAGCCGCCTGGTCACGCCCGGGGAGAGGAGGGCGTCCCCGGCCGCCGCCGCCCGCACCGCCCGCAGCAGGTCGGCCGGCTCGGTGTCCTTGACCAGGAAGCCGCTGGCCCCACTGCGCAGGGCCTCGAAGACGTACTCGTCCAGTTCGAACGTGGTGAGGATCACGACCCGCACGTCGGCCAGGGCTGGGTCGGCGACGATGCGCCGGGTGGCCTCCAGGCCGTCGACGTCCGGCATGCGGACGTCCATGAGGACCACCTCGGGCCGGGTCTCCGTCACCACACGGACCGCCTCGGCGCCGTCGCCGGCCTCGCCCACGACGTCCAGGTCGTCCTGGGCGTCGATGAGCGCCCGCAGGCCCGCCCGGATCAGCGACTGGTCGTCGGCGAGGACGATGGTCGTCACTCGTCACCACCCGCCGGCGCCAGGGGCAGCCGGGCGTGGACCCGCCACCCGAACCCGGGGCGGGGGCCGGCCTCGAGCGTCCCGCCGGCCGACTCGGCCCGCTCGCGCATGCCGGCGATGCCGTGGCCGGATCCCAGCTCGGCGGCGGCGGACGGCCCGCCACCCGGTCCGGCGCCGTCGTCGAGCACCTCGAGGTCGAGGGCGTCGGACCGCCGGGTGAGCCGGACCTCGGCGGTCGTGGGCCCGGCGTGGCGGGCGATGTTGGTCAGGGCTTCCTGCACGATCCGGAAGGCTGCCAGGTCGAGGCCCGGGGGGAGGGCGCGGCCGTCGTCGCCGTCGCCGCCCCGGGTCACCAGGACCTCGACGCCGGCGGCGTGGGACTGCGCGACCAGGTCGTCGAGGCGGCCCAGGCCAGGCGTGGGCGCCCGGGGGGCGTCGTCGGGCTCGTCGACCTGGCGCAGGACGCCGAGGACCGACCGGAGCTCGACCAGCGCCTCCTTGCTGGCGTCCTTGATCGTGGTCAGGGCGGTGCGGGCCTGCTCGGGCCGCTCGTCCAGCAGGTGGAGGGCCACGCCGGCCTGGAGGTTGACCAGCGAGATGTTGTGGGCCACGACATCGTGCAGCTCACGGGCGATGCGGAGGCGCTCCTCGGTGACCCGGCGCCGCGCCTCCTCCTCCCGCGACCGCTCGCGCTCCTCCGTCCGCTCGCGCCGGGCCCGCAGCGCCTCGGCCCCGGTCAGCAGCACCAGCAGCCACGCCGCCAGGACCAGGGCGAAGCCGAGGTTCGGCCCCTCCCCCGCTCCCAACCACACCGCGACCTGGAACGTCACGTAACCGACCGCCAGCTCGGCGATGGCGGCGTTGCGCCGCCCGGCGAGGACCGTCGTGACGAAGGCGACGATCATCGCCCAGAAGATCGGCGCCCGCGGGTACTCCAGCGCGAAGTAGCCGGCGGTCGTGACCAGGGCGACGCCGAAGACGACGACCGGGTAACGGCGCCGGGCCAGCAGGGCCAGCCCGGCGACCACCGGCAGGGCGACCCCGCGGGCGTCGAGCGGGATCGCGTCGGGCTGCTCCTCGCGGAAGTGGTTGGCGACCAGCACCGCCCCGAGCTGTACGGCGGTCACGGCCAGGGCGATGAGGACGTCGCGCGTGACCGGGGACCGGACGACGGCGCCGAGGTCGAGCCGGCGACGGGGCCCACCGGTGCGGGCGCCGCGGCGCGCCGGGGCGCGCCGGGCCGGCCCGTCGGCCGGTGGCGGCGTCTCGACCTGCATCACCCCCCGACGGTACGACCCGGCCGGCCCGCCGTCATCGCCCCCGGGAGGGCCGCGGCGCGTACGACCGGGGGCGTAGCCGCCACCGCGTGCGGCAGTAGGTTGCGCGTGATGCGCACCCCGGCACGACGACGGCTCGACATGGCACTCCTGGGTGGTGCCGGTGTCGTCGTGGGCGTCAGCGGCCTCGTGGGTGCCGTGGCCGGGAACACCGAGCAGATCGACGCCGTCTGGACGCGGGCCGTGGTGAACGACGACGGCTCCGCCGAGGTGGTCGAGGTGTTCGACTACGACTTCGGCTTCAGCACCGAGCGGCACGGCATCGAGCGGGTGATCCCCGACCTGCCGCTCGAGACACCGATGGAGGTCACCGCCGATGCGCCGTCCGACGTGGCGGTGTCGGCGGTCGCCGCGGGCACCAACTTCCGGATCGGCGACCCGAACCGGACGGTGTCCGGCAAGCACCGCTACGAGCTGACGTACCCCCTCCCGAGCATCGTCCGGGACAACACCCTCGACTGGGACACCGTCGGCTACCAGTGGGAGGTCGACATGCACGAGGTCGAGGCCCACGTCGTCGCCCCGTTCGAGCTCGACGACGTCCGCTGCGTCACCGGGGGCATCCGCTCGCCCGAGGCGTGCCCGGACGGTGCGCTGCGGGTCGTCGAGCCGGGCCACCTCGTGGTCCGGCTCGACTCGCTGTCGGCGGGCAACGGCCTCTCGATCGAGGCGACGGCCGGCGGCGACCTCGCCGCCACGCCGACCGTCCCTCAGCCGCCCACCGAGCGCCCGGCCGACGACGGCACCGGCCTCCTCCCGCCGTTCGCCGTGGCCCTCGGCGGCGCGCTGGTGGGCGCGGCGCCGGCCTCCCGCCTGGTACGCCGGGCGGGACGCGAGCGCATCGCCTCGGGAGGCGCCGCCGACGTGGCGTACGCCGGGCGCCCGCCGTTCGCCCCGCCCCTCGTCCCGCCGGCGTCGGTCGGGCACATCGGCGAGCCGGTCAGCGGGCCGCCCGAGTGGCTGCCACCCGGCGAGCGGCGCATCGACGAGGCCGAGCTGGCCGGGCTGGCCACGATCGAGTTCGCCCCGCCGGCCGAGCTGAGGCCGGCGCAGGGCGGGGTCGTCCTGCGCGAGACCGTCCAGCAGGAGCACAAGGTCGCCTGGCTCGTCCAGGCCGCCATCGAGGGCGCCGTCCACATCGAGGAGGACGGGGACCACGACCCCACGGCCCTCGTGCGCACCGGGCCGGGCACGGCGGCGACGGCACCCCTGCTCGACGTTATGTTCGACGGCCGGGAGCGCATCGAGCTCGGTACGTACGACGAGCGCTTCGGGCGGGGCTTCGGGGAGGTGGGCCAGGAACTCGAGTCGTGGCGCGCGTCGTCCGGCCTGTGGGACGCCCGGGCGGACCGGCGACGGGTGCTCGTCCGGGTGCTGGGCGGCGTCGCCTTCGTGGTGGGCGGGCTGGCCGTCTTCCTCGGCGGCCTGCTGGCCAACATGAGCGGCCCCGCCTTCCTCGCGTTGGTCCTGGCGGGCGCCGTGGTGGCCGGGGCGGGCGCCGCCGGCGTGATCCGGGGCTGGGAGCTGCGGGTCCGGACCGCGACCGGCTCGGGCCTGTGGCTGCGCGTCGAGTCGTTCCGGTGGTTCCTGGCCGGGTCGGAGGCGCACCACGCCGAGGAGGCCGCCCGCCGGGGCGTCCTGCGCGAGTACACCGCCTGGGCGATCGCCCTCGGCGAGATCGACCGCTGGTCGCAGGCCGTGCGGGCCGCCTCGGCCACCATCCCCTACGACGCCGGCCTGTCCTACGCCTACCTCGGCCCGGCGCTGCTCGCCTCGTCGATCAGCACCGCGTCGGCCCCCTCCTCCGGCGGCTCGGGGGGCGGCGGCTTCGGCGGCGGCTCGGTGGGCGGCGGCGCCGGCGGCGGGGGCGGCGGCAGCTGGTGAGCCGGCCCCGCTGAGGGCCGGAGCGGCTCGCCGGCCTTCCGGGGCCTCCGGTCCTCCGGTCCGCCGGTCCTCCCGAAAACGCCGACCGGCCCCCGGGGGACGGGAGTCCCCGGGGGCCGGAGCAGGCCACCGACAGCCTGCGGGGGTCGGCGGTGATGCCGCCGGCGTGCGTCAGTCCGTGGCGATGGCCGACAGCACGTCGAGGCGGGCGGCCCGGCGGGCGGGGCGGAGGGCGGCGACCACGCCGACCACCGCACCGAGCCCGAGGACCACGGCGAGCTGGCCCATCGGCAGGGCGAAGGCGCCGAACCCCTCGCTCTCGAGGGCCTGCACCAGCGCCCACGCCAGGAAGGCGCCGAGGCCGACGCCGCCGACCGTGCCGAACAGCGCGACCAGGAAGGACTCGCCCCGGACCATCGCCCGGACCTGGCGCCGGGTCTGGCCGACCGCCCGGAGCAGGCCCAGCTCGCGGGTCCGCTCGTGGATGGACAGCGACAGCGTGTTGGCGATGCCCATGAGGGCGATGACGATGGCCAGCAGCAGCAGGGCGTAGACGATGGTCAGCAGCTGGTCGACCTCGCTGGCGACCGTGTCGACGTATTCGTCCCGGTCCTGCACCTCCGGGGCGCCGTAACGGTCGGCCACCGGCTGGATGGCCGCCTGGCCTTCGTCGAGCGTCACCCCGTCGGCGAGGTCGATGGCGACCACCTCGTCGCTGAGCTGGCCGGCGTGGGGCGCCCACACCTCGGTCGGCACGATGACCGGCCCCATCAGGGACGCCTCGCCGTAGGTGGCGGCGAGGGTGAGCTGCTCGGTCGTGCCGTCCGGGAAGGCCACCGGCACCGGCCCGCCGAGCGTGAGCCCGTGGTCGTCGGCCCACTCCTGCTCGATGGCGATCTCGCCGGCGCCCACGGTGGCCAGGTCGCCCTCGAGGGGCTCGAGGTCGATCACGCCCGTGAGCAGGGCCATGTCGGCGGCGCTGCCGGAGTAGTCGACGTCGGCGACCCGCACGGCGGCGGTCCCGATGCCGACGGCGGCGTCGACCTCGGGCAGGGCGTTCACGTCCCGGGCCAGGTCCGGGGTCATGCCGCTGCCGCTGAAGTCCGTCTGCGCCATGACCAGGTCGCCGGCGAACTGCTCGTCGACGATGTCGTTCATCGACTGCTTGATCGAGGCGGCGAACACCGTGAACAGGCTGACCACGGCCACGCCGACCATCAGCGCCGAGGCCGTGCCCGCCGTGCGGCGGGGGTTCCGCATGGCGTTCTGGCGGGCGAGCTTGCCGCTGGTGCCCTTGCGCCGCAGCGTGAGCGGCACGCCGAGGACGGCGGTGGCCGGACGGGCCACGACGGGGCCGAGCAGGACGACGCCGACCAGCAGCGCCACGGCGCCCAGGCCCGTCGTGCCGAGCGCGCCCTCGCCCGTAGTACCGGCGACCACGGCGGCGACGCCGGCCCCGGCCACGAGGACACCGAGCACGGCCCGGGCCCGCGACGACCCCGACCGGTCGATCGCCACGTCCCGCAGGGCGGCCAGCGGGGCCACCCGGGACGCCTTCACGGCCGGGGCGACGCTGGCGATCAGCGTGACGACGATGCCGACGAGCAGGCCGGCGACGATGGGGGTCGAGCCGATCGTCAGCGGGCTGTCGGGGAAGCCCATGTTGGCCTCTGCCATGGCGACCAGGCCGGACGCCAGCCCGATGCCGGCGGCGATGCCCAGGGCGGACGAGATGACCCCGACGATGGCGGCTTCGACGACCACCGAAGTGATGACCTGGCGCCGGGTCGCCCCGAGAGCCCGCATCAGCGCCGACTCGCGGGTCCGCTGGGCCACCAGGATCGAGAAGGTGTTGTAGATGCTGAAGCTGGCGACGACCAGGGCGATCCCGGCGAAGACCAGCAGGAACGTCTCGACCAGGCCGAGGAAGTCCGACTCGATCTGGTCCTCCTGCTCGGCGGTCAGCTGGGCGGCCGTGATGGCCTCCACCTGGTCGGGCATGGCGACGTCCAGCCGGTCGGCCAGCTCCGCCTCGGTCACGCTGCCGTCGCCGGCCACGACCACGCCGGTCAGCTCGGTCGGGTCGGCCAGCAGGGACTGCTGGGCGTAGTCCGTGGTGAAGGCGGCGAACGTGGAGCCGGCCATGGAGTCGCGACCCTCGAACGTGGCGGTGCCCACGAGCGTGGCCTCGATCCGGGCCGGGGTGCGGATCGTCACCGTGTCACCCACGGCGTAGCCGCCCTCCTCGGCGACCTGGCGGTCCAGGACGACCTCGCCGTCCGCCTCGGGCGCCCGGCCCTCGGCGACCTGCCAGGGGTTGAGGTCGGGGTCGGCGACCCAGTTGCCCGCCACCGTGGGCGGGCCGCCGCCGCCGATCGGGTCGCCGTCGCTGCCGACGACCTGGCCGGTGGCCTCGACGAGCGGCTCGGCCACGCCGACGCCCTCGACGGCCCGGGCCCGGTCGAGGAGGTCCCCGGCGAGCATGCCGCGCTCGGAGAACTCGCCGTTGCCGACCTCGACGTCGCTGCGGACCAGGGCGTCGGTCCCGGCGTTGGCCTCCTCGAAGAGGCCGCCGAACCCGTCGCGGGTCGAGGCGCCCATGACGAGCGTCCCGACCAGGAAGGCCACGCCGAGCAGCACGGCCGTGCAGGTGGAGAGCAGGCGCCGCTTGTGGGCGCCGATCGTACGGAGGGTGGTGCGGAACATCGGTTCAGCTCCCGAAGGCCTTCATCCGCTCGAGCACGCGCTCGGCGGTGGGGGCGTCCATGAGGTCGACGATCCGGCCGTCGGCCAGGAACACGGCGGCGTCGGCGTGGCCGGCGGCCACCGGGTCGTGGGTGACCATGACGATCGTCTGGCCCAGCTCGTCGACGGCCCGGCGCATGAAGCCGAGGATCTCGCCGCCGCTGCGCGAGTCGAGGTTGCCGGTGGGCTCGTCGGCGACGATCACGTCGGGCCGGCTGGCCAGGGCCCGGGCCACGGCGACCCGCTGCTGCTGGCCGCCCGACAACTCGGACGGGCGGTGGCTCAGCCGGTCCCGCAGGCCGACGGTCTGGATGACGGCGTCGAGCCACGCCTTGTCGGGGCGGCGGCCCGCCAGGTCCATCGGCAGCGTGATGTTCTCGGCGGCCGTGAGGGTCGGCAGCAGGTT
>DATFOS010000022.1:0-2136 GCA_035265325.1 Acidimicrobiales bacterium
GTAGCGGGATCGCGCCGATCCGCACGTGCGTGGGATGCCGGAAGCGGGCGCCCCAGCACGAGCTGGTGCGGTTCGTGCGCGGGGCCGAGGCATCGATCGTCGAGGGCCGTACACTTCCGGGGCGCGGAGCGTGGTTGTGCAAGAACACGCTCGACGAATGTCGGCAGTTGGCCGAGCGACGAGGAGCGTTCGCACGAGCGTTCAGGCTCGGCGATCGGTCGCCCGGCCGTCGTTGAGCTTCGGGCGGAACGTCGCCCGGAGCCGTGTTCGTGCGGCTGCCGCGGTCTGCGCGAGGATAAGTCACCGCGATGTGCGCCATGAGGTGCGCGGATCGCGCCCAGAGCAAGACGAAGGGCTGGTCAGAGACAACTTGGCAGCGAAGACCAGGGTCCACGAGCTCGCCAAGGAGCTAGGGCTCACCAACAAGGAATGCCTCGATCTCTGCCTGAGATTGGGCATCGGGGTCAAGACGCACTCCTCGGGCATCGAGGAGGCGCAAGCCGACCGCGTCCGCCGTCGCGCCCAGCGCGACGGGCTGGTGCGAGACAAGCAGCCCGAGCCCACCCCGGCCGAGACGGCGCCCGCCACGAAGGCGCCCGCGAAGCAGGCTCCCGCGAAGAAGGCGGCGGCGAAGAAGACCGCGGCCAAGAAGTCCGGCGAGGCGGAGGCACCGGCGGCTCCCGCGCCGACCGTGGCTCCGGCGGCCGAGACCCCGGCAAGCGAGCCCGAGCCCGTCGCCCCTGCGGCGTCGGCGGCGCCCCGGCCCGCCCCACCCGCCACCCCTCCCGCCGAGCGGCCGGCGGCCGCGGCGGCATCCGCCCCCGCCCCGGCCCGGCGCGTCCCGCCACCCCCTGCGCCGGCGCGCCCCGGTGCCGGGCGGCCGTCGCCGTCCACGCCGCCCGCGCCACCGAGCAGGCTGGTGACCTCGTCGGGGAGTGAGCATCCGCCCCGCCCGCTGCGCCCCGACGTCACCGCGCCCCCGCCCGGCGCCCCTCGCGCCCCTGCGGCGTCGGCCGCGCCACCGGCACCCCCCGCCGCGCCCGATCGCCCGGGCGGCCCGGCGCCTCGTCCGTCGCGCCCCACTGCGCCCCCGGCCGCCCACCCGACCCCGCCGCCGGCGGGACGAGCCGCCCCCGATGCTCCACGCCCTGCGGGTTCGCCCACTTCGTCGTCGGGCACGCCGATCCCACCGCCGCCCGGTCCCCCGGTGTCGTCGTCGGGTAAGCCGATCCCGCCGCCCCCCGGTCAGGGTGGACGTACGCCGACGGCGCCCCAACGCGGTGGCCGTCCCGGCGCGGGTCCCCCGGGTCGTGGCCGTCCCGCCGGTGTCGGCGGTGGTGGCGGCGGCTCGAGCCGGCCGTTCGGCGGCGGGCCCGGCGCCGGCCGTCCCGGTGGCGGTCCGCCCATGGGCGGTCCCGGTGGAGCGCCCGGCGGGCGCCCCGGTGGTGGGCCCCGGGGTGGCGGTCAGCGACCGCCGCGCCGTCGCGGTCGCCGCCGTCGCAGCCGCGAGGAGCTCCAGCCGATGGAGGTGCCGACCTACACGCCGGCATCCGCCCCGGTGCCTGAGGGCGTCATCGTCGTCGAGCGCGCCTCCACCCCGCAGGACCTCGGCCCCAAGCTCAACCGCACGGCCGCCGACGTCGTCCGCTTCCTGATGCAGCAGGGCGAGATGGTCACGGCCACCCAGTCGCTCACCGACGACATGATCGAGCTGTTCGCGGCCGAGATCGACGCGGAGATCCGCCTGGTCGACCCCGGCGAGGAGCAAGAGGTCGAGCTGCAGCGCCAGTTGGGCATCGAGCAGCTGTTCGACGACGACGGCGATGCGCAGGCCGCGCCCCGACCGCCGGTGATCACCGTGATGGGCCACGTCGACCACGGCAAGACCAAGCTGCTCGACCGCATCCGCAACGCCAACGTGGTCGAGGGCGAGGCGGGCGGCATCACCCAGCACATCGGCGCCTACCAGGTCGAGAAGGACGGCAAGCTCATCACCTTCATCGACACGCCGGGCCACGAGGCGTTCACCGCCATGCGGGCCCGCGGGGCCAACGTCACCGACATCGTCATCCTGGTGGTGGCGGCCGACGACGGCGTGATGCCCCAGACGGTCGAGGCGCTCAACCATGCCAAGGC
>DATFOS010000023.1:0-3882 GCA_035265325.1 Acidimicrobiales bacterium
CGATGGCCGTCGCGCTCGCCCGGGTCCCCTACGCGCGGGCGAGCCGCCCTACCCGCGCCGAAGCCCGAGCGGGAGACGATGGCGAAGGGGGCGCGGCGATCGGGTTCGCCGGCGGCGGCGCCGGTCCCGCCGTCGTCGCCCTGGTCGGGGGCTGCTCCGCCGTGGCACTGGCCGTCGACGCCGGCTGGGCCCCCGGGGTGATCACGGCGGCGGCTGCGCTCGGCGGGTTCGCCGCCGTGATCGCGCTCGGGTGGCGACGGCTCGGCGGCTACACGGGCGACGTCCTGGGTGCCGCCGGCGTGGTGGCACAGACGGTCGGGCTGCTGGTGGCCGCCGCGCGATGGTGACGGCGTGAGGACGACGTGGTCCCGCCGAGCCCTGGGCGCGAGCGCCGCGCTCGCCGTCGACCGCCTGCTGGGCGAGCCGCCCCTGCCCGCGAGGCTCCACCCGGTGGCGCTGTTCGGGGCGGCGATGGCCGCGCTCGAACGGCGGCTCTACGACGACCGCCGCGCTCGTGGTGCCGTGCTGGCCGGGGCGGGCGTCGGGCTCGCCGGGTTGGCGGGGGCGGCCCTCCGGTCGCCCGGCGCCGCGGGCTACGTGAGCACCGCGGGGCGGGGCCTCCACGCGGCTGCGCTCGACGTGGCGGCGGCCCTCGAGGCCGGCGATCTCGACACGGCGAGGGCGCGGCTGCCGGCGCTCGTGGGCCGCGACCCCTCGGGGCTCGACGAGGCGGGCATCGCCCGGGCCGCCGTCGAGTCGGTCGCCGAGAACACGACCGACGCCATCGTGGCCCCCGCCCTGTGGACGGTGGCCGCAGGCTCGGTCGGCGTCTTCGTCCACCGTGCGGGCGACACCCTCGATTCGATGGTCGGCTACCGCGACGACCGCTACCAGCGGTTCGGCACGGCGTCCGCCCGGCTGGACGACGTGCTGGCGTGGGTGCCCGCCCGGGCGACCGCGCTGCTGGTCGCGCTGGTGCGTCCGGGTCGCGCCCGGACGGTCGCCCGGGCCGTGTGGGGCGACGCGCCGCGGCACCCGTCCCCCAACGCCGGCGTCGCCGAGGCCGCCTTCGCCGCGGCGCTCGGCGTCCGCCTCGGCGGCCGCAACCGCTACGGCGCCGTCGTCGACGACCGCCCACCGCTCGGCGACGGGCGTCCCCCGGCTCGGGCCGATGTCCGAGCGGCCGTCGACCTGTCACGCGACGTCACCTGGCTGCTCGCGGGCACGCTGGCGGTTGTCGGCGCCGCGGGCGAGCTGGCCGCGGGGCGACGGCGACGGGGCGCGGGCCGGGGCGGGGACCGGCGCCAACCGTGACCGCCGTCCCGCCACCGGGCCCGCACGGCGGCGACGGCGCCCAGGTGGCGGCTGCGCTGGGACTTGCGCCCGACGCCGTGCTCGACCTGTCCGCCAGCCTCAACCCCTTCGCCCCGGACATCTCTTCGCTCGCGGCGCCTCATCTGCCCAGCCTCCGGCGCTACCCCGATGTCGCTCGGGCCGAGGCGCTGGTCGCCGAGGCCTTGGGGCTGCCCCGCCGACGACTCGTGCTCACGGCCGGCGGTGCCCAGGCCGTCGCCCTCGTCGCCGAGCACCTCGGCGCCGGATGGGTCGACGAGCCCGACTTCTCGTTGTACGCCCGCCACCTCCCCCGCCTCGATCCGGCCGCGCCGCGCTGGCGGTCCGATCCCCACAGCCCGTCGGGCCGCCTGGCCGCGCCCGGCGACCGGTCGGCGGTGTGGGACGAGGCGTTCCTCTCGCTGAGCGCCGGCACCTGGACCCGCGCCCGGCCGGGCTGGGCGCTCGGCTCGCTCACCAAGGCGTTCGCCTGCCCCGGCCTCCGGCTCGGCTTCGCCGTCGCGCCCGACGAGCCCGCGGCGACCGCGCTGCGCCGACGCCGACCGGCCTGGGCCGTCAGCTCGCTCGCCTGCGCGCTGGTGCCCGACCTGCTCGAGCGGGCCGATCCCCGGGCGTGGACCGACCGCATCGCTCGAGCCCGGGCCGAACTGGTCGCCGTGCTCGCCGCCCGGGGGTGGACGGCCGTCGCCGCGGACGCGCCATGGGTGCTCGTTCCCCGCGCCGCAGGCCTGCGGGATGCGCTCGCGACCCAGGCCGTCGTGGTGCGCGAGTGCGCGTCGTTCGGCCTGGCCGACCACGTGCGCATCGCGGTACCCGACGCCGACGGACTCGCGATGCTCGACCGCGCGTTGGCCACGGTCAGCGTTGCCGGACCACGATGACCGCGCCGCACCGGCACCCAACGGAGGACAGCGACCATGACGACGACCGGCACCGACTCCGGCGGCCGGGGCCAGCATCCGCTCGCGGCCGTGGAGTTCGAGGCGGCCGCCCTGATCGACCGGCCCGGCCCCGGTCGCGCCGCCGCGCCGCAGGCGCGCCCGGGGGCACGCCGCCTGGTCGCCGCCCTCGCCGCGGGCGGCGTCGCCGTACGGATCGCGGTGCCTGCGAGCGCCGGCGCCGACGATCTCGCCGCCGACCTCGTGGCCGCGGGCATCCCGCTGGAGCACGTGTCGTTCGTAGGGGCCGACCGGGAACGCTCCCCGTCCGATCACCCCCTGCTCGTGACCGCGGACGACCGGCCCGTGCACCGGGGGGTGCTCGACGCGCTGACCACCCGCGTCGGGGCCTTCCGGGCCGCGGCCGGACTCACCGGCGCACTCGACGCGGTGGCGACTGGCGAGGCGACGCAGCACCATCGGCGCCTGACCAAGCCGCCCGGATCGCTGGGCCGCCTCGAGACCGTGGGCGTCCAGCTCGCCGGCATCGCCTCGGCCATGCCCCCGCCGCTCCCCCGGCCTGCCGCCGTCGCCGTGTTCGCCGGCGACCACGGCGTCCATCGGCAGGGTGTCTCTCCCTGGCCGCAGGAGGTCACCGCCCAGATGGTCGCCAACTTCCTCGGCGGCGGGGCGGCCATCAACGTGCTGGCCCGGCAGGCGGGCGCCGCAGTCGTGGTGGTCGACGTGGGCGTGGCCGGCGAGCTGCCCGACGGGCCCGGCCTCCTGGCCCGCAAGGTGCGCGCCGGGACCGGCGACCTGGCGGTCGGCCCTGCGATGTCGATCGGCGACGCCCGCAGGGCGCTCGACGTTGGTGCCGAGGTGGCAACCACGCTCGTGGACGGGGGTGCCCGCTGCCTCGTCACCGGCGACATGGGCATCGCCAACACCACGCCCTCGGCCGCGCTCATCGCCGCCTTGACCGACCGGCCGGCACCGGCGGTGACCGGTCGTGGCACCGGCATCGACGACGCCATGCTGCAGCGCAAGACCGCCCTCGTCGCCGCCGCCGCGTCGCGGGCGCAGCACTTGCACGGCGACGACGCCCTGGCGATCCTGGCCGAGATCGGCGGGCTCGAGCACGCGGCCCTTGCGGGGTTCGTGGTCGGCGGCGCTGCGCTTCACGTCCCGGTCGTCATCGACGGCGTGATCGCTGCGTCTGCCCTGCTCGTCGCCAGCCGATTGGTGCCCGGGGTGGAACGGGCCGTGATCGCCGGGCATCGCTCGGTCGAGCCCGGCGCGTCCGTGGTGCTGGGCAGCCTCGGGCTCGATCCCATGGTCGACCTCGGGATCCGGCTCGGCGAGGGCTCCGGCGCGGCGTTGGCGTTGCCGCTCCTGGAGGCCGCCGTCCGGGTGCTCGCCGAGATGGCGACCTTCGACCAGGTCGGCGTAACGGAGAAGTAGGCCGGCACCGTGGGGCGCCGCGGTGCCATGACACCCGCCCGCGACACCCCGTCGCTAACCTGGGGCCGCCTGTGAGCGACCGCTTCCACCAACCGGAGAGGCCGTCGACCAGCGATCCCCGGCGGGTGTTCATTCCTGCCCCGCCCGCTGCGCCGAAGAGCCCGGGAGCCGATCGGTCCCGCGCGCCCGC
>DATFOS010000024.1:0-7323 GCA_035265325.1 Acidimicrobiales bacterium
CGGGTCTTGCGGACGGCCTGCAGGCCGCCCGGCCCCCGGTCGAGCGACAGCGACATGCCGGAGGCCGTCTCGACCGTGATGCCCGACAGCCCCAGCGTGGAGAGCCAGTCGTCGGGGACCAGGCGGACCGCCACGTCCTGCCGCTTGCCCCGCATCCGGCAGTACATCGAGTCGTGCCGGCGGACCAGCGCGGTCGGCGCCCAGTCGAGCCGCGACGCCAGCCACCCCACCAGAAGCAGCCCCGCCACCGCCGACTCGGGATGGTGGCGGATCGTGACCCCGCTGATCTTCGCCAGCTCCGGCCGCATGGACGGCGGGTCGAACGTCATGGCGATGCGCTCGCGCCACGGCGTCGAGCGGAGCCACGACAGGTCGACGACGTGGAAGTGCTGCAGCCAGCGCTGGGCCCGGTCGACGGCCTCGTCCATCGAGCCCGCCTCGATGGAGTCGATGAGGACGACCTGGCCCACCTTGCACAGGGCCTCGATCCCCTCGTCGTGGCCGTGGGGCGCCCACAGGACGGTGGTCAGGTCGGTGACGACGAGGGGGTCGACGATCGTGTCGAGGTGCTCGAGATGGCCCGGGCCGATGTCGAGCTCGATGTGCTCGCTGCCGAGGGCGATGCTCTCGGCCGCCGCCTCGTCCGGCGCCGCCACCGACACGACGGCGTCGAGCGTCTTCCGCCCGGCCTCGACCGAGCACATGATCGTCCGCGAGGGGTGGTGCTTGCCGACCCGCTCCAGCCGGTTGGCGATCTCGCCCCGCCACTCGCGGTCGGTGATGGCGACGAGGTTGAGCACCCGGGCCGGGGCGAACGCGACGTTGCGGACGTGGCGCTCGTGCAGCAGCGTCCGCAGCGCCTCGTCGACCGCCGCCGGGGTGGTGGCCTGCTCGGACCAGACGGCCTGGCTGGTCCCGTCGCGCCCGCTCACATGCCCCGCCAGCGGTGGCCCGGCCGGATCAGGTCATCGGCCTCGGCCGGTCCGGCGGACCCCGCCGGGTACTGCGGGAGCGGCCCCGGCGTCTCGACCCAGTACTCGATGATCGGGTCGCATATGCGCCACTGCGCCTCGACCTCGTCGTCGCGGGGGAACAGCGTGGCGTCGCCCCGCACCGCGTCGAGGATGAGCCGCTCGTAGGCCTCCGGCGACGCCGACAGGAACGACGTGCCGTAGAGGAACTCCATCTTCACGGGCCGGATGCGCATGCGCGTCCCCGGGATCTTGGCGCCCAACGACAGCGACACGCCCTCGTTGGGCTGGATGGTCAGCACCAGCTGGTTCGGCTGCACGCCGAAGGCGCCCTCCTCCTGGAAGGCCACGTGCGGCACCGGCTTGAGCGTGACCGCGATCTCGGTCACCTTGCGGGCGAGCCGCTTGCCGGTCCGCAGGTAGATGGGGACGCCGGCCCAGCGCCAGTTGTCGACCTCGAGCCGCAGGGCGGCGTACGACTCGGTCGTCGAGCTGTCGGGGACGTCGGCCTCGTCGAGGTAGCCAGGCACGTCCTCGCCGCCGGTCGCCCCCGCCGCGTACTGCGCCCGGACCGCCATGTGCGGCACCTCGGCCGGCGTCGGCGGCATGATCGCCTGGAGGACCTTGACCTTCTCGGTCCGCACGGCGTCCGCCGAGAACGTGGTCGGCGGCTCCATGCAGAGGAGCGTGAGCAGCTGGAGCATGTGGTTCTGGACCAGGTCCCGCAAGGCGCCGGCCGTGTCGTAGTAGCTGGCCCGGCGGCCGATGCCCACGTCCTCGGCCGCGGTGATCTCGACGTAGTCGATGTAGTTGCGGTTCCAGATCGGCTCGAACAGCCCGTTGGCGAAGCGGAAGGCCAGCAGGTTCTGGACCGTCTCCTTCCCCAGGTAGTGGTCGATCCGGTACACCTGCGACTCGTCGAGGACGTTGAGCACGAAGGCGTTCAGCTCCCGGGCCTCGGCCAGCCGGCGGCCGAACGGCTTTTCGACCACGATCCTGACCTCGGCCCCCTGGCGGTGGGCGAGGCCGTGCTTGCCGAGCTGGCCGATGATGAGCTGGAAGAATGCCGGCGACGTCGACAGGTAGTGGATGCGGTTGAGCGGCACCCCGGCCTCGACGTCGAGCTGGCCGCCGATCTCGTCGAGCGTCTCGAACAGGTCGTCGTCGTCGAAGGACCCGGCCACGTAGTGCGTCCGGGCGAGTAGGGCCTCGAGCACCGCCGGGTCGGGCTCGCGGCGGGAGTAGGTGCGGATCCACTTGGTGGCCTGCTCGCGGAACTCGTCCCGGCTCATCGGGTCGAACGAGGCACCCACCAGGTTGAACGTCTCGGGGAGGGCGCCGTCGTGGGCGAGGTTGTAGATGGCCGGCAGTAACTTGCGCTGGGCCAGGTCGCCGGTGGCGCCGAAGATCGTCAGCGTCGACGGGTGGACCGGGAGGCGTTCGAGCCCCTCGGCCAGCGGATTGCCCGGCTCCGACATGCGCATCTCCTCACCCGTACGAGGGTCGTGCTCCCGTACTACCCGCGTTCCGCGAGTGTCGCGCTCATGCGGGCCTCCGGGTCAACGCCGGATGGCGGTCCGGGGGACGCCGAGCCCGCCGCCGGCCTCGGCGGTCGGCCTCTCGTCGGACGCGTGGCAGGAATCGCCACACACTTGTCCTTCCCGCCAGCGGGTCGCGAGCGCACGATGCGGGCGTGCACCGGATCGCCTTCGTCGCCTTCGACGGCTTCCACCTCCTCGACCTCGCCGGCCCGCTGGAGGTCGCCTACACCGCCACCCTGCTGGGGATCGACCCCGGCTACGAGACGCAGGTCGTCACGCTCGACGGGGGGCCGGCCCGCAGCGCCAGCGGTGTGTCGGTCGACGCCGACCGCTCCTTGGCCGGGTGCCTCGCGGCCGGCGGCGTCGACACGCTGGTCGTCCTCGGGGGCCTCGGGACGGATGCGGTCGTCGCCGAGCCCCGCTTCCTCGACGGCGTGCGGGCGCTGGCGGCCGGGGCCCGGCGGACGGCGTCGGTGTGCACCGGCGCGCTCGTCCTCGGCGCCGCCGGCCTGCTCGACGGCTACCAGGCGACCACGCACTGGTCGACGTGCGACCGGCTGGCGGCGGAGCACCCCGCGATCGAGGTCCTCCCCGATCGCATCTACGTGCAGGACCGCGACCGCTGGACCTCGGCCGGCGTCACCGCCGGCGTCGACCTGTTCCTCGCCCTGCTCGAGCAGGACCACGGCCGCCACGTCGCCCACCAGGTGGCGGGGTGGCTGGTCGTGTTCGTCCGCCGGCCGGGCGGGCAGGGCCAGTTCAGCGCCCAGTTGCTGGCCCAGCCGGCCGGGACGCCCTCGATCGGCGAGCTGCAGCGCTGGCTGCCCGACCACCTGGCCGACGACCTCACGGTCACGACCATGGCCCGGCGGGCCGGGATGAGCCCCCGCAGCTTCGCCCGGGCCTTCCGGGCCGAGACCGGGACCACGCCGGCGGCGTACGTCGAGGCCCTGCGGGTCGAGGCCGCCCGCCGCCTGCTGGAGACCACCGACATGACGGTCGCCGCCGTCGCCGCCCAGGTCGGGCTCCGCCGCCCCGAGACGCTCTACCGGGCGTTCCGCCGCCGCATGGGCACCACGCCCGACCGCTACCGCCAGCACTTCGGCTCGCCCGAGGCGCTCTGGCCCGACCGCGCGGACCGCCTCGGTCGGCCCACGTTGACGTCGCTCACCGCCTGACCCTGGAGGGGGATCCCATGCAGATCGCCATCGGCCTCTACCCCGACTTCACCGCGCTCGACGCCATCGGCCCGTACCAGGTCTTCGCTTTGGTGCCCGGCGTCGAGGTGGTCCTGTGCGCGGCGGCGCCGGGGACGGTCACGGACGACGCCGGCCTGCTGCACATCGCCGTGGAGCGCGCGTTCGCCGACGTCCCGCGCCCCGACGTGCTGCTGGTCCCCGGTGGGCCGGGGTCCCGCCGGGAGCTGGCCGGCGGGCCGGTGGTGGACTGGATCGCGGCCGCCCACCCCCACACGCAGTACACGACCTCGGTGTGCACCGGCTCGCTCCTGCTCGGGGCGGCCGGGCTCCTCGACGGACGGGAGGCCACCACCCACTGGTGCTACACGGACGTGCTCGCCGGCCTCGGCGCCACGCCCACGGAGCAGCGGGTCGTCTTCCAGGACCGGATCGTCACCGGTGCCGGCGTCTCCGCCGGCATCGACCTGGCGCTCACGCTGGTGGGCCGGATGTTCGGCGACGACATGGCGCGGGCCATCCAGCTGGGCATCGAGTACGACCCCCAGCCGCCCTACGACGCCGGCGCCCCCGGCAAGGCCTCGCCCGAGATCCGCGAACTCGTCCGCGCCTCCATCGCCGCGGCGGAGGTGTGACCCGCTCGTTCCCGGGTCTCCGACGCTCGGCGCGTTCCCGGGTGTTCCGACGCCTCCGGCGGAAGGGTGAGCCGCGGCGCACGTGAGCCGCGGCCGGCCTCCACGCCGCGCCGCTCACCCCTGCCCGGCCGTGACGAACGCCGGCAAATCCCCTCGCGTCCCGTGCTCATCAAGGGGGGTGGACTTGATTTGCCCCCGTGCCGCGGGACGACGTCGTGAGCCGCGCCAGGGTGCGGGGCTCGCGCCGGGCGCCACCCGTGGCCGTCACCCTTCCGCCGAAGGCGCCAGTGGCGCCCGGATCGGTCGAGCGCCGGCACGGCCTACCCGGACGTCACACACGCGTCGACGTGGGCGGCGACGGCCCCGAGGTCGGCGGGGAGGACCTCGTAGTGCTCCGGGCGGCCCATCAGGTCGGCCAGGTGCTCGGGGAGGGCCGGGCGGCTGCCGGTGGCCCGCTCGACCGCATCCGGGAACTTGGCCGGGTGCGCCGTGGCCAGGGCCACGAGCGGCAGGTCGGGGTGGCGGCGGGCCTTGCGGGCCGCGGCGATCCCGACGGCGGTGTGGGGGTCGGCGAGGTAGCCGGTCCGCTCGTGGAACCGCCGGATCTCGTCCACGGTCTCGTCGTCCGAGACCGCCGCCGCCGAGAACACCCTGTCACGCGGGACCTCGGCCGATCCCACCTGGCGGAAGCGGGTGACCAGCTCGGCCGTGGCGGCGCCGTCCCGTCCGAGCAGCTCGAACAGCAGGCGCTCGTGGTTGGAGGACACCTGGATGTCCATCGACGGGCTCAGCGTCGGCACCACCTGGTCGGCCACGAGCGCCCCGCCGGCGACCCACCGGGCCAGGATGTCGTTCACGTTCGTGCCGATGACAAGGCCCTCGATGGGGGCGCCGGAGTGCCGGGCGATCCACCCGGCGAACGCGTTGCCGAAGTTGCCGGTCGGCACCGCCACCTCGCAACGGCCCACGGCCGCCACCGCGGTCACGTAGTAGGTGATCTGGGCGGCGACCCGGGCCCAGTTGATCGAGTTCATGGCGGACAGGCCGAGCCGCGCCCGCCGGGCGGGCTCCGCGAACAGGGCCTTCACCAGGTCCTGGCAGTCGTCGAACGTGCCCTCGACCGCCACGTTGTGGACGTTGGGGGCGTCGACGGTCGTCATCTGCCGGCGCTGCACGTCGGACACGCGGCCGGCCGGGTGCAGGACGACGACGTCGAGGTTGGGTCGCCCCACGCAGGCGGCGATGGCGGCCGAGCCCGTGTCCCCCGAGGTGGCGACCACGATCGTCGCCCGCCGGCCCCGGTGGGACAGCTCGCGGTCGAACAGGCGGCCGACGAGCTGGAGGGCGACGTCCTTGAACGCCAGCGTCGGGCCGTGGAACAGCTCCATCACGTGAAGCCGGGGCTCGACCTCGACGAGCGGGCACACGTCCGGGTGGTCGAAGGTGGCGTAGGCCTCGGCCACGATCGCCGCCAGCTCCTCCCGCCCCAGGGCGCCCTCGACGTAGGGCCACAACACGTCGGTCGCCACCTCGGCGTAGGGCCGGGCGCCCGCCGGGTCGCCGGCGCCGCCGCCTCCACCCACGCCGGGCGGCAGGGCGGGCCACTCCTCGGGGACGTACAGACCCCCGTCGCTGGCCAGCCCGGTCAGCAACACGTCGGCGAAGTCCAGGACGGGCGCGGCGCCACGGGTCGAGACGTACTTCATGGCGTGGCTCCCCGAGTCCTGTTGCCCAGCGGCGGCGACGGTCACGCCCCGACGACGCGCAGGACCGAGGCGATGCGGTCGACGGCGTCGAGCTTGTTGAGGTCGTGGATCGTGGCCTGCATGTCGGCCTCACGCGCCTCGTGGGTGATGAAGACGATGCGGGCCTCGCCGTGCAGGCCCTCCTGCTCCATGGAGCGGATGGACACGCCGTGGGCGCCGAACGCGCCGGCGACGGCGGCGAGCACGCCGGGACGGTCGATGACGTCGAGGTTGAGGTAGTAGGCGGACCGCACCTCGTCGATCGGCCGCAGCCGCGCCCGGGCCAGGGCGCCGACGCTGGCGTGGCTGCCCTTGGCGCGGTTGGCGGCGGCGTCGATGAGGTCGCCGAGCACGGCACTGGCCGTGGGGGCCCCGCCGGCCCCGCGGCCGTAGAACATCAGCTCTCCGACGGACTCGCCCTCGACGAAGATGGCGTTGAAGCTGTCGTTCACACTCGCCAGCGGATGCGTCCTCGGGATCATCGCCGGGTGGACCCGCACGCTGATCTCGTCGGTGTTGCTCACGGCGATGGGCCCGCCAACCTGACCGGGCTCGCCGGCCGCGCCGGCGAGGGTCGTCGGGCCGGCGTGCTCGGCCCCGTTGCCGCGAGCGGCGCCGCCGGCCGGGCCGTCCCCGTTGACGCCGCCGCCGCTGCCGTTTCCGGCCCCGGCCCCGGCCCCGGCCCCAGTGGGCGCGCCGGACGCCGGGTGGCGCTCGGCGATGGCCAGCAGCTTTATGGCGTAGCCGAGCTTGCGGGCATAGTTGATGTCGGCGGGCGTGACTCCCGAGATGCCCTGGTTGTAGACCTCGCCGGCCGTCACCCGGGCGCCGAAGGCGATCGAGGCGATGATCGCGGCCTTGGCGGCGGCGTCGTGGCCCTCGACATCAGCGGTCGGGTCGCTCTCGGCGTAGCCCAGCCGCTGCGCCCCGCCGAGCGCCTCGGCGTAGTCGGCGCCGCCCTCGGTCATGCGGGTGAGGATGTAGTTCGTCGTGCCGTTGACGATGCCCATGACCCGGTCGATGCGCTCGCCGGCGAGGGACTCGCGCAGCGGACGGATGAACGGGATGCCCCCGCCCACCGCCGCCTCGAACAGCAGGTCGACGCCGGCGGCCTCGGCGGCCGCGAACAGCTCGGCACCATGGTTGGCCAGGAGCTCCTTGTTGGCGGAGACCACCGGCTTGCCGGCCCGCATGGCGGCGAGGGTCAGCTCGCGGGCCGGCTCGATGCCGCCGAT
>DATFOS010000025.1:0-17668 GCA_035265325.1 Acidimicrobiales bacterium
ACCTACCAGGCGGCCATCGACGCGCACCCGCTCGACCTCACGTACATGGAGTACGAGCTGCTCAAGTTCCTCGCCTCCCACCCGGGTCGGGTTTTCACGCGCGAGACGCTGCTCAGCCGGGTGTGGGGCTACGAGTACTACGGCGGGGCGCGGACGGTCGACGTCCACATCCGGCGCCTCCGAGCCAAGCTGGGCGAGGAGCACGCCAACCTCATCCAGACGGTCCGTTCGGTCGGCTACCGCTTCGGCCAATCCCGCTGGGGCGTGTAGCGGGCGGCGACGTGGGCGTCGGCGCCGCAGGCGACGAGGCCCACGTCGCCTTGTCCGCTACGAAGAGAAGAACGCCGGGCGCGGCCCGTCCTGGCTCTTTGGGTCGCCGAGGCGACGGTCCCATCGGTCGCCGAAGGCGACGGATTACTTGTTGAGGTCGATGAGTTCGCTGCCCTCGTAGCGGGCGTCGGCGTCGGACTTGAGGGCCCCGCCGAGGAGGGCGGCACCCACGGCGCCGGACATCAGGACGCCCACCGGGATCCCGATCACGAGGACGACGGCGAGGAGGATGGCGCCGAGCATGGCGTCATCCTGCCCCGACGAAGGCCCACGCCTCCACTTCGACGAGCGCGCCCAGCGGCAGCTCGGCGACCCCGATCGCCGAGCGGGCCGGCCGGTGGCCGCCGAACGCCTCGACGTAGGCGGCGTTCATGTCGAGGTAGTCGCTCATATGGCGCAGGAACACCGTGGTCTTGACCACGTGCGCCAGCGTGGCGTCGTGGGTGGCCAGCTGGGCCTCGAGGTTGGCGATCGCCTGGCGCAGCTCGGCGATGAGGCCGCCCGGCACCAGCTTGCCGTCCACGATTCCGACCTGACCGGACACGACGAGCCAGTCTCCGGCCCGGACGATCGGCGTGTAGGGCCCCACGGGCGGCGGTGTCGTCATGGCGGACGACCCTATTCGCTCGGCCGGGGCTCACCGGGGAGTTGGCGGGCGGCGAGCGGGGCGGTGGGGTTCAGCGTCGGCGGGGGAGCCGGCGGGTGGGCCACTCGGGTGGGCCACCCTGGGCCAGCCAGGTGGCGGCGGCGACGGCGGCGAACACGGCGTCCGAGCCGTTGACCGGCGGGCCGTCGCCGGGCTCGACCGCCACCTCGATGGGCGGCGTGTCGACGGCCCGCAGCACGCCGAAGCTGCGGATCGTGAGGTCGTGCACCTCGCCGGCGGCGTCCACCGCCAGGCCTTCGCTCGTCACCCAGCTCATTGCCATGTGGGAGGCGCCCACGGCGTAGGACCGGACCACGACCTCGTCCAGCGGGTCGCCGCAGGCCACGTCGACCTCGACGTGGGGCTGCGCCGTCTGGCGGACGGTGGCGGTGGCCAGCGCGCCGTCCGGCGAAGCCACGGACACCGTGGCCGCCTCGCCCTCGTCGTCCACGGCCACGTGGCGGACGCCGGGGCCGTCGGCCGCCCCGGCGGCGGTGAACCCGGCGGCGGCCAGGAGCGCGACCGCCTCGGCCCAGCCGGCGGCGCGGGCGTCGGCCGACGTCGGCGGCCCGGGCACGTCGACCTCCTCCACGACCAGGCCGGGGGCGACGGCCGCGATCGCGGCGGCGATGCCCGGCGTCCGGGCCACCCGGACCACGCCGGTGCCGTCGGCCCGGATGCCGGCGGCGAGCGGCGGCCGCTTGGGGCCGAGGCGGACGGCGTCCTCGCGGGCGAGCACCACCCGCACGGGACGGCCGTGGTCGCGGGCCAGGCGCCGGGCGGCCTCCGGGGCCGGGGAGCTGCGCTTCCCGCCGAACGCGCCGCCGTTGGCCAGCGGGGTCGCCGGCTCGCCGCCGGGGACGCACCAGGAGGCGTCGAGCTCGAGGTAGGCGGGCTCGACCCAGGTGGTGCGCAGGGTCGCCACCCAGTCGCCGGGCGGGACGTCGAGCGGGTGGGCCAACTCGGCCGTCGTCCGCCGGCCCTGGACCTTGCCGGCAGCGGCCCGGGCCTCGTCCAGCGTCTCGCCCACGGCCCAGCCGCCTGCGCCGTCGGGCACGGCGACGAGGGCGTCGGGCGGGGCGGTGTCGTCGGCGAAGCCGCCGCGCCCGAGCGCCACGTCCGGCGCCACCCGCTGCGGGGCGCGCCCCTCGATCGTGGCCCGGCGGGCGGCGGCCTCGAGGTCGCGGGCCGGCGAGGATGCGCCCGTCGGGCCACTGGCGGTCCAGGCCATGGTCGCGGCGGCGTCGAGGACCGTGCGCCAGCCGGTGCAGCGGCACAGGTGGGCGAGCAGGGCCTGCTCGACGGGGGCGGGATCGGCCAGGTCGGCCCCCTTGGCGGCCAGGGCGTCGAGCCGCACGACGATGCCGGGCGTGCAGAAACCGCATTGGCTGCCGCCGGTGGCGCAGAACGCCTCCCCCCAGGCCTGCCGGCGGTCGGCGTCGAGCCCGTCGAGCGTGGTGACGGCCCGGCCCCGCACCCTCCGGGCCGGCGTCACGCAGGCCACCCGGGGCTGGCCGTCGACCAGGACCGTGCAGCAGCCGCACTGCCCCTGCGGGCTGCACCCGTCCTTGGGGGAGTGGAGGCCGAGCCGGTCGCGCAGGGTCGCCAGCAGGCTGGACCCGTCGTCCGGGACCTCGACGTCCTTGCCGTCGACGGTGAAGTGCAGCGGCGGGCGGTCGGCGTCGGGCACCCCGGCAGGATACGGGCGCTCGGCGGAGGGCCCGGTCCGCCCCGGGGCCGCGCTCGGCCTCAGCCCTCGGTGGTGGCGCTCGTGTCGGCGCCGGCGTCGGCCGTCGTGCCGGACGAGTTGTCCGTGCCCGCAGGGTCGCCGATCGCGAAGAAGCGGCCGCCGCGGGTGCCGACGAACATGCGGCCCTGCCAGACGGCCGGCGTCGATTCGATGCACCCGCCCAGCTCGACCGACCAGAGCTCGGGCGGGGCGACCGTCGTGTCGGACACGTCGTAGCCGTGGAGCACGCCGTTGCAGTCGCCCTGGATCAGCACGTCGTCGATCACGACCGGCGACTGCCAGGTGGGCGGCGGCAGCTCGAGCTCCCAGCGGACCTCGCCGCTGGCCCGGTCGACGCCCATCAGCCGCCCGGCGTCGGTGGGGGCGATCACGATGTCCTCGTGGATGGCCGGCGTGGCCCAGATGCCCGCCGGCAGCGAGCCGGTGTCGTCGACGCCCCAGACGAGCGGGTCCTCGGCGTTGCGGGGGTCGAGCTTCATGAGCTGGCCCACTTCACGCGAGCGGTCGGTCCCGCGCTCGTACTCGCTGGCCACGTACAGGAAGCCCTCGTCGTCGACGACGATCGAGGCGTCGGTGTCGTCACCGGTCCAGAAGCGGAACGTCCGGGTCGGCATGCGGCCCTCGGCGACGCCCGACACGTCCCACCCCTGGACGAGGCCACCCGAGTTGGCGAAGTAGATCCTCCCCTCGGAGAAGGCGACCGAGTTCTCGATCGACACCTCGCGGTCGCCGATGGCGGCCAGCAGCTCGTCGTCCCACCCCGGCGTGTTGAACACCAGCTCGGGGGCCACCTGCACCGTGCCGTCGGCGGCGTAGGACCGGTTGAGCTTGACGACGTGGAACTGGGAGTTCTCGCCGCCCTCGTACATGTAGTCACCCATGATCAGGGGCGACCCGTCCCAGTCGTCGTTCCACATCGTCGGGGAGACCGCGTCGGCGGACAGCGACCACAACTCGACCGGCTCGGGCCCCTGGATCGAGATGACGTGCATCGAGTTGTCGCGGCTGCCCGAGTAGACGAGCGGGAAGCCGTCGGGGTCGATGCTGACCGAGCCCTTGATGATGTCGCCGGTGGGGAACGGCGGGATGATGTCCTCACCGGTCTCGTAGTCGACGAAGTGAACGTGCCGGTCGTAGGCGCCGAAGACCACCCACGTGCGGCCGTCGTGCTCGAAGATCGAGGGCTGGCCTGTCCACCCCGTGCCGCACCACGTGCGCGTCTCGCTGCCCACCGTCGACTCGGCGCACATGCCGCCGCTCTCGCCGGGATAGCTCCACAGCACCTCGGGGTCGGACGGGACCGGGCCCTCGCCGTAGTAGTTGCGCCCCGGCCCGCCCCGGAACGTGAGCAGGCCGGGCGTGGCGAAGCCGGACGCCGGGCCGGCCGCCTCGGTCGTCGCCGGCGCCGTGTCGGCGGTCGTGGCGTCGTCGCCCTCGGCCGGTGCCTCGGTCGTGTCGGGGGCGGCCGTGCCGGAGGGCTCGTCGTCGCCGCTGAACGCCACCTGCTGCACGGCGAACGCGCCGCCCAGCAGGACCAGCACGAAGAGGATCAGCGCCCCCAGGCGCCGGCGGTCGTGGCGCGGCGGCCCGGCCGGTGGGCCGCCGCCCGGTGGGTTGCTGCCGCCGACCCGGTGGCGGGGCGCGGCGTCGCCGGTGTCGCCCTCGCCGGGCGGCGCGTAGCCGTACCCGTCGGCCGGGTACCCACGGGAGGCCACCGTCGTGCCGGCTCGGCTCTGAGCCGCTCAGCTACCTGGCGAGCCTCAGCTGAAGCTCTGCCCGCAACCGCAGGTGCGCTGGGCGTTGGGGTTCTCGATGGCGAACCCGGCGCCCTGGAGGCCGTCCTTGTAGTCGAGCGTGGCCCCTTCGAGGAGCATGGCACTCGACTGGTCGACGACCACCTTCACGCCCGAGTAGTCGAGCGTCGTGTCGTCGTCCGACACGTCGGTGTCGAAGAACATCTCGTAGCTGAAGCCCGAGCAGCCACCGGGACGCACTGCCACGCGCAGGGCGAGGTCGGGCACGCCCTCGGCGTCCATCAGGGTGCGGACCTTGTCGGTGGCGGTGTCGGTGAGGACGATCACTGCGGGTTTCCTCCTGCTGTTCTCCCGGAGAACCTGAAGAAGACTACCGGCCGACCGCTGCCGGTGGCGACAGCGGGCCGCCTCATGGCGACACCACCAGCTCGACCTGGCACGGCCTGCGGTCGAGCAACGAGTGGAAGGCGGTGACGCGGCCGCCCCCGCGGGCGCCGACGAAGCCCTCGACGAGGCCTCGGTGCATGCCGCACACGAGCTCGGGGTTGGCCTCGGCCAGCTCCTGGAACGGGCAGTGCGTGAAGGCGACGGTGGCGTTCTCGCCGTCGTCGGCCACGGCGGGGTCGAACCCCAGGGCGTCGAGCCGAGCAACCAGCGCCGCAAGGCATGGCGTGTCCTCGGCGGCGGCCCGGGACCCGTCGAGTTGGCCCTGCTCGCGGCCGGCCTCGCCCGCCTCCTCGCCGCCGAGGCCGGCGGCGCCCGCCATCTGCAGGAGCATGCGGGCGAGGACGGGGAACGTCGCCGGCTCGAGGCCGAGCGACGGGGCGTCGGCCGCGAGGGAGTAGCGGTGCTGCGGCCGGCCCACGCTGCCGCGTGCGTCGGCCCCGACCGCCAGCAGGCCCACCTCGCGCATGCGCTCGAGGTGCGGCCGCACGGTGTTGGGGTGTAGGCCGAGCGATTCGGCGATCTCGGCGGTGGCCAGCGGACGCGGCGACCGGGCCAGCTCGAGGTAGATCGCGTAGCGCGTGTTGTCGCCCAGCGCCTTGAGGACCGCCAGGCGAGGGGCCTCCGGCTGGCGCTGGGCCTCCGGCTGGCGCGGCGCGCTCTCCTCGCTCACCCTGTGATCGTACCGGCGGTCGGCGGAGTTTCACCGGTCCACCTCGGTAGAATCGCCCCGTGCCCGAGACCATGCCCACCAGCGACCAGATCGTCGGTGTCCTGCGGGGCGTGATCGACCCCGAGCTGGGGAGCGACGTGGTCGACCTCGGCATGGTCAACCAGGTCGATGTCGCGGACGACGGGGCCGTGGTCGTGACCATCGCCCTGACCACCGCCGGCTGCCCGCTGCGCGCCCAGATCCAGAGGGACATCCGGGCGCGGGTCGGCTCGCTGGCCGGTGTCACGTCGGTGCGGCTGAGCTGGGCCGAGATGACCGAGGAGCAGCGCTCGTCCGCCATGGCCAAGGCCCGGTGGAACGTCTCGCAGCGCCCGGAGGACACGGCGGTCCCGCTCACGGCCAAGGTCGTGCTCATCGCCTCCGGCAAGGGCGGGGTGGGCAAGTCGTCCGTCACGGTCAACCTGGCCGCCGCCCTGGCGGCCCGAGGTCTGACCGTGGGCGTCCTCGACGCCGACATCTGGGGCTTCTCGGTCCCGCGCATGCTCGGCCTGTCCGAGGCGGGCCGCATGTCCGGTCGCAAGGGCGACGGCGACGCCAAGGGCCGCATGGTCCCGCACGAGCGGCGCATCGGCCGGGGCGTCCTGCGCGTCGTGTCGATGGGCTTCCTCGTCCAGGCCGAGGAGACGGCGCTGATGTGGCGCGGCCTCATGCTCAACCGCGGTGTCCAGCACTTCCTGCAGGACGTCGAGTGGGGCAACGACCTCGACTACCTGCTCGTCGACATGCCGCCGGGCACCGGCGACGTGCAGATGGGGGTGGCCAAGCTGCTGCCCCGGGCCGAGGTCGTGGTCGTCACCACGCCCGCCAAGGCGGCGCAGAAGGTCGCCGAGCGGGCCGTCGGCATGGCCCGCAAGAGCTACCTGCGCGTGGCCGGCATCATCGAGAACATGAGTGCCTTCCAGGTCAACGGCGAGTCGTACCCGCTGTTCGGCGAGGGCGGCGGCGAGCAGCTGGCGCACGACGCCGGGGTGCCCCTGCTCGGCAGCGTGCCGCTCGAGCCCGCCGTGTCCGCCGGGGGCGACGCCGGCGAGCCCGTGGTGCTGGGCGACGGGCCGGCGGCCGAGGCGTTCGCCGCCATCGCCGCCCACATCGTGGAGGAGGCCATCCCGCCGGCCGAGATGGCGGGCTGCAGCGCCCGCATGCTCGACGCCGCCGTGGCGGCACTCGACGCGCTCGACACCGCCGACGCCTGATCCTCCCGGTCGCCGGTCCCGGTCGCCGGTCGCCGGTCGCCGGTCCCGGTCGCCGGTCGCCGGTCGCCGGTCTCGGTCGCCGGTCTCGGTCGTCGGCTCCGGTCGCCGGTCGCCGATCGCCGGTCGCCCGTCTCGGTCGCCGGTCTCGGTCGTCGGCTCCGGTCGCCGGTCGCCGGTCGCCGGTCGCCGGTCGCCGGTCCCGGTCGTCGGTCCCGGTCGTCGGTCCCGGTCGCCGGTCCCGGTCGCCGGGTTGCCCCGGTTGCCCGTCGCCGGGTTGCCGTGTCGCCGGCGGTGGCTTCGCCCTGCGTGGGCCGTGCCGTCAGCCGTGCGTGCCGTTGCCGTCCGCTGGACCGGAGCCGTCCGCCGGGTCGCCCTCGGCATCGACCGCGTCGCCGGGCGGCGTGCCGTCCGCCGGGACGCCGTCGGCCGGTGGGCTCCCGCGAGTCATCTCGGCCCCGGCGCCGCCCTCGCCGACCAGCATCTGCTCCGCCGCCCGTTCGGCGGCCCGGGCCATGGCGATGTCCAGGAGGGCGACGACCGACGTGGTGGCCAGCGGCCGCAGCCGGTCGACGGCCTGGGTCAGGGCCTCCCACGCCGCCGGGTCGTCGACGCGCTCGGTCACCGTGGGCGGCCACATGTGGTCGACGAAGAAGCCGACCAGCAGGTCGGCCATCTGGACGGAATGCGCCCGCAGCTGCTCCATCAGGTGGATCCGGCGGTCGAGCGGGAAGTCGAACGCGGCCAGTTCCTCCGCCGCCCGGAACAGCGCCGGCGCCGGCAGCTCCCACCGCCCGTCCGGTAGGACCCGGATGATGCCGAGCGCCTCCAGCGGGCCGGCCATGGCGGGGGTCGGCGCGCCCCCGAGCCGGGCGGCGCCCTCGGCGGCGTCGATGACCTCGGTCTCGTCCTTGCCGGCGGGCGAGACGGCGGCCTGGACGAAGGCGAGGGCGTTGGCGGCCGTGTCGGGCGCCCGCTCGAGGAGCCGGCGGATGGCGACCAGGGTCAGGCCGTGGGCCTGCAGGTCACGGATGGCCTCCAGGCGCTGGACATGCGAGGCGTCGTAGCGGGCCGTGCGGCCCTCGCGGCGCGGGGGCGGTAGCAGTCGCTCCGACTGGTACCAACGGATCGTGCGCACCGTCGTGCCTGTCAGGCGGGCCACCTGGTCGACGGTGAGCCCGTCGAGCGTGTCGGGGGCCGCGGTCACGGCGCAGGAGCGTAACGCACCGTGACATCGCCATTGCAGGTATCCGCGGCGAACCATGTAGACGATTTTGCCTGCCCGGGGCGGTCGGGCGACCGCGGTCGGGAGCCGAGCGTGCGGGTCAGGCCGCCGTGGACCAGGGGCCCTCGAGCCCGTCGCCGGTGACCCGGCCCTCGCCAGCCAGCTTGCGCAGGTGCGCCCACACCGAGAACCCGGCCCAGCCATGCATCTCGACGGGCACGTCCGTGTAGATGTCGGCCACCAGTTCGGGGATCGTGGCCGTCCCGCGGGCGCCGAGGGCGGCGGCGACCTGGGCCTCGCGGGCGAGGCGGTGGGTCACGTACTCGTCGATCACGGCGGCGGGGTCGTCGATCAGGTGGCCGTGGCCGGGAGCGATCGAGCGCAGCCGGGGGCGCAGGCTCCGCAGGCGGTCGAGCGACGCGAGGTAGGCCGCCATGTCGCCGTCGGGCGGGATGATCACGACCGTCGAGCCCTGCATGATGTGGTCGCCCGAGAACAGCATGCGCTCCTCGTTGAGGAGGAAGCACAGGTGGTTGGAGGCGTGGCCCGGCGTGTGCAGGGCGGTGAGGCGGTACTCGGTCGCCTCGATCACGTCAGCGTCGCGGAGGGTGCCGTCGATCGGCGTGGGCACGTGGCCCACGGCGTCGCTGCCGCCGTCGAAGGCGAGGACCTCGGCCCCCGTCCGCTCCTTGAGCGCGGCAGCGCCGGGCGAGTGGTCGGAGTGCGTGTGGGTCAGCAGGATCCAGCGGATGCGGTCGCCGCCGCACCCGGCGATGGCGTCGAGGTGCGCCGGGTCGTCGGGACCCGGGTCGATGACGGCGATCTCGTCGATGCCGACCAGGTAGGTGTTGGTGCCCGGCCCGGTCATGGCCGAGGGGTTCTTGCACACGATGCGCCGGACCATCGGCGAGAGTGCGCCGGCGACCCCGTAGACCAGCGGCTTCGGCGCGGGCGCTGCGGCGGTGTCGTCGATCGCCTTGCCGCTCACTGCCGGCCCCCGAGTTCTCCCGGCCGGCGGCCGGGCGCCTCGTCCTCCCAGCTGTCGACGTCCCAGACGCCGTCGTCGGTGCGCCGGCCGGTCGCGCCGCCCCAGGCACTGCGCCCGGCGCCGACGACAGCGACCCGGCCGCGCTTGGCCACGGCGGACATCAGGACGCCCCGGGCCACCGCCCGGCTCGGCGGGAACAGCAGCAACAGGGCCAGGCAGTCGGTGAGGAAGCCCGGCGTGATCATCAGCGCACCCGCCAGGAGGATGAGGAACCCGTCGGCCACCTCGCGGTTGGGCAGCTCACCCCGGTTCAGCGCGGCCTGGACCCGGCGGTACACACCCACGCCCTCGCGCTTGGCGAGCCAGCCGCCCACCACGGAGACGACGATCAGCAGGCCGATGGTGTTGACGACCCCGACGGTGTTGGCCACCGTCAGGATGACGGCCAACTCGGCGACCGGCACGGCCAAGAAGAGGAGAACCAGCAACAGGGCCATCGGTACGTCCTACGAGCTGCCTCGACGGGGTGGGTGTCGGATCGCAGCCTACCGGCGGGCCCGCCCTATAGGCCCGCGCTGGCCGGGCGCGGGGGCGCGGCGGTATGCACGAGAGGCGGCGCCGTTCCCCCTCGGACGGCCGCCGCCTCTCGCTGTTGCGTATGACCTAGTTGTGTTGCGCCACCAAGGAACGGCGCTCGGCCTCGTTGAGGCCTCCCCAGATGCCATGAGGCTCACGGATGCGCAACGCGTACTCCAGGCATGGCTGGCGTACGGCACATGTCGCGCAGATGGCCCTGGCCTGCTCTTCCCGCTTGAACTTCTCGCTCTTGCGCTCGAAGTGCGGTGGCGGGAAGAAGACCGCAGCTTGCGGGCCCCGGCAGGCGGCACGCACCTGCCAGGCTTCCTCGATTCGCTGTGCACTCACGGACACACCCCCCTTCTCGTCGGGACCCTACAACCAGCATTGGGGCCGTACAAGGGGCGATCTCGCCCGTCGCCGACGGCGTTGTCGGTAAATGTGCCTGGTCAGACGGGGTTGTAACAGGGTGCTGACGTCAACCTGCACACCAATGGGGATCGGCGTCCTCGCTCAATGAGCTCGTGGCCGACCCTCATGTCAACGTCACTCCGCGGTGGTGCGACGCTCCCGGTAGTCCCGCGCGCCGCCCTCCTCCGGCTCGACCTCGAGGACGAGCCCGTCGATGGCGACGACCCGCACCGCCTCGTCACGGCGAATCGGTGTCGCGCGGTTGGTGCGGGCCCGCCACGGAGCGTCGCGGATCGACACGATGCCGTCGGGGTCGACGTCGGTGCGCGCCGAGCCCATCTCGCCGACCATCCACTCGCGCCCGATCGTCGGCGTGGAGAAGCGGGTCCGCACCATCGTCGGCATGCCGGCGAGCATCGTGAGCGTGATGCCGACGAAGGCGATGAGCAGTGTCACCCAGCTGACCGACACGCCGTCGTAGAGCACCAGCGAGCCGACGACGAACGCCACCGTGCCGATGCCGGTCCACACCCTCGGCACGCCCGTCTGGACGTCGACGCCGTAGGCGAACATGGCCAGCAGCAGCAGCGCCACGCCGATCGGCCGGGTGGGCAGCGCCACGAGCCCGTAGCTGCCCAGCAGCAGGAAGCCGGCGCCGGTCACGCCGGCCACGCCGACGCCGGCGGTGTACAGCTCGAACAGCAGCAGGGTCAGCCCGATCACGAACAGCAGGTAGGCGACCGGCGGGCTGGCGACCGTGTGCATGAGCTGGCCGACGATGCCGAGGCTGGCGAAGCGGACCTCGGTGAGCGGCTGGCGGCCGCCCTCCACGGCCTCGGACTCGACGTCCGGCAGGCCCACGACGAACTCGCCCACCACCGGGGCGTCGTTGTCCACCAGGTCCAGCTCGACGGCACGCTCGTGGCCGATGCGGTCGCCGACGTCGACATCGCCGAGGTCGGCGGGGGCCACGCCCTGGGCGTCGAGCAGGGCGGGCGTCACCTCGATGCTCGAGCCGGGCGCCACGCCGACGACCTCGGCGGCGGCCAGGAGGCGGACGCCCTCCTCGGTCACCCGGGAGCCGGACGGCCCGACCCACACGTCGACCGGCACGTCGGACGTCTCGATGGCGGCGACCAGCTCGTCCATCCGGCCCTCGGACACGGTGGCCCCGCCGGTATCGAGCTGGAGAACGACCGCCCGCACGCAGCCGTCGCCGTTGGCCTCGGCGACCTCGTCGTCCACGAAGTCGGCGAGCACGGTATCGAGGAGGCCGTCGACCTCGACGACGTTCACGACGCCGTCGGCACAGTCCTCCTGGGCGGGCGCGGTGGGCGCGGTGGGCGCGGCGGCAGCGCCCGTCGTGGCTCCGGCCGGGTTCGCGCTTGCGAACCCGACGCCGATGGCCGTCATGGCCAGCGCGACCGCGAACCTCGCTACAGTCCCGCGCACCGGCGACCCGGCCTCGGTGGTTGACGCATCTCGTGGATCCTGCACAGTTCTTCGGCGCATCTCGGCTGGTCATCGTGGCCGGCAAGGGCGGGGTGGGCAAGACGACGGTCAGCGCGACGGTCGCCCGGGCGGCGGCGTTGTGCGGTCTGTCGACGCTGGTGGTCGAGGTGGAGGGCAAGTCCGGGCTGGCCGCCATGTTCGGTCGGCGGTCGCTGAGTTACGACGAGGTCGTCCTGGCGGCCGGGGGTGGCCCGGACGGTGCGGCCGACGTGCGGGCCCGCACGCTGACCGCCGACAACGCCCTGGTGGAGTACCTCAAGGACCACGGACTCTCGCGCGTCTCGCAGCGCCTCGTGTCGTCCGGGGCGCTCGACATCGTCGCCACCGCCGCCCCCGGGATCAAGGACATCCTCCTGCTCGGCAAGGTGAAGCAGATCGAGCGGTCCGGCGTCGCCGACCTCGTCCTCCTCGACGCCCCGGCGGCCGGCCACGCCATCACGTTCCTGCAGTCGGCCCGCAGCCTCCTCGACAGCGTCGGGGTGGGGCCGATCAACGCCCAGGCCCGGGACGTCCTCGAGCTGCTCGAGGACCACCAGCGCTGCCAGGTGATGCTCGTGACCGTCCCGGAGGAGACGCCGGTGAACGAGGCTGCCGAGACGGCCTTCTCCTTGGAGGACAAGGTCGGCATCGGCCTCGGCCCCATCGTCGTCAACGCCGTCTACCCCCACGTCGACGGCCTCGACACCGATCCGGTCGCCGCTGCGGCGGCCGCGGGCGTGACGCTCCGGCCGGGCGAGGCCGAGGCCCTGGCGGCCGCGGCCTCGTTCCGCCGGGACCGCCTGACGCTGCAGGACGAGCAGGTGTCCCGCCTGGCGGACCAGCTCCCGCTGCCGCAGCTGCGCCTGCCGTTCCTGTTCACGACCGAGATCGGCCCCGCCGAACTGGACCGCCTGGCCCGCGCCCTCCTTGCCGACATCGACGCCCTGGCCAGGTTGCCACTGTGATGAGGCTCGGGACCGTGACCACGCCGGCGGCGGCCGACACCGCCGCCTTCGACGACCTGGTCCGGGAGCGCAGCATCGTCGTGTGCTGCGGCTCCGGCGGAGTGGGCAAGACGACGACGGCGGCCGTCGTCGCGCTCGAGGGCGCCCGCCGTGGACGGCGCACGGTCGTGGTCACGATCGACCCCGCCCGCCGGCTCGCCGACGCCTTGGGGCTCGCCGGCCTGTCGGACACGCCGAGCCGGATCGACGGCGACTGGCCGGGCGAGCTGTGGGCCACGATGCTCGACACGAAGTCGACGTTCGACAGCCTGGTCGCCAAGTACGCCTCGACGCCGGAGCAGGGTCGGCGGATCCTCGCCAACCGCTTTTACCGCAACATCTCCGGGGCGCTGTCCGGCACGCAGGAGTACATGGCGATGGAGAAGCTCTACGAGCTGCACGAGGAGTCCAACTTCGACCTCGTCGTCGTCGACACCCCGCCGACCCGCAACGCCCTCGACTTCCTGGACGCCCCCCGCCGGCTGTCCCGCTTCCTCGAGCACCGGCTGTTCCGCATGCTCGTCGCCCCCAGCCGGGGGATGCTCAAGGCCGTCAACGTGGCGGCCCAGGCGTTCCTGCGGACCGTGTCCCGGGTGGTCGGCGGCGAGGTGGTCGACGACGCCATCGCCTTCTTCCAGGCGTTCGAGGGCATGGAGGAGGGGTTCCGCCAGCGGGCGGCCCGGGTGAACGAGTTGCTCGCCGCCGACGGGACCGCCTTCGTCCTCGTCGCCTCGCCCCGCCGCGACACGGTCGACGAGGCCCACTTCTTCGCCGACCGGCTGCGCGAGGCCGGTATCACCGTGCGGGGCCTGATCGTGAACCGGGTGCACCCCCGGTTCGGGGCCGGCCTGCCCGAGGCGGTCGCCGAGCGGGCGGCCACGCTGGCCGGCAGCGATATCGGCGCGCTCTACGCCAACCTGGCCGACTTCGAGCTCGTCGCCAGCCGCGAGCACGGCCACGTGGCGGGCCTGGCGGCGGCGGTGGCCCCGGCGCCGATGGCCTGGGTGCCGTTCCTGCGCAGTGACGTCCACGACATCGACGGCATGGCGCAGGTCGCCGACCACATCTTCACCCGCTGACGGCGGGTGCGGCGTTCCCCGAGGTCGCCGGGCCGCCCTCCCTACTCGTCGAGGGACTTGGCGGTCTCGTCGAGGGCCTTCACGGCCGCCTCGACCGTCTCGGTGACCGGGACGATGCGGTCGAACCCGGTCGTGTGGAGGAGCCGTGTGAGCGTTGGCCGGCTGCAGGCGACCGCCACGTCGCCGCCGGCCTCGCGGGCCCGCCGGATGCCGCCGATCAGCGCACCCAGGCCGGCGGAGTCCATGAAGGGCACCGCCGAGAGGTCGATCAGCAGGTAGTGGGCGTCGGCGAGCTCGCCGAGAGCGTCACGGAACTGGCCGACCGTGTACGCGTCGAGCTCTCCCACCGGACGGCACACCGTGTAGGTGTCGGCGTCCTCCACTTGGATGTCGAGCACTGCTCCTCCTCAGGGGCCCAGCCGGGGATCGTAGCTGTCGCCGGAGCGCGAGAGCGCTCGTGCGAGCACAGGGGCCGGCGGGCAGTCCGAGCGTCGCCGCGGGGCGTCGCGTCGCTGCCCTCGTTCCCCGCGCGGGCCTGGCACTAACCTGCTCGTCCGTGCCGGATGTCCTGCTCGCCACCGATGCCGACTGGATCCACGACGAGGTCGACGCCGTCCTCGGCGACGAGGACTCGAAGGTGGTCCGCGTCCGCGCGGGGCGCGAGGTCCAGGGTGCCGTCGAGGCCCTCCAGCCGGGCCTCGTGATCCTCGACCTCCAGATCGGCAACATGGGTGGCGTGGCCACCGCGCTGGCCCTCCAGCAGTCGTTCGAGGCGACGATCCGGGTGCGGCCGCCGATCCTGCTGCTGCTCGACCGGCCGTCCGACGTGTTCCTCGCCCGCCGCTCGTTGGCGGAGGGCTGGCTCGTCAAGCCGCTCGACTCCTTCCGGCTCCGCAGGGCGTCCCGGGCGCTGCTCGCCGGCGACACCTACCACGAGCCCTCCGGCCTGGCGACCGCCTGAGCGACCCCGCCGCCAAGGATGTCAGCGCCTCCTGCGGGAGGGGCTAGGGTTACCGGGTCCCAAACCTCGGGGCGTGGCTCAGTTTGGCAGAGCGCTGCGTTCGGGACGCAGAGGTCGTGGGTTCAAATCCCGCCGCCCCGACTGGATGAAGAGGCCCTGTTCACAGGGCCTCTTTCCGCGTTCCGGCTCATGCGTCCCCGGCCCCGGATTCATCATCCGCCTAGCGTTTTCCCCGCGGTGCCGGCCGGGGGAATTGCGCGCCCATGGCGTCGAGCGCCGGACGCGTAGCGTCGTCGCCATGCCTGCCCCGCAATGGTTCTGGCGCGTCATGTACGACCGCGAGAGCGCGGCCTGGGAGCGGCGACGCGACGAGCCGCAGCATCGTGAGCTGGTCGAGCGGACCGCCGATGAGCTCGCGAACGTGGTTGCACCGCCCGGCCCTGTAGCCGACCTGGGCTGCGGACCTGGCGCGCACGCGCTCGCACTCGCGCGGCGCGGTTACGACGTCGTCGGTGTCGACGGGTCACCTCGCATGGTCGAGGTCGCGCGGACACGAGCCGCGCGCGAGAAGGTCGACGCGACGTTCGACGTGCACGACGTCAGCGCGCCGCTCCGCTTCGCGGACGCGTCGCTCGGAGGTGTCCTCGCGATCCTCGTCCTACAGCACCTCCCGCATCCCGCGGCCTTCATCGCCGAGATCCGGCGCTGCCTCCGGCCGGGCGGGCACCTGTTGATCAGCGCTCCCGTTCGCGACGGCACGTCGCTCACGTCCCAGAACCTGTACTGGCGGCTGCGCGCAGCCTGCTATCGCCTCGTGCCCGGCGTCGTCCGCTTCTACGACACGAACTCCCTCCCTCGTCTGGTCGAGGACCAGGGCCTGACCGTCGTCGAGTGCAACGGCGAGCCCGGTCGCGTGAGCGTGTTGGCTCGCGCATAACGTCGCTCGTCGAATGTGCCCTCCACCGCCGGGGTCGGTGGCGATGCCGTTGGCGCCGGGTGCAGTCGTGTCACTGTGGTGACGTGGCTGAGGTGGTCGTCGTTTCCGGCGCGCCAGGTGCGGGCAAGTCGACGCTGGCGGCGCCCCTGGCCCGGGCTCTCAAGTTCCCGCTCCTCGCGAAGGATGTGATCAAGGAGTCGCTGTTCGATGCGCTCGGACAACTCGATGCCGATCCTCTGGCGTCGTCCCGGAGGCTAGGCGGGGCCGCGATGGAGCTCCTGTGGCGACTGGCTGAGGAGTGCCCCTCCGTCGTGATCGAGGCCAACTTCAGGAGCCACAGCCTCTACGAGCGTCAGCGGCTGCGGGCATTTGTCTCCTCGTCCGGTCGAGGTGTACTGCCGACTTCCGGTCGAGCAGGCGGCCGAGCGGTACGCACACCGCGGCACCCGGTCGGACCACCACCCGGTCCACGTCACCCGGTCGCTGCCTGTGTCCGCCTTCCACGAGTTCCAGGAACCGATGGGGCTCGGCCCCGTGCTGGAGGTCGACACCTCGACGCCGGTCGACGTGCCAGCCCTGGCCAAGCAGGTCATAGCGACTCTGCAGCAAGCGCTCGATCCCAGCGCCTGACCGAGAGCCGGACGAGCCACAGGATCCGGCGGAGCGACGGCGCGCGTCCCAGATGGCCGGGTCCGGGGCGGCTGCAACGAGGCGAATGTCGCCTGACACGGCACTAGCCCTGCCGGATTCGGCTCTACCAGATCGAGTTCGGCTCCGCCTTCGGCGGGGGTCCTCGGTGTGCCGTCGTGCGAGGATGGCCTTGTGCCTTGGCACGCGCTCTCACAGGCTCAGGCTCCGGAGCCGTTGCTTCCTGAGCAGTCGGCTACCAGCTGGGTCATGCCGCTCGTCCTGGCCCTCCTCCTGGCCTGCTGCGTCGCGGTGGCGGTCTACGTCGTGCGTACACGGCGGCTCGCCGCTCAGGGGTTGCAGGCCTACGAACACACCGAGTCGCTGTAGGGGAGCCGAGCGGGGGAGCCCAACGGCAACGGCCAATCACGGACGGCTGCGGGCGCACCTGGGCGTGCTGCCACCTGCGGCGGCGCCGGTGCCGGGCCCTCGACCTCCGTCGCTCGCGGCCACATAGTCGAGCCAGACCAACGGAGGTGGCCTGGTGCTCAGCCGTCGAGGCCTTCAGATCGCGTCCCTCGTGTGGGCCATCATCGGATGGTCCGTCGCCCTCACTGGGCTAGGCCAGGTGAACGCCGACGCCCGTCTGCTGGTCGCGGCCGCTTCAGCCGCCTTCCCGCTCGCCGCCGTAGGCGCGTTCCCCGCACTCGACCGCGGCATGGACCGCACCGCAGGGGCGCTCCTGATCGTGTCAGCCGCCACGCCGACCTACTTCGCCTATGCGATCAATCTCCCGGCCCTACTCGTTGGCCTCGTCCTTCTGATCTGGCCGGCGCTCGTCGTCGGCCAGCAAGGGACTGGGTCCACCGCTCCCGTCTGACACACCTAGGGGAGCCCACCACTGGCGACCACCAGCGCTCTCCACCCGACTTGAGCGGACGTCGCACCGCCTGCGGCCTGCACTTCAGCCCACCCCGGTGAACCGCCACGGATGCACGGCGGTGGCTTACAAGCAAGGAGTCCGCCATGGTCGAAGTGACAGGTGTCGACACGCAGGGCGGTGACAGTGGTGGACCGTGGTCCCTCGGCAACACCGCATGGGGCATTCACTCGGGCCGCCTGGTTTCCAACAACAATCCTTTCTTCAGTAGGATCAGAAACGCTGAAGCTGTCCTGGGCGTGCACGTCCAGCGGTAGCAGCGGTTCGCAGAGCGATCAGATGATGAGGCGCAGCGTCATCTTGGCTTTGGTCGGAGCTCTCGCTCTTGGGAGCTGCAGCTCCGACGACGATGATGACCTGAGGGCCAGCAGCGGCGTCCAGACTGACGACGAGGGCTCCCTTGTCGTCACGGTGGCACCGATAGACGGGCCGGACGCTGCCGTACACGATGCCGGTCTCCTCGGCGGAAGAATCGAGATTGGCCCCGAGTGCATAACGTTCGTCGGTGTATCGAATGAACCGGTACTGCTGGAGACTGCTGAGCAATCGGGGGCCGGCCCGATTCGCGGCGGCTCGCGGGGT
>DATFOS010000026.1:0-3264 GCA_035265325.1 Acidimicrobiales bacterium
CGAGGAGGACGACGCATGACGTCGACGACAGGCTCACCCATCCTGGTCACCGGGGGTACCGGGACCCTCGGACGGTACGTGGTGCCCCGGCTGCGGGCGGCCGGCCACGACGTTCGCGTGCTCAGCCGCCACCCCCACGAGGACGATGACGGCGTGACCCACGTGGTGGCCGACCTGGCAACGGGCGAAGGCGCCGACGCCGCCCTCGAGGGCATCGAGGTCGTCGTCCACCTGGCCGGCAGCAGCAGCGGCGACGAGGACAAGGCCAGGCACCTGGTCCGGGCCGCGTCGCGGGCGGGCGTGCGCCACCTGGTGTTCGTCTCGGTGGTCGGCGCCGACCGGGTCCCCCAGGACGGCCGGGTCGACCGCACCATGTTCGGCTACTTCGGGACCAAGCTCGCCGCCGAGCGGGTCGTGTCCGACTCGGGGATCCCGTGGACGACGCTGCGCGCCACGCAGTTCCACGACCTCCTGCTGACGGTGGCCCGGCAGATGACGCGGTTGCCCGTGGTCCCGGTGCCGGCCGGGTTCCAGTTCCAGCCGGTCGAGACCGACGAGGTGGCGGCCCGGCTCGTGGAACTGGCGTCCGGCCCGCCGGCGGGGCTGGTGCCCGACATCGCCGGCCCGCGCGCCCAGGGGATGGACGAGCTGCTGCGCACCTACCTCCGGGCCAGGGGCCGCCGCCGGCCGTTCGTGCGGCTCCCGGTCCCGGGCCGGGCCGCCCGGGCCCTGCGCGAGGGCGCCAACCTGGCCCCCGACCGTGCCGTCGGCCACCGCACCTGGGAAGAGTTCCTGTCCGCCCACGTGGCCGACGCCCGGGTCACCGCAACCGAACGCGACGCGTCCTCGAAGTAGGCGGTCATCCCGTGCGGCCGGCGAGGGCTGTGGCCGTGGCGGCCCATCCCTCCCGGGCGCTCGGGTAGAGCGGTGACCAGCCGGTCGCCGTGCGGAACCTGGCGTTGCTCACCCGCAGCGATCGGGTGAGGGAGGTCGAGCGGTCGCCGAGGAGCAGGGCGGCACGGCCGGGAAGGCGCAGCCACGCGGCCGCGCCGGCGGCGGCGGCCAGTGCGTCCGCGTAGGCCCGCTTGGTCAGTGGTTCGTCGTCGACGACGTTGAAGGCGCCGGCGGGAGCGCGCAGGGCCGCGACGACCGCACGGCCGCCGTCCTCGACATGGGTCGAGGAGACGTACCCGTCGGGGCGCCCCATCTGGACGCAGACGTGGCGCCGTGCCAGCGCCAGGAGTTGTTCGCTGTGGGTGGCCCCGGGGCCGTAGAACCACCCGAAGCGCATCACGACGCCGGTGCCGCCCGCGGCGCTGAATCGCTCGGCGCTGCCTTCGGCGGCCAGGTTGCCTCGGGCCATCGGGTAGTCATCGGTCGGCAGGCTCTCGTCGACCCAGTCGGTGCCGTGGTCGGGGTAGATCATGCAGACCGACTCCTGCACGAGGCGTCCGACCCCGGCGTCGAGGGCGGCGTCGACGAGGGTTGCCGAGCCCTCGCGGCGGACCCGGTCGTTGTCCCGCCACGCGCTCGTACGCATGAACCTCGTCATGGGAGGGATGGCCGTGGCCATGTTGACGGCGGCGTCGTGGCCTCGCATCGCGTTTGCCAGCGCGGCCCGATCGAAGAGGGACACCCCGGCCGGAGCGGCTCCCCGCTCGGCCACCTCGGCCGCCTTCTCCGGCGATCGGACCAGGGCGGTGACGGCGTGCCCCGCCTCGACCAAGGCCCCGACCGCGTGCCGCCCGATGGCGCCCGTCCCCCCGACGACGAAGACCTCCACGCCGACGCACCCTACCGACGTCCGTTGAGGCCGTTGTGGTCACCACTTAGCTTGTCGGCCAACGAGCAAGGGGAGGGCCGATGGTGAGCAGGACCATGCGGGTGCGGGCTGCGGGGGCGGGCGCCGACCGGGTGGTGGCCGCGTGACCGCCGACGACCTGCGACGCCGCCGCCTCGAGGTGATCGAGGAGCACTTCCGGACCGAGGTGACCCAGGAGTTCGACCTGACGCTGGGCACGTTCGGCGGCCACCCCCACTACGAGATCATGGCCACCGGCCAGGTCTTCGACGGCGACGACGAGGTCATGGGGTACTACCGCACGACCCGGACGGCGTTTCCCGACCAGCACCACGACAACGTCCGGTTCCACGTCGCCGACGACGCGATCATCGCCGAGTTCGAGCTGGTCGGGACCAACCTCGGTGAGTTCTACGGCCTGCCGCCCACCGGCAGGGGGTTCCGGGTGCCGCTCATCGCCGTCTTCTTCTTCGAGGACGACCGCATCACCAACGAGCGCGTCTACTTCGACGCCGCCAGCCTCCTCACCCAGATCGGCCGCGGCGACCTGCTGGCCCTGGCCGGCACGGGCGACGGGTGACCGCGTCGACGGCCGTCGTCTCGAGATGAGGAACGGTCGACCGCGACCCCTCGGCCCCGAGGGGACGGCCCGGTGAGCCGGGGGTGTCAGGCCAGGGCGCCGGCGCGGGCGACCACCCGCCCGGCCTTGACGACGAGGTCCCGCACGGGATGGGTGACCACGGCCTCGGCGGCGCTGCCCACCTCGACCACCACCAGGTCCGCCGGGGCGCCGGCGACCAGGCCGTAGCCCTCTAGGCCGAGCGCCCGGGCGCCGCCGTAGGTGGCGGCGTGGAGGGCGAGCTCGATGTCCTCGTCGCGCCGGAACGTCGAGCGGTAGGCGACGTGCATGGCCCTGTCGAGCATGTCGCCGGTGCCGTACGGGCCCCACAGGTCGCGGATACCGTCGTGGCCGGTGGCGACGTTGACGCCCGCCGCCCGCAGGGCCTTCAGCGGCGGGACCGGAAAGTCGTAGGCGGCGGCGGTGAGGATCGTCACGCCGGCCGCCGCCAGCAGCTCGGCGAGACGGCCCTGGGTGACGGGGTCGGCCTGGCCGAGGGCGTAGGCGTGGCTCACGGTGACGCGCTCGCCGAGCCCGGTCGCCCGGGTGCGCTCGGCGATCAGCTCGAGCTCCCAGATGCCGAGCGAGCCGCCGTCGTGGAGGTGGATGTCGACGCCGGCCCCGTGCCGTTCGGCCAGCTCGAAGACCACGTCGAGGTGGCCCGCGGGGTCGCGGTCGCCGCCGGCCGGGTCGAGCCCGCCGACGGCCTCGACGCCGGCCGCCAGGGCCGCGTCGAGCAGCTCGGCCGTGCCCGGGTTGGAGAGCAAGCCATGCTGGGGGAACGCGACCTGGTGGACTGCGACCCGCCCGGCCAGCCGCTCCGCGACCTCGGCGACCGCCTCGA
>DATFOS010000027.1:0-2670 GCA_035265325.1 Acidimicrobiales bacterium
CCGGCCTGCAGCGGCGTGATGCCCGGGCCCAGCTCCTGGCCGTGGAGCGGCAGGCCCATCTCGAGGCGGAGCGTGTCCCGGGCGCCGAGCCCGGCCGGCTGGACACCGGCGCCGGTCACCGCCTGCCACACGGCGGCGGCGTGATGCGCCGGGACGGCGAGCTCGACACCGTCCTCGCCGGTGTAGCCGGTGCCGGCGACGACGCACGGCACGCCGAGGACCTCCACCTCGGCCACTCGGCGCCGCTCGACGGCCGCCGCCTCGGGGGCGACGGTGGCCAGCTTCGACCGGGCCTCGGGCCCCTGGACGGCGATGATCGCCCGCCCGGAGGTCACGTCCTCGCCGCCGATGGCGTCGAGCACCCGGGACGTGTTCGAGGCGTTGGGCATGACGTCGAAGCGCTCGTCGCCCACCCACCAGACGATGATGTCGTCGAGGACCGACCCGTCGGCCTCGTCGAGCAGGTGGGTGTACTGCGTGCGGCCCGGGCCGATCTTGCCGAGGTCGCTGGTGAACGCCGACTGGAGCCGGCCATAGGCCCCCGGCCCGGTCACCCGGACCGTGCCGAGGTGGCTGACGTCGAAGGCGGCGGCGGACGTGCGGCAGGCCCTGTGCTCGGCCAGCGTGCCGGTCGAGTACTGGATCGGCATCTCCCAGCCGCCGAACGGGACGAGCTTGGCGCCCAGTTCCCGGTGGACGGCGTCGAGCGGCGAGGTCTGCAGCGTCACCCGGCCCAACCTAGTGGCCGGCCATCCGGGCCCCGAGGTGCGGCTCCGGCCGCGGCTTCGGGCGTGCGGCGCGGGTGGGCGTCGCCGGCGGGCGGCCGCCCTGGGATCGCCCGCCGGGCGTCAGCTCGGGCTGGTGCCGGTGCGGCCGAGGCGGGTCGGCGGGGTGGCGCGCCCGGCGTCGCCGGCCGTCTCGGGGCGGAGCTCGACGATGGCGGCGTCGACCTGCTCCTTCACGCCGTCGAGCGCCAGCAGGTTGAGGACGCCCTGGCCCTGGTACCGGTTCACGACGTCGATGAGCTGCTCGTTCTCGTGGACGAGAACGGCGGTGTTCTCGGCGATCACCAGCTTGGCGCTGGTCACGTCCTCGCCGAGCTGGTCGCGGAGGTAGACGAATGCGTCACGGATCGACTCGAGCTTGATGCCGTTGTCGAGCAGCGTCTTGACCAGCTTCAGCTCGAGCAGGTCGCGGTAGCTGTAGCGCCGGCGGGAGCCACTCCCCCGCGCATCGGCCAGGCTCGGCCGGATCAGGTCGGTGCGCGCCCAGTAGTCGAGCTGCCGGTAGCTGATGCCCACGATCTCGGCCGTCCGCTTGCCGCTGTAGCCGTCGGAGGACGGGCTCGGGGTTTCGCTCACCGCTGCTCCTACCCTCGGGCCCCACGCCTCGCGCACGGTCTGCACATCGCGTGGAACGAAGATGACACAGGCGGAATTACGCCGGTGTCACATGCTTCTGGCAGGGTACGACGAAGCCAAGACCTGGTCAACCACGCACTCACCGCCCACCGGGGGCGGCAGGGCCTAGAGGGCGAAGTCTTCCGGGTTGACGTGGTCGATGAACGCCCGGAACTCCTCGACCATCTGCTCGGCTTGGTCGTCGTCGTTCTGTTCGACCCGGCCGGCCTCGTCGAGCACGTCCTCCTCCGCGAAGATCGGCGAGCCGATGCGCACCGCCAGGGCGATGGCGTCGGACGGCCGACTCGACACGCTGCGGACCTCGCCCTGCGAGCTGACCACGATCTCCGCGAAGAACGTGCCCTCGCGCAGCTCGGTCACGACGATGCGCTCCACCTGGGCGCTGAGCTCGTCGAGCATGTTCTTGAGCAGGTCGTGGGTCATCGGACGCGGCGTCTCGATGTTCTGCATGGACAGCGCGATCGCCTGCGCTTCCGGGACGCCGATGAAGATCGGCAGGAGGCGGCGCTGACCGGACATCTCACGGAGGATGACAACCGGCGTGCGTGTTGGACGCTCTGGCGCCTCGACGCTGACGAGTTCCATCTCGACGGTCATCGACGGCCACCCTACTCCCCGGCCGACGGATTTGGTCGCCGATCTCCCCCCGCGGACGGCACCCACGACCGCGGGATGGCGCCTCTCACACGCCCGTCGCCACCGACCGTGCCAGGGTCACGGCCTCCCGGTCGCGCAGCGTCGTCTCGAGCCTCAGTTCGAGCCCGTCGGCCACCCACAGGACCGCCGTGCCGGCCGCCCACTCGCCGCCGCCGGCGACCAGGACGTGGGCGCCGCGCACCAGCAGGGCCTCGTCTCCCAGGCCGGCGATCGGCACCACGCGGGGCCGCCGCGGGCCATCGACGACCGCCCCACCGTCACTCTGCGTCGCCGCCGGCCCGGCGCTCGCCGCGGGTGCGGTGACGACCTTGACGCGGCCCGGTGGCTCGCCCGGGCCGGGTGCCGGGGCCACCCACAGGGTCGTGACGTCGTCGCCGTCCCGCCAGGCGAGGACGACGCCCGCCTCGCCCGGCGGGGCGTGCCAGGCCCCGGCCCGGGCGTCGCCGTCGACCCGGGGCAGGGGCCGGCCGAGCAGCTGCTCGGCGGCGACCGGCCCGGCGAGCGGGCGAAGGCCGTCCAGCAGGGGCGGGAGGCCGTCCGGGTCGCCCCGGCCGTCCGGCACCTGCCGGGAGGCGGCCGGGAGCGCCCGCCA
>DATFOS010000028.1:0-34527 GCA_035265325.1 Acidimicrobiales bacterium
GTGCTCGCCGAGTCGGCCCCGCCGCGCCCGCCTCTCAGCCGAGGCGGCGGAAGAGCAGCCCGGTCTTCAGCTTCGGCGAGAAGAACGTCGTCTTCGGCGGCATGCGCTCGCCGCCGTGGGCGGTGGCCTCGATCTGCGCCACGGTCGCCGGCCGCAGCAGGACGCCCGCCTGCGCCCGGCCCTCGGCCACGGCCCGGCGGACGTTGTCGACGCCGTGCTGGAACGTCAGCGTGTGCTCGGGCAGCGACGCCAGCGCCACGTCGAGCCGGACGGTGTCGAGGTCGCCGGCCTCGGCCAGGGCCTCGGGTCGGGGTTTCAGCAGCACCTCGCCCTGGGGGCGGACCAGGCACAGCGCGCCCACCTCGTCCATCACGGTCACGACCGGCCGGTCGGCCGGCGGCGCGCCGAGCGGCTCGAACCACGGCGACAGCGCCTCCAGCAGGTCGAAGCCGTCCGGCAGGCCCGTGAGCAGGCGGTGGATGGCCCGCACGGTCAGCTCGTCCTCGACGAGCTCCACCACGTAGGTCAACGTCGCCCCGGCCGCGCCGGCGTCGCCGTCGGCCGCCTCGCGCTCGCCCTTGTAGGCGAGCGAGGTCTCGTAGCGGTGGTGGCCGTCGGCGACCACGACCGGCTGGCTCGCCACGGCGGCGGAAATCGCCTCGACCCCCTCCGGCTCGTCGACGACCCACACCGTGTGGCGGACGCCGTCCTCGTCGGTCACGTCGAGCTGCGGCTCGTCGTCGGTCGGGAGGAGGTCGGTCAGGCCCTTGGCCAGCGATAGCACCCAGATGGCGGACAGGTTGGCCCGCGCCCCGCGCAACAGGTCGAGCCGGTCGGACTTCGCCTTCTTGGTGGTGTGCTCGTGCGGGAGGATGTCGGTGCCCGGCGGGCTCAGCTCGAGCGCCCCCAGCACGCCGGTCGTGTGGGCGGGGCGGCCGGCGTCGTCGATGTACGACATCCGGTAGATCGTGAAGGTGGGCCGGTCGTCGGCCACCAGCACGCCCTCCTCCCGCCAGGCCTCCAGCCGATGGCCGGCGGCGACGTAGCGGCCCTCGGGTTCGCCCGGTTCGTCGACCGGCATGTCGACCCGCACGGCGTTGTACGGGCTGCGGGACGCCAGCTCGGCCCGCTCGTCGTCGTCGACCACGTCGTAGGGCGGGCTGATCGCGCGCGACGGGTCGACCCTGGACGGGTCGTAGCGGAGGGCGGCGAATGGTCGGAACGAGGCCACGGATTCCATGCTTGCAGACCGCCCCGGCGTCCCCCGGTCCGTGCCGGGCGTCACGCCGAGCGGTGGGCGCCGGGACCGATGTTGGCGGGCGCCGGCCCGGGCGGGCAGCATGCGCCGCCATGGCGTGGGTACTCGACCTCGACGGCGTGGTGTGGCGCGGCGACCAGGCGCTGCCCGGGGCGGCCGACGCAGTGGCGCGGCTGCGCGCCGCCGGCGAGCGGGTCCTGTTCGTGACCAACAACTCCTTCGCCGAGGCGGCCACGACCGAGGCGAAGCTCGGCCGCATGGGCATCCCCGCCGCGGGCGACGTCGTGAGCTCGGCCATGGCCGGGGCGTCGCTGGTCGAGCCGGGGGAGCGCGTGCTGGTGTGCGGGGGCCCCGGCATCGCCGAGGCGGTGACCGGCCGGGGCGCCGAGCCGGTCATGAACCGCGGCACCGAGGACGGCGTGGGCGACGTCGACGTGGTGATGGTCGGGTACCACCGGGACTTCGACTACGAGCGCCTGCGGGTGGCCACGTTCGCCCTCCAGCGGGGCGCCCGCCTCGTGGCCACGAACGACGACGCCACCTACCCGACCGACGAGGGGATCCTCCCCGGCGGCGGGTCGCTCGTGGCGGCGGTGGCCTACGCCAGCGGGCAGGCGGCCGAGGTGGCCGGTAAGCCCCACCCGCCGATGGCGGAGCTGGTCCGCGCCATGGTCGGGGCGGAGGGCACGGTCGTCGGCGACCGGCCCGACACCGACGGCCACTTCGCCGTGACGCTCGGCTACCGCTGGGCGCTCGTCCTGTCCGGCGTGACGGCGGCGGGCGACCTCCCGGTCGACCCCATGCCCGACGTCGTGGCCCCCGACCTGGCGTCCCTGGTCCCCTAGGGCTCGCCCTGGCCGGCAATTCGCCGTGGTGGCGGCTCGCTAGCGCCAGCTGCCGTAGCCGCCGCGGGGGCGGTCGCCCCAGGGGTCGCGGGGGCCGAGCGGCTGCCAGGTCGCCGGTTGCGGCTGGGGGCGGGGCTTGAGCAGCTTCACGACGTAGCCGACGGCCATGCCGAACAGGAACCCGCCGACGTGGGCGGCCCACGCCACGCCCTCGTTGGGGTCGGTGAAGAACTGCAGGACGAACCAGAACCCCAGCACCACCCACGCCTGCAGGTTCAGCACGAGGATCAGGAAGAACAGGACCAACGTGCGGATGCGGGCCCTCGGGTAGAGCACGAGGTACGCGCCCATGACCGCGGCGATGGCCCCGGAGGCGCCCACGAGCGCGACGGAGGAGTCGAGGTTGAGCGCCACGTGCGCCAGCGTCGCGACCACCCCGCCCGCCAGGTAGAACAGGATGTAGCCGACCTTGCCGAAGGCCTCCTCGACGTTGTTCCCGAACACCCACAGGAACAGGAGGTTGCCGGCGATGTGCAGCAGCCCGCCGTGGAGGAACATCGAGGTCAGGACCGACAGGTAGACGTTCTTCTCGGGGAAGAAGGCGGGCGAGTCGCCGTCGTCGACGTCGCACGACTCGGTCGTGATGCCCTCCACGTAGGTGGCGGTGACCTCTGCCCGGTCGAGCGGCCGGCCCTCGACCACCTCGCACGGGATGGCGGCGTTCTCGACGTTGAACTCGACGTCCTCGGACGTCTCGGTGAACGGCGTGGGCTGCCAGAGGAAGTAGATGCCGAGGCAGGCCGCGATGATGATCCACGTGATGACCGGCGGGGTCTTCACCGGGTTGTCGTCGTGGAACGGCAGCACGGCGGGTCACCGTATCCGTCCGGTACCGGGTCGGTGACGCCGCGCCGCCGTATGCTGGCCCGACATGCCGGAGAACGACCTGCTGAAGCGTCTGCTCGACGCGGGTATGACGCTCACGACGGTGACCCAGTCCAAGGCCGAGGACCTCATCCGTGAGTTGGCCCGGGCGACCGAGTCACGGGCCGAGACCGCCCAGGAGACGATCGACGAGCTGGTCGAGCGGTCGCGTCGCAGCAGCGAGCGCCTGATGGACACGCTGCGCACGGAGGTGCGGGACCAGGTCGAGGGCCTGCGCCACCAGATCGAGAGCCTGGTCAGCAAGGACGACCTCAGCCGGGTGGTCCAGCAGTTGGCCTCCATGGTGGGGCGCGACGCGTCGGCGCCGTCCGGCTCGGCGACCCGGGCCAAGGCCACGTCGTCCAGCACGGCGGGGGAGCCGGTGGAGGACGCCGGCGTCACGCCGACGCCGGCCCTGTCCGCCGGCGGGGTGAAGACCGTCGCCACGAAGGCCGCCAAGAAGACACCCGCGAAGAAGGCGCCGGCCAAGACGGCGGCGACGGGCCCGGCCGCCAACATCGGCTCCCGCGACACGGCGGGTACCGCGCCGGTGTCGAAGGCGACACAGGCCAAGGCCGCCTCCCGGGCGTCGAAGGCCCGCAAGGTCTCCACCGCCGCCAAGACCACGACCGCCCACAAGGCGGCGACGACCAGGGCGTCGACGGCGGCCACCGTGTCGAAGGCGGCCAAGGACACGGCGACGAAGGCCGCAGGGCCGCCCGCACCCGCGCCGACGAAGGCGACGACGGGCTCGGCCGCCAAGGCGCCGGCCTCGAAGACCGCCGCCGCCGGGAAGGCGACGAAGGCGGCGACTCCGGGGAAGGCGGCGACCCCGGCCAAGGTTCCGGCGACCAAGGCGGCGACCCCCGCGAAGGCGCCGGCGACGAAGGCCGCGACCCCGGCGAAGGCGCCGGCGACGAAGGCCGCGAAGGCGTCCAAGGCCGGCAAGGCCGGGAAGGCGCCGGCCAAGGCGGCGAAGTCCGCCAAGGGCGGGCCGATCTCGTCCGCCGCCGGGCCGCCCGAGACCACCTCCGGCGGCTGACGGGGGAGCGTCCGCCGCTGGCCACCACCCGCCGCCGGCTCGACGCCGAGCTGGTCCGCCGGGGCCTGGTCCCGAGCCGGCAGCAGGCCCGAGCCGCCATCGACGCCGGCCGCGTCACCGTCGCCGGCGCCCCCGCCACCAAGTCGTCCCGCATGGTCGCAGCCCACGAACCGGTCCTGCTCACCGGCGACGGCCCCCGCTTCGTCGGGCGCGGCGGCGAGAAGCTGGACGCCGCCCTCGACCGCTTCGCCGTCCCGGTGGCGGGACGCCGGGCGCTCGACGCCGGCGCCTCGACCGGCGGCTTCACGGACTGCCTGCTCCAGCGGGGCGCCGCCGAGGTCGTGGCGGTGGATGTCGGCTACGGGCAACTCCACGAGCGGCTGCGGGAGGACCCGCGGGTGGTCGTGCGCGAGCGGACCAACGTGCGGGACCTGGCCCCCGGCGACCTCGGCGACCCCTTCCCGCTGGTCGTGGCGGACCTGTCGTTCATCTCGCTCCGGGCCGTCGCCGCGCCGCTGGTCGGGCTGGCCGCCGCGGGCGCCGACCTGGTGTGGCTCGTGAAGCCGCAGTTCGAGGCCGGGCGCGAGGAGGCGGCCCGCGGGCGGGGCGTCGTGCGCGACCCCGACGTGTGGCGGCGGGTCCTCGCCGAGGTCGGTTCCGCGCTCGGGGCCCTCGGAGCCGCGATCATGGGGGTAATGGCGTCCCCGCTGCGCGGGGCCGACGGCAACGTCGAGTTCCTGCTCCACGCCCGCACCCCGCCCGTACCGCCCACTCCCGCCGGCGCACCGGTCGAGTTCGACGCGCTCGTCGAGGCCGCCGTGGCCGAGGCCGAGGCCACGACGGTGGGCGGCTGACGTGGCCGCCGTCGCCGTCATCGTCCATCACGAGCGCGAGCAGGCCGCCGAGCTGGCCCGCGACGCCGCCGACTGGCTGGAGGACCGCGGCCACGACGTCGTCATGCCCATGCGCGACGCGGGGCTCGTCGGGCGGCCCGACCTGGGCGTGGCCGAGGCGACGCTGGGCCACGGCCTCGACGTGGCGGTGAGCCTCGGCGGCGACGGCACGATGCTGCGGACGGTCGCGCTCATGGCCCGCGAAGCGGTCCCGATCATCGGGGTCAACGTGGGCCAGCTCGGCTACCTGAGTGAGGTCGAGCCCGAGGGCATGCGGATGGCCCTCAAGCGCTTCCTGGCGGGGTCGTACGAGGTCGAGGAGCGCATGCTGCTCCAGGTCGACGTCGACGCCGAGGCGTTCGAGGCCGGGCCGAGCCACCTGGCCCTCAACGAGGCCGTCCTCGAGAAGACGCCGATGGGCCACACGGTCCGGCTAGGGGTCAGCGTCGACGGCGAGGCGTTCACCACCTACGCTGCCGACGGCCTGATCGTCGCGACGCCGACGGGGTCGACGGCCTACGCCTTCTCGGCGCGCGGCCCGATCGTCGAGCCGACCCACCGCTGCCTGTTGATGACCCCGGTGTCACCGCACATGCTCTTCGACCGATCCCTGGTGCTCGACCCGTCCGCCGCCGTGCGCATCGAGGTGCTGGGCCATCGGCCGGCCACGCTGTCGGTCGACGGTTCCAACCTGGGCACGCTCCACAACGGTGAGGCCGTGACCTACACGGCGGCCGAGGCCACCGCGCGCATCGTGGCCTTCGGCCCGCGGTACTTCCTGCGCATCCTCAAGTCGAAGTTCGGCCTGAGCGACCGGTGATGGCGGGCGTGGCGGGGAAGGGAGGCCGACGATGCTGGTAGAGCTCGCCGTGCGTGACCTGGGCGTGATCGCCGAGCTGCGGCTCCTGCTCGGCCCCGGCATGACCGCGGTGACCGGCGAGACCGGCGCCGGCAAGACCATGGTGGTCGACGCCATCGAGCTGCTCGTGGGCGGCAGGTCCGACCCGGCGCTGGTCCGCACCGGCGCCGACGAGGCCTGGGTCGAGGGCCGCTTCCTCGACGGCGACCGCGAGGTGGTCGTGGCCCGGGCGATCCCCCGCAACGGGCGGTCCCGCGCCTACGTCGACGGGCGCCTGGCCACCGCCCAGGTGATGGCCGAGCTGGGCGTCGAGCTGGTCGACCTGCACGGCCAGCACGCCCACCAGTCGCTGCTGGCGCAGGCGGCGCAACGCGACGCGCTCGACACGTTCGCGGGCGTCGACCTCGGGCCGCTCACCGAGGCCCGCAGGAAGGTGGCGTCGCTGGTCGGCGAGCTGGGGCGGATGGGCGGCGACGAGCGCGAGCGCGCCCGCGAGCTCGACCTGGTCCGCTACCAGGTGTCCGAGATCGAGGCGGCCGGAATCACGGGGCCCGACGAGGACGAGGAGCTCGGCACCGAGGAGGACTTGCTGGCCGACGCCACCGCGCACCGCGAGGCGGCGGCGATGGCCCTCGAGGCGCTGTCCGGCGAGGGGGCGGCGTCCGACGCCCTGGGCACGGCCGTGTCCGCCCTGTCCGGGCGCAGCCCGTTCGCCGCCCACGAGGAGCGCCTGCGGGCGGTGGCCGCCGAGCTGACCGACGCCGCCGCCGAGCTGCGCCTGGCCGCCGAGGAGGTCGAGGAGGACCCCGAGCGCCTCGCCGTCGTGCGCGAGCGGCGCCAGCTGCTCCACGACCTGCGCCGCAAGTACGGCGACACGCTGGCCGAGGTGGTCGTCGAGGGCGAGCGCCTGTCCCAGCGCCTGGCCGAGCTGGAGGACCACGACCGCCGCGCCGCCGAGCTCGACGGCCTGCTGGAGGCCGCCCGGGCCGAGGAGCGCGAGGCCGCCGCCGTCGTCGGCAAGGCCCGGCGCGAGGCGGCGTCGCCGCTGGCCGAGCGGGTGCGCGAGCACCTCGCCGAGCTGGCCATGCGGAACGCCCGCGTCGAGGTGCAGGTGTCCGACGACGACCCCGGCGACGACGTCGAGATCCTGCTGGCGGCCAACCCGGGCACGCCGGCGCTGCCGCTGGCCAAGGTGGCGTCCGGCGGCGAGCTCGCCCGCATCATGCTGGCCCTGCGGCTCGTGCTGACCTCGGCGCCGCCCACGCTCGTGTTCGACGAGGTCGACGCCGGCATCGGCGGGCAGGCCGCCGTGGCCGTGGGCCGGGCGCTCGCCCGCCTGGCCGGTGAGCACCAGGTGTTCGTGGTGACCCACCTGCCCCAGGTGGCCGCCTACGCGGATGCGCAGGTCCGGGTGGCCAAGCGGTCCGACGAGGCCTCCACCGTGTCGTCGGCCACCGTGCTCGACGACGGCGAGCGGGTCATCGAGCTGTCCCGCATGCTGTCGGGCCAGCCGAGCGCGGCCGCCCGCGAGCACGCCATCGAGATGCTCACCACGGCGGCGGGGGAGAAGGGCCGGTGACGGCGTTCCCGCTCGGGCCGGACGACGAGGCGCGGGCGTCCGCCCTCCCGACCACGGCCGCCGACGACGTCGACGTCGACGTCGACCTCGTGCACGGGTTCGCGGTGGCCGACACGACCGAGACGCCGGGCGAGGACGGGCCCCGCGGGGGCTGGTGGCGCCGGCGCCGGGCCCGCAGGGACGGCGACCGCAGCAACGTCCAGGGCGTCGCGCGCGTCGACCACCGGACCAAGCGCCTGGTCAAGCGCCTCGAGCCGGGCGAGGTGGCGGTCATCGACCACGCCGACCTCGACCGGGTCGCCGCCGAGACGCTGGTCGACGCCGCCCCCGCCGCGGTCGTGAACGCGGCACCGTCGATCACCGGCCGCTACCCGAACCTGGGGCCGCTCCTCATCTGCCAGGCCGGCATCCCGCTCGTCGACGACGTGGGCGGCGACGTCCTCAGCTCCGTGCGCGACGGCGACCCGGTCGCCATCGAGGGCGGCGACGTCATCGTGGGCGGCGCCGTGGTGGCCTCGGGACAGCGCCAGAGCGTCGAGTCGCTGGGCGATTCCATCGAGATCGCCAAGAAGAACATGGGCCCTGAGCTCGAGCGGTTCGCCGAGAACACGGTCGAGTACGTCCGCAACGAGATCGCCCTGCTCACCGGCGACATCACAATTCCCGACGTCGACGTGGCGATCGAGGGCCGCCAGGCGCTCATCGTGGTCCGGGGCATCGATTACAAGGACGACCTGCAGCTCCTGCGCCGGTCCGGCTACCTGAAGGACCTGCGGCCCGTGCTGATCGGCGTCGACGGCGGCGCCGACGCCCTGCTCGAAATCGGCGCCACCCCCGACGTCATCATCGGCGACTTCGACTCGGTGAACGAGTCGACCCTGCGGTGCGGGGCCCAGCTCATCGTCCACGGCTACGTCGACGGCCGGGCGCCCGGGGCCGAGCGGCTCGACCGCCTCGGCCTGCCGTACACGGTGTTCTCCGCGCCTGGCACCAGCGAGGACATCGCCATGCTGCTCGCCTACGAGCACGGCGCCGAGCTGCTGGTCGCGGTGGGGACGCACTCGAGCATGGTCGAGTTCCTCGACAAGGGGCGGGCCGGCATGGCGTCGACGTTCCTGGTCCGCATGAAGGTCGGCTCGGCGCTCGTGGACGCCAAGGGCGTGAGCCGGCTCTACCGCCAGACCGTCCGCACGCCCGACCTGCTGCTGCTCGTGGTGGCGGCCGTGTTCACGCTGGCGGTCACGTTCGCCGTGTCCGAGCCGATGCGGCTGCTCGTCCGCGTCTTCTGGTCGACGCTCACGGGTTGATGCCCGCGGGCCGGCCGAGGTTCGCTGGCCGGCTCGCATCTGCGAGGCTGTCCGACTGGGTATCCGGCCCTGCCCGGACGACGCCCCGCCGATCCCATGATCAACTTCCGCTTCCACATCGTCTCCCTGACGGCCGTCCTGCTCGCCCTCGGTATCGGGCTCATGCTCGGCACGACGTTCCTCGACACCGCCACGGTCGACGCCCTGCGCGACCGGCAGGACGACCTCGAGAGCGACATCGCCGGCGCCCGGGAGCGGTCCCGTGAGCTGACCGCCCAGCTCGACGGCGACGAGGAGGAGGCCGAGGCGTTCGACGAGCAGCTCGGCCCGCGCATGTTCCCGGGCCGGCTGACCGACGTGCCCGTCCTCGTCGTGGCCACCCGAGGCGTCGACGAGGGCAGCGTCGACCGGGTCACGAACGCCCTCACGCTTGCCGACGCCGACCTGCTCGGCACCTGGTGGCTCACCGACCGGCTGCGGCTGGAGGACGACAACGAGGTGTCCGACCTCGGCGACACCCTGCAGCTCAGCACCGACGATGTCGACCGCCTGCGCTCGACGCTGGCAGGCCAGCTCGGCGACGTCCTGTTCGCCGCCAGCGATGCCCCCGGCCCGGCCGAGGGGCTCGAGGGCGAGGCCGAAACCGAGGCGGCCGTCCCCGCCGGCGGGCGGGGCGAGCCGCCCGTGGTCGCCCGGCTGCGGGAGGGCGGCTTCGTGGAGTACGAGCTGCCCGAGGGCTCCGACGAGGACATCGTCGGGCTGCCCGCCGCCGGACTGCGCCTGGTGATCGTGTCGGGGCCGGAGGCGTCGATCCCGCCGAGCGCGCTGCTCGTGCCGGTGCTGATCGAGTACTCGTTCGGCGGTCCGGTCCCGGCGCTCGCCGTCGAGCCGACGATCGTCGTGCCCGAGGACGGCGACGACGAGCCGCCCGAGAGCCTCGTCATCGACATCCGCCAGGACGAGGACCTCGTCGACCGCGTCTCCACCGTCGACGACCTCGAGCGGGTGCCGGGGCTGGTGGCGACCGTCCTGGCGCTGTCGGACGCCGACCCCGCCGCTCCGCCCGTCCCCGTGGGCCACTACGGCAGCGGCGAGGGCGCCACCCTCCTCCCCCCGGAACCGGAGGCCCCCGAGTGACCGCCCCGGCCGCCGGGGCGCGGGCGTGAGCGCCGTGGCCACCGCCCCGTCGACCGGGGCGCCGGCACCCGCCTCCCCCGACCGCCTGGCCCGCTCGACCGCCGTCATCTCGGCGATGACGCTGCTGTCGCGCGTCACCGGCTTCGGCCGCGTGTTCGTCCTGGCCGCCGTCGTGGGCGCCACCTACCTGGGGAACACGTACCAGGCCGCCAACAGCGTGCCGAACTTGGTGTTCGAGCTGTTCGCGGCCGGGGCACTCCAGGCGGTACTCGTCCCCGAGCTGATCGAGGTATCCGCCCGCCGCGGGCGCGCCGCCGGCCGCCGTGTGGCCGGGTTGGTGCTCGGCGGGCTGCTGGCCGTGTTCGGCGTCGTGGTCCTGGCGGGCGCCGCCCTCGCCCCGCTGGTCGCCCGGGTGCTGTTCGCCGGGGCGTCCGGCGAGGTGGCCGACGACCAGGCGTGGCTCGGCACCGTGTTCCTGTGGGTGTTCCTGCCCCAGGTGCTGTTCTACGCCGGAGGCCTCGTGGCGACGGCCGTGCTCAACTCCGAGGACCGCTTCGCCGTCCCGGCCGCGGCCCCGATCCTCAACAACCTCGTGGTGATGGGGGCCTACCTGGGTTTCTGGTGGCTGCGCGGCGGTGAGGAGCCCACGCTGGACCTGTCGGCCGCCGAGGTGGCCGTGCTGGCCGGCGGCACGACGCTCGGCGTCGTCGTGTTCACCTCCGCGCCCGTGATCGCAGCGGTGCGGGCCGGGCTGCTGGGCCGGCCGACCGTCACCCTGCGCGACCCCGACGTCCGCCGCCTCGCCGGCAAGGGGGCCTGGGCGGGCGCGTTCCTCGGGCTGATCCAGGTGCTGCTGATCGTGGCCCTGGCGCTCGGCAACTCGGTGGAGGGCGGCGGCACCGTCTACCAGCTCGGCTTCACGTACTTCCTGCTGCCCCACGCCTTGGTGGCGGTGCCCGTGCTGACCGCCCTCTACCCGTCGATGAGCCGCGCCTTCCAGGGCGGCGACGGGGGCGGGTACCTGGCGCTCGTGCGCAGCGGCGTGGAGGCCACCTGGGTCCTCGTGCTGCCCGCCGTCGTGGCGCTCGCCGTGCTGGCCGAGCCGATCGCCCGCGTCACGCTGTTCGGCGAGGGCGCCTCGGCGGTCGACGCCGTCGCCGGGACGCTCGTCGCCTTCGCCCCCGGCCTCGCCCCGTACGGGCTGTTCCTGCTGCTGACCCGCGCCACCTACGCCCGGGGCGACGCCCGCCGACCCACGATCGTCCACCTGCTGGCCGCCGGCGTGGGCATCGCCGGCATGGCGCTCGCCGCAGGGCTGCTCGACGGCGACGACCGCATCACCGGCCTCGCCGCCGCCCACTCGGCCGCCTACCTCGTAGCCGCCGTCGTGCTCGGCCGGGCGCTGGCGCGCGACGTCGGCGGCCGGGCGGTCGGCCGCCTGGCCGGCGGGCGGGTCGTGGCCGGAGCGGTCCTGGCGGCCGCGGCGTCGGGGGCCGTGATGGTGGCCGCCCGCCTCGTCGGGCCGGACGCCGGCAGCCGCGCCGGCGCCGTCGTCCAGCTCGTCGTCGGCGGCGGGCTCGGCCTGGCCGTGTACCTCGCCGGGCTGCGCCTCACCGGCATCGGCGATCCCCGCCGCCTGCTGCGCCCGTCCGTGCGGGCGCCCGACCCGGCCGATACCGGGCCCGGTGCCGGTGCCACCGCCGGCCCGAGCGCCGCCGTGGGGGCCGTCGGTCCCGTGGCCACGGAGGCCGCCGCGGCTGCTGCCGCTTCGCCGGACGGCGGCCCGGCGCCGACTCGACCGCGGGGCACGGGCGCCACCCGGGAGGACGGCGGCCCGGCGCCGACTCCACCGCGGGGCACGGGCGTCACCCGGGAGGACGGCGACCGTGGCTGACCGGGGCGTCGTGCTGCAGCTGCTGGGGCCGTCGACCGGGGGTATCCGGCGCCACGTCGTCGAGCTGGCCCGCCGCCTCGGCGAGCGCGGCTGGGTGTCGCCGATCGCAGGGCCCGCCGGCGTCCTCGGCGACCTGGGCACCCTCGACCACGTCGTCCCCGTGCCGGCCGCGCCCACCCCGACGCTGGTGGCCGCCCGCCGCGCCCTGCGGGCCGCCGTGGCCGCCAGCGGGGCCGACGTCGTCCACGCCCACGGGCTGAAGGCCGGCTGGCTGGCCACGCTCGCCGGCCTCGACCGGCCGGTCGTCGTGACCGTCCACAACCTCGTCCTCGACGAGGCCGCCGGGCGCCAGGCCGGGCTGCTACGGGCGCTCGAGGCCCGCCTGCCCCGCCGGGCCGACGGCGTGATCGCCGTGTCGCCCGCCATCGCCGAGCGCTTCGCCGGCCTGCCGGGCGCCGAGAGGGTGCGCGTGGCCCGCCCGGTCGGCCCGGTCCCCACGCCGACCCGGACGCCGGCCGAGGTGCGCGCCGGCCTCAACGTCGCGCCCGACGCCCCCCTGGTCGTCACCGTCGCCCGGCTCCACCCGCAGAAGGACCTGCCCACGCTCGTGCGGGCCGCCGTGGCGCTGCGCGTGCGCGTGCCAGGCGTGCACGTCGTGGTCGTGGGGGAGGGGCCGGACCAGGGGGCCCTCACCGACCTGGCCAAGGAACTGGGTGTCGACGACACGGTCGTCCTGGCCGGGCCGAGCCCCGACGCCGCCGACGAGATGGGCGCCGCCGACGTGGTGGCGATGTGCTCGCTGTGGGAGTCGGGGCCGCTGGTGGTGGCCGAGGCCCTCCAGCTGGGCCGCCCGGTGGTGGCGACGCCGGTGGGTTTCGTCCCCGACCTCATCGAGGACGGCGTGTCCGGGCGTATCGTGCCCGTCGGCGACGCCGCGGCGCTGGCCGCAGCACTCGGCGACGTCCTCGCCGACCCGTCGGGAGCCGCCCGCCTCGCCGCCGCCGGCGCCCGGGCGGTCGACGAGGTCCTGGGGCCCGACAGGCTGGTCGGCGACGTGGAACGGACCTACGACGAGGTGGCGAGCAGATGACCGGTTGGCCCACAGCCCCCGGCGGGCACCCCCGCAGCGGCCGCACGCGCCGGGCCGGCCGGCGGTCGGCGTGGGCGCTCGCCGCCGCCCTCGTGGCCACGCTGGCCGGCGTGGCGCTCCCGTCCGCGGCCGGGGCGGCGCCCGCCCAGGACGCACCCGAGGACGGGGCGGCGGGCCGGGTCGTCGTCGTCTCCCTCCCGACACTGCGGTGGGCCGACCTCGAGGACGCCGACACGCCCCGCATCGACGAGGTGCTCGGCCGCTCGGCGGTGGCGTCGATGAGCGTCCGCTCGATCGGCCCGACCACCGAGGCCGGCGAGGCCTACGCCACGATCGGCGCCGGCAACCGGGCCGCCGCCCAGGTCGAAGTGGCGGGCATGGCCTACGAGCCCTCCTTCTCGATGGAGTGGGGGACCGCCGGCGAGGTGTTCGAGCGCCGGTCGGGTGACGACCTCCAGGGCGCCTCGGTCGTCCACCTCGGCATGGCTCAGATCACCAGCCGGGCCGACGCCATGCTGTACGGCGCCGAGCCCGGGGCGCTGGGCGAGGCCGTGCGCGACGCCGGCCTGCGCACGGCCGTCGTCGCCAACGCCGACCTGCCGGACGTGGACGGGCGCGAGGCCGCCCTGGCCCTCGTCGACCGCGACGGCCGGGTCGACGGCGGGTCGGTGAGCCTCGACCTGCTGTCGTTCGACGCCGCCAGCCCCTACGGCATCCGCCTCGACCCCGAGACGACCGGCCAGGCGGTGACCCGGGCGGTGGCCGACAGCGACGTCGTGCTGGTGGAGGCCAGCGACCTGGCCCGCCTCGACGCCTACCGTCCCTGGATGTCCAGCCGGGCCCGGTCCCAGGCGCTGGAGCGGACGCTGGCCGCCACCGACGAGCTGGTCGGGCGGGTCGTCGACCAGCTGGACCCGTCCCGGGACACGCTGATGCTGGTCGGCCCCTACGGGCCGGCGCACCTGGGCGACGGCTCGATCGAGAACCTGACCGTGTTCGCCCTGTCCGGCCCCGACGTCGAGCCCGGGCTGGCCCGCAGCGGCACGACGCGCCGGGCCGGCTACGTGACGCTGACCGACATCGCCCCGACGATCCTGGACCGTCTCGACATCGGCGAACCCGACTCGATGAACGGCACGGCGATCACCTCGGCGGGCGGCGGAGCCCCGGACGCCGATGACGTGGCCGGGCTGGCCGACCTCAACGACCTCGCCACGTTCCGCGATCGGGCGGTCGGGCCGGTCAGCGTCGTCTACATCGTCCTGCAGGTCGTCGTGTACGGCATCGCGGTGCTGGCCCTCTGGCGCCCGCGGCCCAGGCTGGGCGTCGTCGCCCTCGCCGGCAGCCTCGTGGTGCTCGCCATCCCGCCGGTCGTGTTCCTGTCCGGCCTGCTGCCCTACGAGGACCTGTCCGTGGGCGCCTACGCCGTCGCCGTCGTGGCGGCGGCCGCGGTCCTGGCCGGCGTCACGTGGGTGCTGACCAAGCGGCACCTGCTCGGCCCGCCGCTGGCGCTCATCGGGCTCAGCCTGGCGGTCATGCTGGTCGACGTGGCCACGGGTGGCCGGCTCCAGATCAACACGGTGTTCGGCTACTCGCCGATCGTGGCGGGGCGCTTCGCCGGCTTCGGCAACCTGTCGTTCTCGCTCACCGCCATCGCCGCCATCGCCGTCGCCACCGGCGTCTGGGCGCTGCCCCGGCTGCGGGGACGCGACGGCACGCCCGTCGAGGGCGTCCCGCGGCGGGGATGGCCCCTCGCCCTCGCCGCCGTGGTCCTGGCCGTGACGATCGTGTTCGACGGGCTGCCGTCGATCGGGTCGGACGTGGGCGGCGTGCTCGCCTCCGGGCCGGCGTTCGCGGTCGTCCTGCTGCTGCTGGCCGGCGCCCGGGTCGACGTCCGCCGGCTCGTCGTCATCGGCGTCGCCACGCTGGCGGGGCTCGCCCTCTTCGCCGGCCTCGACCTCGCCCGCCCGGCCGAGGAGCGGACCCACCTGGGCCGCTTCGTCGAGTCGATCACCGGCGGCGGCGCCGGCACGATCCTGGGGCGGAAACTGCAGTCGAACGTGTCGATCCTCACGTCCTCGGTGTGGACCTGGCTCGTGCCCGTCGGCCTGGCCTTCCTCGCCTTCCTGACCTGGCGCAGCCGGGGCCTGCTGCAGCGGCTGCAGGACCGGGTGCCCGGCCTGCGGGCCTTCCTCGTCGGCGGCCTGGTGGTCGCCACCCTCGGCCTGGCCGTGAACGACTCGGGGGTCGCGATCCCCGCCATGATGTTCGGAGTCGCCTTGCCCTACCTCGCCTACCTGGTGCTGCGGACGACACCCGCCCTGGCCGGCGCCGCCGCCGGGCGGGCCGGCCGCACGGATGTCCCCACCGACGGACCGGCCGCCGACGACGACCGGCCCGCCACCGTCCCGGCCTCGCCGCACGTGGCGCAGGCCGTCCCGCCGGACGAACCGGCCCCGGCCGTGGACGCGGGAGCCCGCCGATGACCCTGGTCATGTTCGTGCTCGGCATCCTGCTCGGCGCCGGGCTCTGGGTCCTGGCCGCCCCGGCGTTCGCCGCTCCGGTGTTCGAGCGGACCAACTTCCGTGGCCGCAGCCTGCCCACCGCGGCCGGCGTGGTGGTCGTGCTCGTCGTCGTCCTGCTGGACGCGGCCGTGGCCGTGCTGGTCACGCTCGGGTGGGACCCTCCGCTCGCCGCCGTCCCCGGCCTCCGCCTGGCCACGATGGCGGCCCTCGGCTTCGGCCTCCTCGGCCTGTTCGACGACCTCGGCGGCGAGGGCCAGAGCGGCGGCTTCACGGGCCACCTGAAGGCTCTGGCGGCCGGCCGGCTCACGACGGGCGCCATCAAGCTGTTCGGGGGCGGGGCGCTGGCCGTGGTGCTCGTCGCCTCCTGGCGGCCGGACCACGGGCTCGGCTGGCTGCTGGCCGACGCCGCCCTCGTCGCCTTGTGTGCCAACCTCGGCAACCTGTTCGACCGGGCGCCGGCGCGCACCACCAAGGTCACGCTCGTGGCGTTCGCCGTGCTGGTGATCGTCGCCGGGGCCGACGCCGAACTGGCCGGCGTGGCGGCCATCGTCGGGGCGGGCGCCGGCCTCATCGCCCCCGACCTGCGAGAGCGCCTCATGCTGGGCGACGCCGGCGCCAACGTCCTCGGTGCCGCCATCGGCCTCGGCGTCGTGCTGGCCGGGGACGACAGCGACGGCGTGCGCATCGGCGTCCTCGTCGTCGTGGCCGCCCTGAACCTGATCAGCGAGAGGGTCTCCTTCAGCAAGGTCATCCGGGAGACCGCCCCGCTGCGGGCCTTCGACATGCTGGGCCGCGACCCGGTCGACGCCCCGCCGGCCCCCGTCCCGCCGCCGGCGCCGGTCCTGCGGGAGGAGCCGCCGGAGTCCTCGGAGGAGCCCCCGCCGGCGCCGGTCCTGCGCGAGGAGCCGCCGAAGCCCCCGGAGGAGCCGCCGGCCCCACCGGCCTGAGCGTCAGCCCCCGCGCTCCGGGCCGGACTCGGCCAGGATCGCGGTCACCTCGGCCTTGACCCGTTCGTGGTCGAGGCCGAGTTCGGCGAGGGTCTCGCTGGCGGGCGGCGTGGCGGTCAGTGCCAGCAGGATGTGCTCGGTGCCGATGTAGGTGTGGCGGAGCCCGAGCGACTCGCGCAGGGCGAGCGTGAGGGCCTCCTTGGCCTCGCCCGTGAAGCGGATGTGACCCTTCGATGGCGTGCCCCCGGGCTCCGAGCGGGACATCACGGCGGCCTCCACGTCGTCCGGCGTCACCCCGGCCCGGCGGAAGACCTCGGCCGCCACCCCGTCCTCCCGGCGAGCGAGGCTCATCAGCACGTGCTCGGTGCCGATCTGCTGATGGCCGAGCATCCGGGCCGACTCCTGGGCGCCGACGACCGTCGTCCGGGCCGTGACGGTGAAGCGCTTGAACAGGCCCGTGCTGCCGATGCGCCGGCCCATGCGGGCCATCAGGCTCTTCTGGCGCTGCTGGGCGGCCTGGCGGGTCACGCCGAGCACCTCGCCGACCTGCGCCCACGAGCAGTTCGCCGCGCGGGCCGCCTCCACGTAGTCGTCGATGAGCTCGTCGCCGAGCTCGGACACCCGCTGCGCCACGGCGACGGCGGCGGCGAGGCGGTCGAGTGGCGCGTCGGAGGAGGCGTGGCGGTCGGCCTCCCGCTTCAGGTCGTCCAGGTCCATGGTGTCAACATGGCATTGACAGGCTGGCCGCGTCAACTCCCAATTGACAATCGCGGGCGATGTCCGACGGATCCGCGGTGACGCGGGGTGGGCGCGGTACGCTGAGAGCCCGTGACCAGGCACATATTCGTCACGGGCGGTGTTGCCAGCTCCCTCGGCAAGGGCATCACCGCATCGTCCCTGGGTCGTCTGCTCAAAGCGCGGGGCCTTCGCGTGACGATGCAGAAGCTCGACCCCTACATCAACGTCGACCCCGGCACGATGAACCCGTTCGAGCACGGCGAGGTGTTCGTGACCGACGACGGGGGCGAGACCGACCTCGACCTCGGTCATTACGAGCGCTTCATCGACGAGCCGCTGTCGCGGTCCAGCAATGCCACGACGGGCTCGATCTACAGCTCGGTGCTCGCCGCCGAGCGCCGCGGCGACTACCTGGGCAAGACCGTCCAGGTCATCCCGCACATCACCGACGAGATCAAACGGCGCATCAGCCGGCTCGCCGGCGACGACGTCGACGTGGTCATCACCGAGATCGGCGGCACGGTCGGCGACATCGAGATCCTGCCGTTCCTCGAGGCCATCCGGCAGTTCCGCCTGGACGCCGGGCGCCACAACGTGGCCTACGTGCACGTGGCGCTGGTCCCGTTCATCGGCCCGTCCGGCGAGCAGAAGACCAAGCCCACGCAGCACTCGGTGACCGAGCTGCGGGCCCGGGGCATCCAGCCCGACGTGATCGTCTGCCGCAGCGAGCAGCCGCTCGGCGACGCCCTCAAGCAGAAGATCTCCCGGCTCTGCGACGTGCCGGTGCCCGGCGTCGTGAACGCGGCCGACGCCTCGAACCTCTACGAGGTGCCGCTCACGCTGCACGACGAGGGCTTCGACGACTACGTGTGCGACCTCATGGGCATCACAGGCGCCCCGCCCGACCTGACCGAGTGGCGCAACCTGGTCGAGCGCATCACCTCGGCGACCCGCACGACCCGCATCGGCATCATCGGTAAGTACGTGAGCCTGCCCGACGCCTACCTGTCGGTGGTCGAGGCGCTCAAGCACGGCGGCTACCACCATGGTGCCGACGTCGAGGTCGAGTGGATCCAGGCCGAGGAGGTCGAGGGCCTCCTCGGCGACGGGCGCCTGCGCGACCTCGACGGCATCGTCATCCCGGGCGGGTTCGGCGAGCGGGGCACCGAGGGCAAGATGGCGGCCGCCACCTACGCCCGCGAACACCTGATCCCGTGCCTCGGCCTGTGCCTGGGCCTGCAGATGATGACCATCGAGTACGGCCGCAACGTCCTCGGGCTGACCGGCGCCAACTCGACCGAGTTCGACCCGTCGACGCCCCACCCGGTCATCGACCTGATGGAGACCCAGCGCGACGTCACCGACAAGGGCGGCACCATGCGGCTCGGCGCCTACGTGGCCGAGTTGGTGCCCGACTCGGTGGTGGCGAAGGCGTACGGCAAGACGGTCGTGTCCGAGCGCCACCGGCACCGCTACGAGTTCAACCCGCGCTACCGGGGCAAGTTCGAGGGAACCGGGTTCGTGTGCTCCGGCGAGTCGCCCGACGGGCGCCTAGTCGAGTTCATCGAGCTCGAGGGGCACCCGTTCTGGGTCGGCACACAGGCCCACCCCGAGTTCACCAGCCGGCCCAACCGGCCCGGGCCGCTGTTCCGCGAGTTCGTCGGCGCCGCCCTCGACCGGGTCGAGGGCCGCCACCCCCACCTGTTCCCGGTCGACGACGACGGCGCCCGCCCGGCGCCCGCCGCGGCCATTCCCGGCGTGTCCGCCCCGGTCGCGCCGGCCCCCGCCCCGTGAGCGGGGCCAACGGCTTCCGGGTCGTCGAAAGGGAGACGGTGTGGACCGGCCAGCGGATCCACGCCGAGGTGCTCAAGGCCGAGGCGCCCGACGGGTCGATCATCGAGCGCGAGGCGATCCGCCACCCCGGCGCGGTCGGCGTGGTGCCGCTACACGACGACCTCAGCGTCACGCTGGTCCGCCAGTACCGGGTGGTGGTCGACCTCGAGATGTGGGAGGTCCCGGCCGGCCTGCGCGACGTGGCGGGCGAGCCCACGGTCGAGACCGCCCAGCGCGAGCTGGTCGAGGAGGCCGGACTGCGGGCGGCGCAGCTCGACCGCATCGTGCGCTTCCACAACTCGCCGGGCTTCGCCGACGAGGTGGTCGAGGTGTTCCTGGCCCGGGGCCTGTCCGCCGTGCCCGACGACCGTCAGGGCGTCGAGGAGCAACACATGGTCGTCGAGCGCTTCCCACTCGCCGACGCGTTGGCCATGGTCGACGACGGCCGCATCACGGACGCGAAGACGGTCATCGCCCTCCTGGCCACCGACCGCCACCTGCGCCGCGCCTGACGCCCCGCCCGCTGGGCCGAATCGGCAGCCGCCAGGCCAGTCGGCCGGGCTCCCTCAGCAGCCGCAGGCGCCCCCGCAGCACCCGCCGCCGCCCCTCATCGGGGCCGGGCCGGCGCCGGCCCCCGTGTCGGTGGCTCGCCCTCCCACGGCGGCGAAGGCCAGCAGCTTGACCGTCTCGGCGTGGCCGGAGGAGCACATGACCGGTGCGTCGGCCTCGGCCATCGGGCGGCGGACCTCGAACGTCTCGTCGCAGGTCCGGCAGCGGAAGTCGTACAGCGGCACGAGCCGCAGGGTACCGGCCGGCGCCGGTGGTCCGCCGGCACGGCGGCGCCCGGTCCTACCGTGCGGGGCGTGGACGACGCGCCCGCCCGGGCCGAGGGCGACGAGCATGACGGGGTGGCCGACGGCGACGCCGACCTCGTCCTGCCGCTCGACGTCGAGGAGTGGCTGAGTTGGCTCGTCACCGAGCGGGGGCGGGCGCCGTCGACGCTGGCCGCCTATCGGCGGGACGTGCGGGCCTGGTGGGCGTGGCTGCGGTCGCGGGGCCACGACGACCTGGCCGGCGTCACCGAGGACGACATCGCCGCCTGGGTGGGTGTCCTGCGCGAGCGGGGGCGGGCGCCGGCCACGGTGGCGCGCGCGGTCGTCGCCGTCCGCTCGCTGCACCGCTTCCTCGCCGAGGAGGGACGCGTGCCGGTCGACGCCGGGGCCGGGCTCGAGGCGCCCCGGGTCCCCGCCGGGCTGCCCAAGGCGCTGACGGAGGCCGAAGTCGAGGCGTTGCTGGCGGCCGTCGTGGGCGACGACCCGATCGCCCGGCGGGACCGGGCCATGCTCGAGGTCCTGTACGGGACCGGGCTGCGCATCTCCGAGCTGGTCGGCCTGCGCCTCGCCGACGTCGACCTCGAATCGGCGCTCCTGCGGGCGTTCGGCAAGGGGTCCAAGGAACGAGTCGTGCCACTCGGCCGCCACGCCGTCGCCGCCCTGTACGAGTGGCTGCGCCCGGGCGGCCGCCCCGCGCTCGAGCCGGATCGCTGGGCCCGCCGGGGTGACGCCGAGGCGGTGTTCCTCAACCGGCGGGGCGGGCGGCTCACCCGGCAGGGGGCCTGGTTGGTCGTGACCCGGCACGGCGAGGCCGCCGGCCTGGCGGGCAAGCTGACCCCCCACGCCCTGCGCCACTCCTGCGCCACCCACATGCTCGACCACGGGGCCGACATCCGGGCCGTCCAGGAGCTGCTGGGCCACGCCTCGATCAGTACGACGCAGGTGTACACGCGGGTGTCGGCCGAGCGGCTGTGGGAGGCCTACCGGGCCGCCCATCCGCGGGCCGTCCGCTGATCCGGCCGGCCGCTACACCCGTTCACCTGGTGGAACGCCCGGACGCAATGAGGCGGCGGATTCGCGAAGCGTCAGCTTCCGTCAATGGCTACCCTCGGTGAAGTGCCGGACCAGCTGCTGCTCACGACCATCCGCGAAGAGCTCGAAGGCGAGCAGGCCCGGTTGCGCGCCCACATCTCGCAACTGACGGGGGCCGACCGCCCACCGCTCGACGAGAACTTCGCCGACTCCGGCCAGGTCGCCGCGGTGAACAGCGAGAACCTGGCGTTGCTGGGCAAACTGGGCGAGCAGCTGGCCGAGGTGGACCGGACCCTGGTCAAGCTGGGCACGGATGCCTACGGCCGCTGTGAGGCATGCGGCATGCCGATCGCCGAGGCTCGTCTCGAGGCCATGCCCGCCACCCGCTACTGCATCGACCACGCTTAGGCGTGTCCGGCAGATCATGGTGCACGCCTCTCCGGCCAGGAACGCCGCTGGGGGCGTCCTCGTCGTCGACGCAGCCGCCGGCTGCGCCTTCCTCCTGCGCCCTTGCCAGCGACGCCCCTGACTCGGCGACGCGCACACCGGACCTGCAGGTCACGCCCTAGCGGGCCGGCCGCTGCGCCCGAGTCGGCGACCGCCGGGTCAGGTGGTCCGCAAGGGCCCGTTCACGTAACCTGCGCCGCCTTGGGGTCGAGGCCTGCTCCGCCGCCACCGTCGCCGGCTTCCCGTCCGGGGGGCTGACGTGGCGCGCTGGGGGCACGCCACGCACCTCGTCCGGCGCTTCGCCGGCATGCTGTGGCCCGGCGGGCCGTCCCCGGCCGACGAGGCCTGGGCGACCGGCGCCCTCACGCCCGGCGAGACGGCGCTGTGGCGCCGCATGTCCGGGCCGGACCGCCGCCACGCCCACGGCGTCGCCCGCGACGTGGCCGAACGCCTCGGGGAGGGGGCCACGCCACCCGTGCTGGCCGCGGCCCTGCTCCACGACGTGGGCAAGGTCGACTCGGCGCTGGGGCCGGTCCGCCGCTCGCTCGTCACCGTGGCCGGGATCGCCGCCGGCCACGGGCGCGCCCGCCGCTGGCGCACCCGGGGTGGGGTGGTCGGCCGCGCCGGCCGGTATCTGTGCCACGATGAGATCGGCGCTCAGCTCCTCACGGAGGCGTCCAGCGACCCGCTGACGGTGGCGTGGGCGCGTGAGCACCACCTGCCTCGCGATCGCTGGTCCGTTCCACCAGCGATCGGGGCCGCCCTCAAGGCGGCCGACGACGACTGAGCCTCCGTCGTCACCCCGACCCGTGCTGACCGACGCCCCCGATCCCGCCGACGGCGCGCTCCCGCCCGAGCCAGGCGGCCCCCGCGCGGGCGCGCATGCCTCGGATCCCCAGGCCACGGGTATCCATGAGGGTGTGGACGAGGCCCCGCGCGCCCCGACGAGTGCCCCCGAGGGCGCGGCGGAGCCCGACGCGGCGCGCCCCGATCGCGGTGGCGGGGGCCCGACGGTCGTGGCCGACGACCGTGGCGGCCGGCCGCCGGGCGGGGGCAACGGGGCCGGTCGGGGCCGCGGCGCCCGCCCGCCGGACGACCCGCCCGACCCGCGGGCCGGGAGCGCCGCCGGCGATCCCCACGACCGCACCTCGGGCGCCATCGACGTCGCCGGGGAGCCCGACGACGAGGCCGACGACTCCGACGACGCCGACGAGGTGACGCTCGCCCGGCTCCACCTCCGGCCCCAGGACGTGCCGGCGGTGGTCACGCCGCGGCGCCGGGTCCGGGCGGCGGGTGACGTGCTCCGCCTGCTCGTGGGCCTCGCGCTGGTGGGCGTGGGCGTGTCGGTGGCCGTCTACGCCCGCAACACGGTCGGCGGCATCGAGCGCGACCTGACCGGCGGCTTCGCCCGGCTGCCCGACCGCATCGAGGAGGCGCTGGTCGGCCTGGCGCTGGTCATCTCGGCGGCGCTGCCGATCCTGGCGTCGATCGTGTTGCTGGCCCGGCGCCGGTTCCTGCTCACGGCCTCGCTGGCCGCGGCCGCGGTGGTGGCGGCCCTGGCGATGGACCAGATGAGTCGCGTCCTCGAGGACACCGGCGTCCTGATCAACGCCGAGACCACCGCCGACACGGCGGCGACCGCCCGCGAGGTCGACCTGGGTGACCCCGGCTTCGCCACCGCGCCGCTCATCGCCTCGACGGTGGCGATCGTAACGATCGTGGCGCCCCGCCTGCCCCAGCGCTGGCGGCGGGCGTCCTGGAGCGCGGTCGGCCTGCTCGTCGTCGTGCGCATCGTCGGGGCCAGCGCCCCGCCGCTCGACGTGCTCATCGCCCTCGGCGTGGGCCTGGCGGTGGGCTCGGTGGCGCCGGTGGCGGTGGGGGTGCCGAGCTTCGACCCCGACGGGCCGGCCCTCGTCCGCATGTTGCGGGGTGGGGGGATCGAGCCGGTCCGCATCGAGCAGATCCGCTCCATGGGCGGGCTGCTGGCTTACCGGGTGTGGCGGCGCGACCTGCCCACGCTGGTCCTCCGCCTCCGCACGCCCCATGACCGCTCCGCCGACCTGCTGGAACGCCTGCTGCGCCGCGTCCGCTACAGGCGGCCCACCGGCGACGGGCCGCTCGGCTCGATGAAGCGCCGGATCGAGCGCGAGGCCCTCGCGGCCACCGTGGCGCGGGCCGGCGGCGTGCGGGTGCCGGCGCTCGAGGGGGTGGTGGCCGACGCCAACGGCTCGGTCGGCCTGGCGGTCGAGGACACGGCCGCCCGCCCGCTGAGCGAGCTGGGGGAGGAGCTGACCGACGACATCCTCGACGCCGCCTGGAAGCAGCTCGCCCTGCTGCACTGGCGCCGCATCGCCCACCGCGACCTCGACCTCGACCACGTCGAGCTGGACCGCGCCGGCCGCGTATGGCTGATGGGCCTCGACCGGGCCGCCGTCGCCGCCAGCGACCGCGAACTTGCGCTCGACACCGCCCAGCTGCTCGTCGACTCGGCGTTGGCCATTGGGGCCGACCGGGCCGTCTGCAGCGCCGAGCGGTCGATCGGCGGCGACGCCATCCGCTCCGCCCTGCCCTACCTGCAGCCCCTGGCCCTGCCCTCCGGTACGCGCAGCGACGCCCGGCGCAACCGCGAGGTGCTGGCCCAGACCCGGGTCCGGGCCGGCGAGGTCACGGGCGAACCGGACATCGAGCTGGCCCGCCTCGACCGCGTCCGCACGCGCACGATCGTGATGCTCGGCGTGGTGGTGCTGGCGTTCTACGTCCTGCTCCCGCAGCTCGCCGACCTCGAGCGGACCGCCGACGCCTTCCGCAGCGCCCACTGGGGCTGGCTGCCGCTGGTCGTGGCGGCGACGCTGGCCACGTTCGTGGGTGCCGCCGTGTCGTTCATGGGGTCGGTGCCCAACCCGATCCGCTTCTGGCCCACCCTGCGGGCCCAGGTGGCCTCGGCGTTCGTCGGTCGCATCACGCCGGGCAGCACGGGCGGCATCGCCGTCGGCATTCGCTACCTGCAGCGCTCCGGCCACGACCCGGCCGCCGCGACCGCGTCGGTGGGCCTGAACGCCGTCGCCGGATTCATCATCCACCTGTTCCTCATGGTCGGGTTCTTCGCCTGGACCGGCACCAGCGGCATCGGTGGCTTCTCGCTGCCCGAAGTGAACCTCATCCTCGGCGTGGTGGCGCTCGTGCTGTCGCTGGGCGGGGCGATCCTGGTGGCCCGGCCGCTGCGCGACCGGCTGCTGCGCCCGGCGGTGCGCTCGATCGGCCAGGCGCTCACCGCCGTCCAGCAGGTGGCGACCAGCCCGCTCCGGGTCACCCAGCTGGTGGCCGGCTCGTCGCTGGTCACGCTGGCGTACATCGTTGCGCTGACGGCGTCGATCCAGGGCTTCGGCGGCGGGGTGTCGTTCCCCCAGATCGGGGCCGCCTACCTGGGCGCCGCCGCCCTGGCCTCGGCGTCGCCGACGCCGGGTGGCCTGGGCGCCCTCGAGGCCGCCCTCATCGCCGGCCTCTCCGGCTTCGGCCTCGACGACGGCACCGCGGTGTCGTCGGTCCTCGCCTTCCGCCTGGCCACCTACTGGCTGCCCACGTTCCCCGGTTGGGTCTCGTTCCACTGGATGGAGCGCCGGGGCGAGCTCTGAGCGGCCCCCCTCCGGCGGCTCCGTCAGTTCAGCGGCGGGAGGCCCAGGCGCTCGCGCACCCGGGTCATCGTGGCCGAGGCGATGGCGCTCGCCTTGGCGGCGCCGGTGGCCAGGACCTCGTCGATGACGCCCGGGTCCTTCGCCAGCTCCTCGTTGCGCTCGCGGACCGGGCGCAGCGCCTCGACCACGGCCTCGGCCGTGTCGGCCTTGAGCGGCCCGTACTGCTGGTACTTCCCCGCCAGCTCCTCGGGGTCGCCGTCGGTCACGGCCGCCAGGATCGACAGCAGATTGGCCACGCCCGGCTTGGCGTCGGGGTCGTAGCGCACCTCGTTGTCGCTGTCGGTCACCGCCCGCTTGAACTTGCGGACGATGTCCTTCGGGTCGTCGAGGAGGCCGACCGTGCCCTGCGGCGAGTCGAGCGACTTGGACATCTTGCTGTCGGGCCGCTGGAGGTCCATCACCCGGGCGCCGACGGGCGGGATGACGTGGCGCGGCACCACGAACGTGTCGCCGAAGCGGCCGTTGAACCGGATGGCGAGGTCGCGGGCCAGCTCGATGTGCTGGCGCTGGTCGTCGCCGACCGGGACCTCGTCGGTTTCGTACAGCAGGATGTCGGCGGCCTGCAGCGCCGGGTAGGTGAACAGGCCGGCGGACACGAAGTCGGCCCGGTCGCTCTTGTCCTTGAATTGGACCATGCGCCGCAGCTCGCCGAACGCCGACGTGCACTCCATCACCCAGGTGAGCTCGGCGTGCTCGTGCACCATCGACTGGGCGAACAGGATGATGACGTCGGGGTCGAGCCCGGAGGCCACCAGCAGGCGGGTGACCTCGGTGATCTTGGCCCGCAGCTCGGCCGGGTCGCGCGGGATGGTCAGGGCGTGCAGGTCGACGATGCAGTGGATCGCCTCGTCGTGCTGGTCGCGGGCCCATCGGCGGATCGCACCCAGGTAGTTGCCGAGGTGGATGTCGCCGGTCGGCTGGATGCCGGAGAACACGCGAGCCATAGGCGCACGATGGTAGGGCGCCCCGTCCCAGGTCCCGAAACGGGTTCGCGGTGGCCGGTAGGCTCGTCCCGATGCCGTACGCGGTCCAGACGCCGGTGTTCGAGGGCCCGTTCGACCTCCTCCTCCACCTGATCCTGCGCGAGCAGGTCGACCTGTACGAGGTCGACCTCTCGTCGATCGTCGACGCGTACATCGCCGAGCTCGACCGCATGGCGCGGATGGAGGTCCGGCTCGACCTCGAGACGACGACCGAGTTCCTGCTGATCGCGGCCACGCTCGTCGAGCTGAAGAGCCGGCGTCTCCTGCCGTCCGGCAGCGACCTGGACCTCGACGAGGAGCTGGCCCTGTGGGAGGAACGTGACCTCCTGCTCCACCGGCTGGTCGAGTGCAAGACCTTCAAGGACGCGGCGCTGACCCTCCAGACGATGGCGGGGGAGGCGGGCCGGTCGTACCCGCGCTCGGCTGGGCTCGACGAGCGCTTCCTCGGGCTGGTACCCGCCCTGCTCGAGGGCGTCACGCCCGAGCACGTGCGCCTGGCCTACCTGCGGGCGACCGCCCCCAAGCCGGTGCCGGTGGTCGACGTCGGCCACATCCACCACGCCCGGGCGTCGGTCACCGAGGCCATGGCCGAGCTGATCGACGAGCTGCCTCGCGTCGGGCGCATCACGTTCCGGGCGCTGACCGGCGACCTGGTCGAGCGGATCGAGGTCGTGGTCCGGTTCCTGGCGCTGCTCGAGCTGTACAAGCAGGACCTGGTCGACCTCGACCAGCCCCGGGCGTTCGGTGACCTCGTGATCACGTGGGTGGGCGGCGACGGCGTCGAGGCGCCGGCGCTCGGCAAGATCGACGTCTACGACGGGTGACCCGGTGAGCGACCCGGAACTCCCGGCGACGGCGAGGTTGCGGCACGAGGCCCGGCGGGCCATCGAGGCGCTCGTCCTCGTGGCCGAGGACCCGCTCGACGCCAACCTCATCGGCCAATTGCTCGAGGTGTCGCCGGTCGTTGTCGAGGAGCTGTGCCGCGAGCTGGCGTCCGAGTACGAGGAGCAGGGGCGCGGGTTCCAGCTCGTGCGCGTGGCCGGCGGGTGGCGCTACCAGACGCACCCCGACCAGGCCCCCTACGTCCAGCGCTTCGTCCTCGAGGGCCAGGCGACCCGGCTCTCGGCCGCCGCCCTCGAGACGCTGGCGATCGTGGCCTACAAGCAGCCGCTGTCCCGGGCGCAGGTGGCTGCCATCCGGGGCGTGAGCGTCGACGGCGTCATGCGGACGCTCCAGCAGCGGGGCTACGTGGCCGAGGTGGCCCGCGACCCGGGCCCGGGCCAGGCGGTCCTGTACGGCACGACCCGGCTGTTCCTCGAGCACATCGGCGTCAACGACCTGTCCGAGCTGCCGCCGCTGGGGCAGTTCGTGCCGGACGCGCAGGTGGTGGAGCAGCTGGAGCAGGGCCTCCGGCCGGACGGGCCGTCCGCTGCCGAGCGCTACGAGATGGCGAACGCCGCCAGCGTCGACCGCTTCCTGGCCACGCCGGACGGGCTGGACGACGGGCGCGACCCCCTCGACGACCTCGACGACCTCGACGACGACCTGTGACAGAGCAGCGGCTGCAGAAGGTGCTGGCCCAGGCCGGGATCGGCAGCCGGCGGGCGTGCGAGGAGCTGATCGCTGCCGGCCGGGTCCGGGTCAACGGCGAGCGTGCCATCCTCGGCGGCAAGGTCGACCCCGAGACCGACCTGGTCGAGGTCGACGGGGCCGCCGTCGGCGTGCGAGAGGGTCTGGTCCACTACCTGCTCAACAAGCCCGCCGGCGTGGTCACGACGGCGTCCGACCCGCAGGGGCGACCGACCGTCGTGGGGCTGGTCCCGGACGAGCCCCGGGTGTTCCCGGTCGGGCGGCTCGACGCCGACACCGAGGGCCTGCTGGTGCTCACGAACGACGGCGAGCTGGCCCACCGGCTGACCCACCCGAGCTTCGGCATCGACAAGGAGTACCTGGCCGAGGTCGAGGGCACCCCATCGCGCGGCGCCCTGCGCCGCCTGCGCGAGGGCGTCGAGCTGGAGGACGGCCCGACCGTCCCCGCCACCGTGTCGACGGCGGGGCCGCACCTGCTGCGGATCACGATCCACGAGGGCCGCAACCGGCAGGTCCGGCGCATGTGCGCCGCCGTCGGCCATCCCGTCCGCCGGCTGGTGCGGGTGCGGATCGGGCCGGTCACCGACCACCGCCTCCCGCCCGGTGAGTGGCGGCCGCTGACCCAGGACGAGGTGCGGGCGCTCGAGCGCGCTGCGGTGCCGCGACCAGCGCCCAGGCCCCGCCGCCCGGCCCCGGCTGGCACCCGCCGGCCCGCCCGCCGGTAACCTCTACGGGCCATGTCGCCTGCCGTCCGCGCTCTGCGCGGTGCCACCACCCTCGACGTCGACGAGAAGGATCACCTTTTCGAGCGGGTGATCGCCCTGTTCGGGGAGCTGTTCGAGCGGAACGCCCTCGACAACGACGATCTCATCAGCGTGATCCTGACGGCCACCGGCGACATCCACGCGGCGTTCCCTGCCGAGGCGGCCCGCAAGTTCGGGCTCGGCGACGTGCCCCTCCTGTGCGCCCGCGAGCTCGAGATCGAGGGTGGGACACCCCGGTGCGTGCGCGTGCTGATCCACCTGAGCACCGACGTGGCGCGCGGCGAGCTCCACCACGTGTACCTCGAAGGCGCGCAGAACCTGCGCGACGACCTTCCCCGATGACGCGATCATCGCGTCGGGATGCCGTCTGACGTGGTGCTCGGCCAACGCCCCGAGCCGGGGCGCGTCGTCGTGGTCGGGACCGGCCTGATCGGCGGGTCCATCGGCATGCGGCTGCGCCAGCTGGGCTGGCACGTGACCGGCCGCGACGCGGACCCGGCGCGGGCCGAGCGGGCGCGGGAGCTGGGCGCGCTCGACGCCGTCGGCCACGACGGGAACGCCGACATCACGTTCGTCGCCACGCCGACGCGGTCGGTCCCCACCGAGGCGCGCGCCGCCCTGGCCGAGGGGCCGGGCGTCGTCACCGACGTCGGGAGCGTGAAGGCCGCCGTCGTCGACGGCGTGGCCCATCCCCGCTTCGTGGGCGGCCACCCGATGGCCGGGTCCGAGCAGGAGGGCGTCGACGGGGCCACGCCGGAGCTGTTCGAGGGCGCCACCTGGGTGCTGACCCCGACCTCGGGAACGGACGCCGGCGCGTTCGCCCAGGTCCGCCAGGTCGTCACCGCGCTCGGGGCCGAGGTCCTGGCCATCCCGCCCGACCGCCACGACAACCTCGTCGCGGTCGTCTCCCACGTGCCGCACCTGACGGCGGCGACGCTCATGCGGCTGGCCGCCGGCCGCAGCGAGGAGCACAGGGTCCTGCTGCGCCTGGCCGCCGGCGGGTTCCGGGACATGACCCGCATCGCCTCGGGCCATCCCGGCATCTGGCCGGACATCTGCGACGACAACCGCGACGCCATCATCGACGTGCTCGACGAGCTGATCGACGCCCTCCACGAGGTGCGCCAGGTCGTGGCCAAGGGCGACCGCGACGGGCTGGTCGGGGCGCTCGAGCAGGCCCGGGCCGCCCGCGTCAACCTGCCGGCCCGCTTCAACACGCCGGCCAACCTGCGCGAGATCCGGGTGCCGGTGCCCGACCGGACCGGCGTCGTCGCCGAGGTCGCCACGCTCGCCACCGAGATCGACGTCAGCATCGTCGACCTGGAGATCGTCCACTCGACCGAGGGCGAGCAGGGTGTCATGGTGATGCTCGTGGCCAGCTCGTCGGCCGAGGCGTTCCGCCGGGCGCTGCTGCGCAGCGGCTACCGCGCCTCCGTCCACGTCCTCGGAGGCGAACCCCGATGAGCACCGCCACCCACGAGGTTCTCCCGCTGGCGGCCCCGGTCGAGGCCGTGGTCCGCCCGCCGGGCTCGAAGAGCCTGACCAACCGGGCGCTGGTGTGCGCCGGCCTGGCCCAGGGCCGGTCGGTCATCGACGGCGCCCTGTTCGCGGACGACACCGAGGCGATGGCGGGGGCGCTGGGCGCCCTCGGGGCGATCATCATCGGCGACCCTGGCGCCGGGCGGATCGAGGTCATCGGCACCGGCGGCGAGCTGACCCCGGGCCCGGTGGACCTCGACGTGCGCCTGTCCGGCACGACCAGCCGCTTCCTCCTCCCCGTCGTCGCCCTCGGCCACGGCCGCTACCGCGTCGACGGCGGCGCGCCGCTGCGGGCCCGGCCGATGGGGCCGGTGCTCGACGGCATCCGGACCATGGGCGCCGCGGTCGAGCACGAGGGCGAGGACGGCCACCTCCCGGTCACGGTCGTGGCACCGGGCGGGCTGTCGGGCGGGACCGTCCGGGTGCGCGGCGACATCTCCAGCCAGTTCCTCTCCGGCCTGCTGTTGGCGGCGCCGTACGCCGACGACGGCGTGCGGCTGGAGCTGACGACGCCGCTGGTGGCGCGCGACTTCGTGGCCATGACGGCGGCCGTGATGAACGGCTTCGACGTCCACCCCGACCTGACGGACCTGTCCGACGACGGCGGGACCGTGGTCGTGCCCGCCGGGCGCCGCTACTTCCCGGCCGACTACCGGGTCGAGCCCGACGCCTCGGCCGCCTCCTACTTCCTGTCCGCGGCCGCCATCTGCGGCGGGCAGGTGACGATCGACGGGCTCGGGTCCGACTCGCTGCAGGGCGACACGCGCTTCGCCGACGTCCTCGGCGCCATGGGCGCCCGGGTCGAGTGGGAGCCGCGGCGCACGACCATCGTGCGCGAGGGGCCGCTGCGGGGCCTGGGCGACGTCGACCTGTCCCGCCTGCCCGACATGGCCCAGACGCTGGCGGTCGTGGCCGTCTTCGCCGACGCCCCCACCCGGGTGCGCGGCGTCGGGTTCATCCGGGGCCACGAGACCGATCGCATCGCCGCCGTCGTGCGCGAGCTGCGCCGCTGCGGCATCGAGGCCGACGAGGCCGACGACGGGTTCCTGGTCCGCCCCGGCACGCCCCGGCCGGCGGTGGTCGAGACCTACGCCGACCACCGCATGGCGATGAGCTTCGCGCTGCTGGGCCTGCGCGTCCCCGGCATCACGATCGCCGACCCGGGCTGCGTGGCCAAGACGTTCCCGGGCTACTGGGACGCGCTGGACACCCTCCGTTCACCCGGTCTCGGGATCACGGCCAACTAGGGTTCCCGACCCGTGAAGGTGATCGCGATCGACGGGCCGGCCGGCTCGGGGAAGTCGACCGTCGCACGGGGCCTGGCCGACCGACTCGGCCTCGAGTACCTCGACACGGGCGCCATGTACCGGGCCGTCACGTTCGCGGCGCTGCGCCGGGGCCTCGATCCGGCCGACGCCGGCCCGACCGCCGAACTCGCCCGCACGGTGACGCTGTCGGTGGACAGCGACGGCGTCCGGGTGGACGGGGTCGACGCCACGATCGAGATCCGCGGCCCCGAGGTGACCCGGGCGGTGTCGATCGTCGCCGCGAACGCCGAGGTCCGCCAGGAGATGGTCCGCCGCCAGCGCGAGTGGGCGACCGAGCGCAACGGCGGGGTGATGGAGGGGCGCGACATCGGCACGGTCGTGTTCCCGAACGCCCTGCTCAAGGTGTACCTGACCGCCCGCCCCGAGGTCCGGGCGGAGAGGCGGGCCGCCGAGGTCAGCCAGCTCGACTACGAGACGGTGGCCGCCGACCTGGCCCGGCGCGACGCCCTCGACGAGGGCCGCACGGCCTCGCCGCTGGCCCAGGCCGACGACGCCATCCAGCTCGACACCAGCGACATGACGATCGACCAGATCATCGACGAACTGGCCGGGATGGTCGGCGACCGTGGCTGAGACGCCGTCCCCGCCGTCGTCGGCCGAGCCGTCGCCCCTGTCGTCGTCGGCCGAGCCGTCGTCGCCGTCCTCGTCCTCGTCGGCCGAGCCCGTCCCCGACCTCCCGCCGGAGGCCGCGGAGGAGGGCACCCGGGCCGCGGCGCGCCGGGCGCGGGCCGAGGCCAAGCGCGACACCCTGCGGGCAGAGGCCGTCGACGTCCACCCGCCCACACCGCTCGAGCGGCGGGCCTACGCCGCCGTGCGCGGGGCGTTCTTCGGCCTGGCCCGGCTCTGGTTCCGTCTCGAGGTGCACGGCGCCGAGAAGCTGCCGGCCCACCCGTTCGTGCTGGCGCCGGTCCACCGCTCCAACGTGGACTTCCTGCTCACGGCCGTCATCACGCCGCCGCGCATGCGCTACATGGGCAAGGCGTCGATCTGGTCCTTCGGGCCCCTGGGCCGGTTCGTCTCGATGCTGGGGGCCTTCCCGGTCCACCGGGGGACGGCCGACCGCGAGTCCCTCAAGACCTGCCTGCGGGTGCTGGACCAGGGCGAGTCGCTGGTCATGTTCCCCGAGGGCACCCGGCGGACGGGTGTGGTGGTCGAGGACATCTTCGACGGCCCCGCCTACGTCGCCGCCCGGGCCGGCGTGCCGCTGGTGCCGCTCGGCATCGGCGGGACCGAGGCGGCGATGCCCCCGGGCGCCCGGTTCATCAAGCCGCGCAAGGTGGTCCTGGTGGTCGGCGACCCGATCTACCCCCCGGCGGCCGGCGGCGGCTCCCGCGCCCCGCGCCGGATCGTGCGCGAGCTCACCAACGAGCTCCACGGCGCGGTCCAGGCCACCTTCGACGAGGCCCGCACCCTCAGCGGCTGATCCGGGAAGGCGGCCGCCGTCGCCGCGGTGTCGCCGACGACCGGGGTGGCGTCGTCGACGGCGGGCCGAGCCGCGACCGGGGCCGACGTCGCCCCGCCGGGCGGGGCGCCGGGCTCAGGCCAGGACGGCGAGGGCCTCGCTGGCCGGCAGGGTCCGGTCGTCCGCGGCGGGACGGTCGGGCACCGAACCGCCCAGCCCGAACGTGGCCAGCACGTCGACGCCCGCCAACAGGTCGCGCAGCTCGCGCGGCGGCGGGAAGTACTCGTCCTCCTCGGTCACCGTGACCTCCTCGACGCCCCCGGTCGGGGCGAGGCGGGCGATGACGGCGTCGACCAGCTCCTCCGGCGCGGAGGCCCCGGCTGTCACGCCGACCGTGCCGGTCAGGTCGTCGGGGACCTCGTCGGCCCGGTTGACCCGGTACACCCGCTCGCAGCCGGACTCCCGGGCCAGCTTCTCCAGCGCCACCGTGTTCGAGGAGTTCGCCGAGCCGATGACGACCATGGCGTCGACCCGGGGGGAGATGGCGGCCAGCGCCGACTGCCGGTTGGTGGTGGCGAAGCACAGGTCACTGCGGCCCGGGCGCCACAGGCCGGGGAAGCGTTCGGCGGCCCGGTCGGCGACGGCGGCCCAGTCGCGGTGCGACAGCGTGGTCTGGGCCAGCAGGGCGACGGGCTGCTCCGAGTCCATCGCCAGGGCGTCGACCTCGGCGATCGACTCGACCCGGTCGATGGCGTCGGGGGCGACAGCCATCGTGCCGACCGCCTCCTCGTGGCCCTCGTGGCCGACGTAGACGATGCGGTAGCCCTTGCCGGCCCGGACCTTGACCTCGTGGTGGACCTTCGTGACCAGGGGGCACACGGCGTTGACGACGAAGCTGCCCCGCTGGCGTGCGGTGGCGACGACCTCGGGGGCCGAGCCGTGGGCCGACAACATGATCGGCCGGCCCTCCGGGACCTCGGTCACGTCGTCGACGAAGACCACGCCCAGCGCCTTGAACCGCTCCACCACCAGCTGGTTGTGGACGATCTCGTGGAAGCAGTACACGGGCGGCTCGAAGGCCCGCACCATCCAGGCGAGCGCCTTGATCGCCATCTCGACGCCGGCGCAGAACCCGCGCGGCGCCGCCAGCAGGACCTTGTCGACAGGCACCCCGTCACGCTACCGGGGCAGGGACCGGTGCTCCCGGGCCGTAGGATGGTCGGCCGTGTCCGTTCCCCGTGTCGTCGCCGTCGTGCCCGGTTCGCCGGCCGCGCGCGCCGGCATCGTCGAGGGCGACGAGGTCCTCGCCGTCAACGGCACGGTCCCGCGTGACCTGATCGAGTGGCGGGTGCTCGTCGACGAGCCCTCGCTGGCCGTCGAACTGGGCCGCGGCGGGCTCGACACGCTGGTCGAGATCGAGAAGCGGGCCGGCGAGCCGCTGGGGGTCGAGGTCCACTCGGCGTTGTTCGACCGGGTGCGCACCTGCGACAACCACTGCGAGTTCTGCTTCATCTACCAGCTCCCGCCGGGGCTGCGCCGCAGCCTCTACCTCAAGGACGACGACTACCGGCTGTCGTTCCTCTACGGGAACTTCACGACCCTCACCCGCTTCACCGAGGCCGACCTGGAACGCGTCGTGACCGAGAAGCTGGCGCCGCTGTACGTCAGCATCCACGCCACCGACCACGACGTCCGGGCGTCGATGCTCCGCAACCGCCGCGGCGCCACCAGCCTGCGCTGGCTGCGGGCGCTGCTCGACCACGGGGTCGAGGTCCACGGCCAGGCGGTCGTGTGCCCGGGCGTCAACGACGGCGCCGTTCTCGACGACACCCTGGCCGGCGTGCTCGACCGCTTCCCCGAGCTGGCCTCGCTGGCCGTCGTGCCGCTGGGCGTGTCCCGCTACACGACCGAGGCCCGCATGCGCACCCACACCGCGGCCGAGGCCGCCGCCGTGGTCGACTGCGTCGAGGACTGGCAGGGGGTGTTCCGCTCGGTGCTCGGCCACCCGCTCGTGTTCGCCGCCGACGAGTACTACCTCCTGGCCGG
>DATFOS010000029.1:0-26678 GCA_035265325.1 Acidimicrobiales bacterium
GACCCGGGTCCCGGCCCGGCGCAGCTTGGCGCTGCGGGCCTCCCGGGCGTCGACGTCCTTCGGGAACAGGCGGGCGCTGCCGTACTGGCGGGCGGCCTTGAGCGCCTCGGCGGCGGTCATGCCCGACGAGGCGACCTTGGAGGCGGTGGCGTTGCCCATCCCCGCCCGCGGCCGCAGCACGGTGACGCCCGGCGCACCGGTGGCCCCCGACTCGCCGGTGCCCTCCGGGTCGTCGAGGTCATCCGGGTCGTCCGGACCGGCCGGGTCGGCAGAGTCGCTCGAGACGTCGACCTCGTCGACACCGTCCGTGCCGGCGGTGTCTGCGCTCGCGGCCGGCCGGGAGGCGCCCTCGGCGGCCGCCGCCGTGCGCCCGTAGCGCAGCCGCGCCGGGCCCGCCGGGGCGGCGAGGGCGACGACCGTGGCGTCGCGGCCGTCCTCGGTCTCGTCCGGCTCCGGGGCGGCCGCGGCGGGCCTGGCCGCCGGCGCCTCGGCGGCAGGCGTGGGGTCGGCCTCGGTCATGAGGACCGGGACGACCGGCTCGGAGGCCGGGGGACCGTCCCCGACCGACGCGTCGAGGAGGGTGTCGTCCTCGATCGCATCGTGGACGAGCGGCTCGGCGGGCGGCGTCGGCACCCGGCCCAGGGCCTCGTCGCTGCGGCGGCCGTGGCCCGTCCCCACGACGGTGGCGACGGGCGGGGCGGGCGCCGGCGGGGCGGTCGGGCGCAGGCGCCGGGCGCCGTAGGAGGGCAGCGACAGCCGCGACGCCGACTCGGGCGCCCGCGAGGCCGCCGGCCCGGAGGCCGGCGGGGCCGCCGGACCGGACGGGATGGCGGACGGCGGGCGGGACGGCCGGCGCGGCGACTCCGGCGCCCGCGAGGCCGCCGGCCCGGAGGCCGGCGGGGCCGCTGGACCGGACGGGACGGCGGACGGCGCGCGGGACGGCCGGCGCGGCGACACGGGCGCCCGCGAGGCCGCCGGCCCGGAGGCCGGCGGGGCCGCCGGACCGGACGGGACGGCGGATGGCGGGCGGGACGGCCGGCGCGGCGACACGGGCGACACCGGGGGGACCGGGGGGACCGGGGGGACCGGGGGGACCGGAGGGACCGGAGGGACCGGAGGTACGGGCGAAGTGGGTACCCGGCGGGCCGGGCGGTCGACCACCGTGCCGTCGGGCCGGCGGACGACGACCGCCGGCGTCTCCCAGGCGGGCGACGGCGCCGGGACCCGGCGGACCGGGCCCGCCGGCACGACGGCCGGCGCCGTGCCGGAGTCGAGGTCTGCGTCGCGCCCCGACGGCGCCGGGGCAGCCGCTCGGGGATCCGGGAACAGGCCCCAACGGCGGCTGGCGACCAGGACGCCGCCGAGGCGGCCGGGGCGCCCGTCGCGGCGGGGCGGCCGGCGGCGGGCGGGCGATGCGGGGGTGCCGGGGGCGACGGCGGCGCCCGGGCGCGCCACTCGAGCACCGCCGCCTCCGCCGTGCGGGGCAGCCGGCGCCGACGGATCGGGCGCCGCCGCGCCCTCGAGCCCGTCAGGCCGGCCGCCGTTCACGTCGTTCCGCCCGAGGGGACGGCCAAGGCGGACCGCCCCAGGAAGGCCGCCGCCTCACCGAGTTCCTCCTCGATGCGCAGCAGCTGGTTGTACTTGGCGACCCGGTCGCTCCGGGCCGGGGCACCGGTCTTGATCTGACCGCAGTTGGTGGCGACGGCCAGGTCGGCGATCGTCGTGTCCTCGGTCTCGCCCGAGCGGTGCGACATCACCGACGTGTACGCCGAGCGGGTGGCCAGGCCGACCGTGTCGAGCGTCTCCGTGAGCGAGCCGATCTGGTTGACCTTGACGAGGATCGAGTTGGCGACCTTCTCCTCGATGCCGCGCCGGAGCCGGTCGACGTTGGTCACGAAGAGGTCGTCGCCGACGAGCTGGACGGAGTCACCGAGCGCGGTCGTGAGCTCGGACCAGCCGGCCCAGTCCTCCTCCGCGCACCCGTCCTCGATCGACACGATCGGGTAGTTCCCGGCGAGCTCCGACAGAAAACCCACGAATTCGGTCGGGGCGAGCGTGCGGCCCTCGCCGTCGAGCCGGTACTGACCGTCGGTGAAGAACTCGGTAGAGGCGACGTCCATGGCCAGGGCGATGTCGTCGCCCGGCGTGAAGCCGGTGCGCTCGATGGCCTCCACGAGCAGGCTGAGGGCCTCCTCGTTGGAGCCGAGGTTGGGCGCGAAGCCGCCCTCGTCGCCGATGGCCGTGGACAGCTTCCGGTCGGTCAGCACCGACTTGAGCACGTGGTACGTCTCGACCCCCCAGCGCAGCGCCTCGGCGAAGCCGGCGGCGCCGACCGGCATGATCATGAACTCCTGGAAGTCCACGTTGTTGTCGGCGTGTGCCCCACCGTTGAGCACGTTCATCATCGGTACCGGGAGCACGTGGGCGTTGGTGCCGCCCACGTAGCGGTACAGCGGTAGGCCGAGTTCGTCAGCGGCGGCGCGGGCCACGGCCAGCGAGACGCCGAGGATGGCGTTGGCGCCGAGCCGGCCCTTGTTGTCGGTGCCGTCGAGGTCGATGAGCTGCGTGTCGACCAGGCGCTGGTCGGTGCCGTCGAGCCCGATGACCGCCTCACGCATCTCGCCGTTCACGAAGCCGACGGCGTTGACGACGCCCTTGCCGCGGTAGCGGCCACCGCCGTCGCGCAGCTCGACGGCCTCGAACTGGCCGGTGGAGGCCCCGGAGGGGACCATCGCCCGCCCCTGCCCGCCCGAGGCGAGGAACGCCTCGACCTCGACCGTGGGATTGCCGCGAGAGTCGAGGACTTCGCGACCGACGATGTGTTCGATGCTCGACATGGCTGTGTTGCTCCTGTTGCCAGTGAGGGTGAGGTTACTGGTGGTGGTGGCATCTTGTGGGCCACCCGGAGTGGCTGTCGTCCTCAGCCGCGCTCGCGGGCGCGGAACCGGTCCCGGACCTGCTCGGCAGCCAGCCGCAGGGCGGACTCCGGATCGATGTCGCCGACCCGGGCCTCGTCGACCATGTCCATGAGCCGGCGGGCGAGGTCGTCGTCGACCCCGGTCCCTGCCGGCAGCAGGTCCCGCCAGTCGGCGCCCTCGCCGGCCGCCTTCTTCTGCACCTTGAGGGCGTACAGCAGCGCCGGCAGCGTCGCCGGGATGCCGTCCATCACGCTGGCCCGGCCCTTCTCGGACTTCTTGAGCCGCTCCCAGCTGGCGGCGACCTCGCCGGCGGTCGACGCGGTGGCGTCCCCGAACACGTGCGGGTGCCGGCCGACCAGCTTGGTCGCGATGCCGTGGGCGACGTCGGCCAGCGTGAAGGCGCCCTCCTCGGCGGCGAGGGTGGCGTGGAAGACGACCTGGAAGAGCAGGTCGCCCAGCTCCTCCTCCAGGTGCTCGAAGCCGGTACCGGCCTCCACGTCGACGCCGTCGATCGCCTCGAGCACCTCGTAGGACTCCTCCAGCAGGTGCCGGCGGAGCGTGTGGTGCGTCTGCTCGCGGTCCCACGGGCAGTCGGCCCGCAACCGGCGGACGACGGCGGCGAACGCCGCCACCTCGCCGGCCACCGGGGCGGCCAGGCGGGGCACCCACAGTGAGGTCAGGTGGTCGGGCTCGACGGCGCGGTCCAGCTCGTGCCAGGGCACGGTGACCACCGACTCGTCCGGCAGCCCGAGCCGCTGGAGGACCGTGACCTCCGGCGCCGGGCCCTCCTGGTCCGCCTCCTCGCCGAGCGCGAGCTTCACGTCGGACAGCACGTCCCGGGTGTCGCACTGGGCGACGAGCAGCGGCCCCCTCTCCCCCGCCGCGTCGGCCTCGAACCGGTGCCCGTCGACGATCCGGGCGCCGGCGGTCAGGGGGTCGACGCCGAGGCGCACCCAGGTCAGGTCCACGAACGACAGGGCCGGGACGACCTCGACGGCGACGCGCTCGTCGGCCCGGAGCAGCTCGACCGTGCGCTCGGCCACCGCCGGCGAGCCCGGCACGGCGTACAGCGCCTCACCGTGATCGGTGGCGGCGACCACCAGGGCGGACACGATCCCCGTGTACACGTCCTCGATGCCGGCGGCGGACTCGTAGAGGTGGTCGAAGCTCGGCGCCTCACCGAGGACGGACGCCGCCGGGTGGCGGCGGGTCCGCAGGAAGCGGTGCGGGATGCGGGCGACGGCGGCCCGGGTGGCCTCGGTGACCAGGTCGGCGCCGGCGGGACCGAGCCCGCACACGACGACGCGGGGCCGGTCGGCGCCGGTCACGTCAACCGGCGTCGCCGGAAGCGTCGGGCTCGGCGGGGGCCTCGACGTCGGCCGCCGGGTCCTCCGTCGGTATGGCGGTGTCGTCGGTCCTGGGCGTCGACCCGGCCGGCGACACGACGGCGAACTGCTGCGCGTCCCACTCCCCGAAGCGGGACGAGACCACGATCGTCTCGCGACCGGCGGCCTCGAGCAGCGCCTCGTCGAACCCGTCGGCCCCCATCTCGTCGACCAGCGCGTAGTAGCGGGCGACGTCCTCGACGAAGGCGTCGCGGTACTCCTCGGGGAAGTCGTCGAAGCCGCCGCCGAACTGCGACGCCAGCGTCTGCTCGGCCTGGGACCGGGCGCCGTCGTCCAGTTCGAGCCCCTCGTCCTCGAACAGGCCCTCGGCCAGCAGGAAAACGATCCGCTGCTGGATGATCTCGGCCACGAACTGCTGGTCGTAGCTGTCGGACAGGTCGCCCCGCAGCGAGTCGGCGGAGGCGCCGGAGGCGAACAGCGCCTCGTTGTCGCCGTACGCGTCGAGCTCGCTGATCAGGTCGGACTCGGACACCGTACGGTCGCCCACCCGCACGGCCGCCGACTGCTCGGCACAACCGAGCGTCGCCAGGCCGGCGACGGCGACGGCGGCGATCACGGGGACGAAACGTCGGGGGCGCACGGGGGCCGATCCTACGCAGGGGCGCCCCCGCCGCTCGAACCACCGCGAGCCGGTCAGGCGGTGCGCTGGGCGACCGAGCCGCCGAGGAGCGCGCGCAGGCCCCGCACGCCGGACCGGACCAGCAACCACACGGCGAGGAACGCCACGACCGTGTGGGTCACGCCCATGCCGGCCCAGGCCGGGCGGATGAGGTTGTCCGGCAGCGGAGCGGCGAACGGGGCGCTGACCACGACCTCCACCACCAGGGCGGCGAAGCCGCAGGTGGTGAAGAAGGCGAAGGAGAGGATGGCGTCGGTGGCGGCGGCGCCCAGGGCGTAGAGCCGGATGACGCCCGAGCGTTGCCCGCGGTCCGCCCAGCGGCCGACCAGGTGCATCACGATCGCCAGTACCAGGGCCAACCCCACGAACGGCGCCGCTTGCTCGATCTCGTCGAGGGCCTGGAGGTTGCGGTCGACCTGGAAGTACAGGCGCAGCTCGTCGCGCAGGTACCCCTGCGCCCACAGGTGGAAGCCGAGGATCGCCACGGCCACCGCCAGCCCGAACGGGCCGTGGACCAGCCCGTGGGCCTTGGAACGGGGAACGACCCGGGGCCGCGCCGGCGCGGGGCGGGCGCCGGCGCCGGGGGCGACCGGCGGGGGTGCGGCCGGGCCCGTCGGGGGCCCTCCGGCCCACGGCGGCGGCGGGGCATAGGGGCCCGGCGGCGCCGTGGCGGCGCGGCGGGCCGCCTCGGCCCGGCGGGCCTGCTCGGCGCGCCGGGCGGCCTCGACGGCGGCGGCCTCCTCGTTACGGCGGCGGATGGCCTCGCCCGCCGGGCGGGCCGCCTCGACGGTCATGACCGCCAGGACCCCGGCGGCCGGGACCGCACCGCCGCGGTTGGCCAAGCGCTGCCACCAGCCGACGTCGGCGGCCGGGGTCTTCTGAGCCGACCGCAGCTGGCGGTTCTGCTGGCGGGCGTGGCGACCGCCCAGGGCGTGGAGGAGGAGCCGGGCCACGGCCTGCTGGCGGTCGGCCGCCGTCGGCGGGCCGGCCTCCGCGGCGTTCTCGGCGGCCAGGCGGTCGAACACTTGCGTATGGGCCTGCCAGCGCTCGTCGATGGCGGCGGCCCCCTCGAGCCCGGGCAGCATGCGCCACAGGCGGAGGATGTCGTTGTCGTGGACCTCGGCCAGGCGGGCGGCGGGGCCGTGCCCGGCGATCACGGCGTTGGCCGCGGACGCCAGCCCGGACGGGGTGAGCAGGATGCCCCCGAAGCGGGGCTCCAGCTCGGGGTCGAGGGCGACGAGCAGGCGGGCCATGGCGGCGCCGGCGGGCGCCGTCCCCTGGCCGTAGGCGACGATGCGCTCGGCGTCGGCCAGCCCCCGGGCGTCGAGGAAGGCCTGCAGGTCGGCGATCCACACGGGGTTCCGCTGGACGAAGACCTGGTCGACGGCGTCGTCCCAGTGCCGCTGCATGGCGGCGGCCAGCGTGGCGGCGGTGTCGTGCTCGGCCCCGCCGTACCAGAACGTCGGCCCGGGGCGTGCCCCGACCATCGTCCCCGAGTCGCCCGCCCCGGGCCCGCCGGCGGCCGGCCCGCCGGTCCCGGGCGCACCGGTGCCGTTCCGGCCGGGCGCCGCCGCGGTGGCGCCGGTCGCCGCACCGCCGGCGGCGACGCCGAGGGAGCCGGGCACGACACGCGTGGCCTTGGTGGCGTCGGCGGGCGGTACGCCCAGACCGCGGGCGCCGTTGCCGGCGCCGGACCGGGCGGCGGGATCCAGCTGCGTGATGCTCGTGGCGTCCGCGGGGGCCGGCTCGGCCCTGACCAGCTCCGTCTCGGCGGTGTCGTGGTCGCCGGCGGGGCCACCGTCGCGAAGGCGGTCGTCGCGTAGGCCGCCCGCAGCGACACCAGCGGCGGCGACACCGGCGGCGCCGTTGCCGCCGGCGCCGTTCCGGTCGGCGTCGTTCCCGCCCGGGCGGGCCGGCCCGGCGCCGTTCCCGCCCGGGCCGGGCGGCGCGGCGCCCCCGGGCGCCAGGGACGTGGCGGCAGTGCGGTGGGCGGCGGCGGCCGGGAGCGCGTCCGGCCCCCAGCCGGCGGCGACCAGCGTCGGGACCGGTCCGGTGGTGGTCGGGTCGACCGGGTCGGGGGACGGTGCCACGCCGGCGCCGAGGCGGCCAAGGAGCTCGGCGACCGTGGGCCGGCCGCGGGGGTCCTTGACGAGCGCCGCCGCCACCAGCTCGCCCAGCGGCTCGGGGAGCTCGGGCAGCTGCGGGCGCTGGTGGACGACCCGGTAGTACAGGACGTCGGCCGGCCCCCGGCCGAACGGCGGCCGACCCGAGCCGGCGAACGCCACCACCAGGCCCCAGGCGAACACGTCGGTGTGGGGCCCGGCCCGGCGGCCCCGCACCTGCTCGGGCGCCATCCAGCCCGGGGTACCGAGCGACATGCCGGTGCGGGTCAGGGCGGGCGCCTCGCGGGCCGAGGCGATGCCGAAGTCGATGACCACCGGCGTGTCGGGCGTGAGCAGGATGTTCGCCGGCTTGAGGTCGCGGTGGACCACCCCCGACGCGTGGATCGTCGCCAGGGCGTCGGCGAGGGCGGCGGCCAGGGCGACGATGCGGTCGGCCTCCATCGGCCCGCCCTCGTTCACCGCCTCGGCCAGCGTCGGCCCGTCGACGAACGCCGTGGCCAGCCACGGCGTGGCGGCGTCGAGGTCGGCGTCGAGCAGGGCGGCCACCCGGGGCGAGCGGACCATGTTGGCGGCCTCGACCTCGCGCCGGAACCGCTCGCGGAACGTGGCGTCGGTGGCGTTGGCCCCGTGCAGGAACTTGAGCGCGGCCCAGCCCTTGTCGGGGTGCTCGGCGAGGTACACCACACCCATGCCGCCCTCGCCCAGGCGACCCTCGATGCGGTAACCGGCGACTCGCCGAGGGTCGGTGTCGGTGAGTCGGCCGACCGCGCGCCAACGCGTCATCTCAACCAACCCGACGAAGGCTAGCGGCGGCCCCCGGGACGGTCGCCGCGGGATCGGGCGCCCGGCTCAGGCGGCGTTGGGCTCGGGACGGGGAAACAACCGCTCCAGCACGTCGACGACCTCCACCGCCACGCCGCTGCCCCCCTTCACCGGGACGATGAGCTGCTGCAGGTCCTTCTTGTAGATGGCCTTGGGGAACAGCCGCTTGAGGCGAATCTCCTCGGAGGCCTTGAGCGTGATCGGCGAGATGCGGGCCACCCAGGTGGCCACGCCGATACCGCTCACCTTGATCACGTTGACCTCGCGCAGGCCCAACCGGGCGGAGCCGGCCCGCAGCCGGGCGACGTCGAGCAGCGCCCCGGCGATCTCGGGCACGGGGCCGTAGCGGTCCTCCCACTCGGCCCGGATGTCGTCGACCTCTGCCTCGCTCGTGACCGTGGCCAGGCGCTTGTAGGCCTCGAGCCGCAGCTCCTCCCTGGCCACGTAGTCCGGCGGGAGGTTGGCGTCGAGGGGCAGGTCGAGCTTGATCTCGGCCGGCTCGCGGGCGGGCTCGCCCTTCAGCTCGGCCACCACCTCGCTCACCATCTGGCAGTAGAGGTCGTACCCCACCGCGGCGATGTGGCCGGACTGGCCGGTGCCGAGCAGGTTGCCGGCACCGCGGATCTCGAGGTCACGCATCGCGATCTTGAAGCCCGAGCCCAGCTCGGTGGCCTCGCCGATCGTCTTGAGCCGCTCGTACGCCTCTTCCGTCAGCGCCCGGTCGCGCGGGTGGAACAGGTAGGCGTAGGCCCGCTGGCCCGACCGGCCGACGCGGCCGCGGATCTGGTGGAGCTGGCCCAGGCCGAGCAGGTCGGCCCGGTCGACCACCAGCGTGTTGACCGTCGGCATGTCGATGCCGGACTCGATGATCGTGGTGCAGACGAGCACGTCGTACTCGCCCTCCCAGAAGTCGAGGACGACCTTCTCGAGCGAGCCCTCGTCCATCTGGCCGTGGGCGACGGCCACGCGGGCCTCGGGGACCAGCGAGCGGACGTGGGCGGCCACGTGCTCGATGTCCTGCACGCGGTTGTGCACGAAGAACACCTGACCCTCGCGCAGCAGCTCGCGCCGGATCGCCTCGGCGATGGCCCGGTCGTCCTGCTCGCCGACGTAGGTGAGGATCGGCTGGCGCTCGGCGGGCGGGGTGTTGAGGAGCGTCAGGTCGCGGATGCCCACCAGGCTCATCTCGAGCGTCCGCGGGATCGGCGTGGCGGTCAGCGTCAGCACGTCGACGTTGGCCTTGATCTGCTTGATCAGCTCCTTGTGGGAGACGCCGAAGCGCTGCTCCTCGTCGACGACCAGCAGGCCGAGCGACTTGAAGCGGATGTCCTGCGACAGCAGGCGGTGGGTGCCCACCACCACGTCGACCTCGCCGGACTCGAGCCCGGCCATGACCTTCTTCGCCTGCCCCGGCCTGAGGAAGCGGGACAGGACCTCGACGCGCACCGGGTAGCCGGCGAAGCGGTCGCTGAACGTCTGGAAGTGCTGCTGGGCCAGCAGGGTCGTCGGAACGAGGACCGCCACCTGCCTGCCGTCCTGCACCGCCTTGAACGCGGCCCGGATGGCCACCTCGGTCTTGCCGAAGCCCACGTCGCCGCAGACCAGCCGGTCCATCGGGCGCTCGGACTCCATGTCGACCTTGACGTCTGCGATCGCCTTCGCCTGGTCGGGCGTCGGTTGGTACGGGAAGGCATCCTCCAGCTCGTCCTGCCACGGGGTGTCGGGCGGGTAGGCGTGGCCGTGCTCGGCCAGACGCTTCTGGTAGAGGACCACCAGCTCCTGCGCGATCTCGGTGACCGCGGCCCGGACCTTGGCCTTGGTCTTCTGCCACCCGTCGCCGCCGAGCCGGCTGAGGCTGGGGGCGTCGCCGCCGGTGTAGTGGCGGACCGCGTCGATCTGGTCGGACGGGACGTAGAGCTTGTCGTCGCCCTTGTACTCGAGCAGCAAGTAGTCACGCTGGGCGCCGCCGATGGCGCGCTTGACCATGCCGCCGTAGCGGGCGACGCCGTGCTGGTGGTGCACGACGTAGTCGCCCACCTTGAGGCCGTCGAAGAAGCCTTCGGCGTCGCGCCGGCGGGGCCGGGCCTTGCGGTGCGCCCGGCGGCGGCCGGTGAGGTCGGCCTCGGCCAGGACGGCCAGCTTCACGGACCGCACGACCGCGCCCCGCTCGAGCGGCGCCACGTGGACCTCGGCGGCGATGCCTTCGCCGGCCAGGAGGTCGCGCAGGCGGTCGGCCGAGCCCTCGCCGTCGGCGCCCACGACCACCCGGTAACCCTCGGCCGCCAGCGTAGACAGCCGGGTGAGCAGGCCGGCCCCGTCGCCGACCACCGGGTCCCACCCGGAGGCGTCGACCTGGGGCGTGTCGGGGCTGTCGGGCACGCCGATGAGGTGCCAGACCGGCGCGCGGGTGTGGCTGAGCAGCCGGTCGAAGTCGAGGTGGAGGCGGGGGAAGTTGTGTTCGTCGGAGCGATCCTTCTGTCGATGCAGACGCCGCCCCGAGTCGGTCCTGTCGGTCGGCAGATGGGCGCCTTCTGCAGCGATCGCGCCCCAGGTGACCGCCAGCGTGGAGGCCAGGTCGGCCTCCTCCGCCATGAGGTCGGCGGCGCGGTCGCGCATGCGGCGCGGCTCGCACAGCAGGACCTGGGCGTCGTCGCCCACGACGTCGAGCAGGACGTGGTCGGCGTCGGTGAGCCACGGGAGCCATGACTCCATGCCGTCGAACGTGAGGCCCTGCGACAGCCGTTCCCACTGGTCGCGCCCCCAGGGCTCGAGGGCGATCAGCCGCTCGGCCCGCTCGCGCACGGCCGCGGTCGGCAGCAGCTCGCGGCAGGGGAAGATCGTCGCCCGGTCGAGGTCGCCGGTCGAGCGTTGGTCGGACACCGAGAACTCGGTGAGCCGGTCGACCTCGTCGCCCCACAGGTCGACGCGCACGGGCCGGTCGGCGGTGGACGGGAACACGTCGACGATCGAGCCCCGCACGGCCAGCTCACCCCGGTGCTCGCAGATCTCCTCGCGGCGGTAGCCGGCGGCCACGAGCGACGCCACCAGGTCGTCGCGGTCGACCTGCTGGCCCGGGCGGACCACGACCGGCTCGACGTCGGCCACGTGCGGGCCGATGCGCTGGACCAGCGCCCGCACCGACGCCACCACGACGGCGGGGGACCGCTCGGCGTCGCGCAGCCGCCACAGGACCTGCATGCGCCGGCCCATCGTCTCGACGCCCGGGCTGACGCGCTCGAACGGCAGCGTCTCCCACGCCGGGAACAGCTCGACCGCCTCGTCGCCCAGGTAGGCGGCGAGGTCGTGGGCCAGGCGCTCCGCCTCGGTCGAGGTGGGCACGGCGAGCACGACCGGCCGGCGCGACGTGAGGCGCGTGAGGCCGGCCGTCACGAGAGCGCGCGCCGCCTCGGAGACGGCGAGCGTGGCCGACGACCGGCCGAGCACCGCGGCGAGCGCGGGCTCGTCGCGCAGGGCCGCGGGGAGGGAGTGGAGGGGCGCGTCGATACGCGCCCCCGATTGCGTGGGGGCGGGTGACATGGCCCCGAAAACCTACCCGCCCCCTGTGACACTCAGGCCCGGCCGGCCGGGTCGCTACGGTCGCCGGGCATGACGGACGCAGGGACCGGGCCCGACGAGGCGGCGCAGGCGGCGCTCGCCGTGCTGCACAAGGACCTCGGCACGTGGGACACCGAGTTGACCATCACCCCGTACCCGGGGGCGACCCCGACCGTGACCCGGGGCGTCACCACAAACCGGCTCCTGGGCGGCCGGTGGATGGTGACCGACCACGAGACCGAGTCGGGCTTCGCCGGCCACGGCGTCTTCGGGTGGGACCCGACGGCCGGCCACTACGTCGGCACGTGGGTCGACAGCATGGGGCCGGGCATCGCCCGCGGCGTCGGTACGTGGGACCCCGACGCCGGGGTCATGACCTACGCCATGCGGGTCGAGGTAGCGGGCAAGGAGTACCGCTACACCGAGCGCATGCGCACCGTCGAGGACGGGCTGCACGAGTACAGCAACGTCGTCCCCGTCCCCGACGGCGAGCACGAGGTCATCCACGCCACCTACCGGCGCCGCGACTGACGCGACGTCAGGCGGGGGGCGGCGGGGCCTGCGGCGACGAGAGGTAGTTGGCCAGCTCCTCCAGGGACACCTTGCCGTCGCCGTCGAGGTCCATGATGGCGACGGCCTCCTCGGCCGTCTGCTTGGGGACGTCCTCGCCCAGCGTCTCGAACAGCGACTTCAGCTCGGTCGCCGAGACCAGCCCGTCGCCGTCGGCGTCGAGCATGGTGAACGTCGCTTCGTACTTGCTCTTGTCGACCACGGTCATCGTTCCTCCCAGCCTCGCCCCGGCGGTCGCCGGGTCGGCCCGAGGCCTGCCCTCGTGGCGTGCCTGTCATACCCGACGGGAGCCCGGGTTGACGTCCCGGCCGCCGGGTAGCCGCCGCCCGTGCGAGGTCGACCCGGCGCGCCCGGGCAATCATCAACGGCGCTAGCTGGACCCCCGGCCATCTGTCCGAGCGAGAGGGCGGTGCGGTACGGTCGCACCGTGCGTGCGCTCCTCCGCCCCCGCGGCCCCCGGCGCCTCCTGCCGGTCGCCTTGGCGCTCGCCACCGCCGCTGCGTGCGACGTCCCGTCCTTCGGCGCCCCCGACCCGGCGTCGGAGGAGGGCGAGAGCATCTTCACGCTGTGGCGTGGCTTCTTCATCGCCTCGATCGTCGTGGCCCTGATCGTCTACGGCCTGATCGTGTTCGCCATCATCCGCTACCGGCGCCGCGCCGACGACGTGCCCGACCAGAAGGCGTACAACATCCCGCTGGAGATCTTCTACACGGCGACGCCGGTCGTGATCGTGGCGGCCCTGTTCGGCTTCAGCTGGGTCACCGAGGAGAACGTGACCGAGCTGGCCTCCGAGCCCCAGAACCGGGTCGACGTCGTCGGGTTCCAGTGGTCCTGGCAGTTCGTGTACCCCGACGAGGGCGTCACGGTGTCGGGCGAGCCCGGCGAGCCGCCCGAGATGGTCATCCCGCTCGACGAGGTCACGCGCCTCGAGCTGACGACGACCGACGTCAACCACTCGTTCTGGGTCCCCGACTTCCTGTCGAAGCGCGACCTCATCCCGGGCGTCGACAACGAGCTCGACGTGACGCCGACCGAGGAGGGGGCCTACGTGGGCCGGTGCGCCGAGTTCTGCGGCCTCGACCACTGGGCCATGTACTTCTCGGTGCGGGTCGTCCCGCGGGACGAGTACGAGGCCTGGCTGGCCGAGCAGCGGGCCGACCCCGACCAGCCGCTCGAGCAACCCGCCGACGAGGACGAGAGGGGGACCGTGTCGTGACAATCCTCGTCGAACGGCCGGACGTCGCGGCCGAGCCGCCCGAGCCCGAACCCGAGGAGCACCGGGCCCGCGGCCTGCTTGCTTTCGCCACCACCACCGACCACAAGCGCATCGGCGTCGCCTACATGGTGACGGCGTTCGCGTTCTTCCTCATCGGCGGGGCGCTCGCCGGCATCATGCGTACCGAGCTCTTCTCGCCCGGGAACGACGTGGTGTCACAGGGCCGGTACAACGAAATGTTCACGATGCACGGGACCATCATGATGTTCCTGTTCATCGGTCCGTTCGCCTTCGGGTTGGCGAACTACTTCGTGCCGCTGCAGATCGGCGCGAGGGACATGGCCTTCCCCCGCCTCAACGCCATGTCGTACTGGCTCTACCTGTTCGGCGGCATCACGCTGCTCGGCGGGTTCCTCACGGCCGACGGCGCCGCCGACTTCGGCTGGACCGGCTATGCACCGCTGTCCGACATCGTCCGCTCGCCGGGTGTCGGCGCCGACCTGTGGATCATGTCGATCGTCCTCACGGGCCTGTCGGGCATCTTCACGGCCGTGAACGTGGTGGCGACGGTCATCGCCATGCGGGCCCCGGGCATGCGCATGTTCCGCATGCCGATCTTCACCTGGAACATGCTGGTGACCAGCGTTCTGGTGCTGATCGCCTTCCCGGTGATCTCGGCGGCGGGCGCCATGCTGTTCATCGACCGGAACCTCGGCGCCCACATCTACGACGCCGACTTCGGCGGCTCGGCCATCCTGTGGCAGCACCTCTTCTGGTTCATGGGCCATCCCGAGGTGTACATCGTGGTGCTGCCGTACTTCGGCATCATCACCGAGGTCATCCCGGTGTTCTCGTGGCGGCCGGTGTTCGGGTACGGCGGCATCGTCTTCGCCACGATCACGATCGCCGTCCTCTCGACCGGCGTGTGGGCGCACCACATGTTCACGACCGGCGCGGTGCTCCTCCCGTTCTTCACGGCGTCGTCGATGCTCATCGCCGTGCCGACGGGCCTGAAGTTCTTCAACTGGATCGGCACCATGTGGGGCGGGCGCATCACGTTCCCGACGCCGATGCTGTTCGCCCTCGGCTTCCTGTTCACCTTCCTCGTCGGCGGGATCACCGGCGTGATGCTCGCCTCGGCGCCGATCGACTTCCACGTGCACGACAGCTACTTCGTCGTGGCCCACATGCACTACGTGCTCTTCGGCGGGTCGGTCTTCGCCCTCTACGCCGGCATCTTCTACTGGTTCCCCAAGGTGACCGGCCGCGTGCTCTCCGAGGGCTGGGGCAAGCTCCAGTTCTGGATGATGCTCGTCGGCTTCCACCTCACGTTCTTCGTGCAGTTCATCCTCGGCCTCGAGGGCATGCCCCGACGGGTGGCCGACTACCTGCCCGAGGACGGGTTCACGACCTACAACCGCATCTCGTCGATCGGCGCCGCCCTCCTCGGGGCGTCGACGCTGCCGTTCCTGTGGAACGCCTGGGGCACCTACCGCGGCCGCCTCGGCCGCCCCGCCGGCAACGACCCGTGGGGCGCCCAGACCCTCGAGTGGTACACGTCCTCGCCCCCGCCCCCGCACAACTACGACGACCTCCCGCCGATCCGCTCCGAGCGCCCGGTGTGGGACCTCAAGCACGGCCCCACCGTCGCCAGCCGCGAGCCGGTGACCTCCGATGGCTGACACCGACACCGGCCGCGAGCCGACCGACGCCGGCGGGGACCCGGCCCGGGGCGGCGGCACCGAGGGCCCGCGTGGCCACGAGGCCGGGGGCCGGACCGACGACGCCGCCGTCCCGCGGCGCGTGTTCCTCACCATCGGCGGCGGCCTCACGGTGCTCGCCCTCATCTACGGCGCCACCTCGTACGAGGAGTCCGGCATCGTCCTCCTCGCCCTCGCCGCCGTGCTCGCGTTGTGGTGCGGCGCCTACCTCTACCTCCAGCAGCGGCCCCGGCAGGACAACCGGCGCGGCGAGGTCGCCGGCGAGCTGGGCGGCGCGGCGGTGTACCTACCGCACGCCAGCGTGTGGCCCTTCACCATCGGCCTGGGCGCGGCCACGATCCTCAACGGCCTCGTCCTCGGCACCTGGGTGCTCGTGCCCGGCGTCGGGCTCCTCGCCCTGGGCATCGGCGGCTGGGTCCGCCAGACCCCCAACCGGGACTGACCCCGCGACGGACGTGGCGTGCGGTGCGGCTGCCCGCCCCACACGTCGCTCCTGTTGCCCGCCCCAGCCCTCGGTGAGGTCTGGCCTGGCAGTCCACCGGGGGACGTGGGCTGTCGTCGACCGGCCTCACCTAAAGTGACGCTTGCTATACCGAGGGTGACGCTGTCACAATGCAAGTGCATGGCGAATATCGCCGTCGATCTCCCGGGCCCGGAAGGCGGGCGAACGCTGATATGACCCCGGGGGGAGGTGAGCCCGTGTCCCTCGACCGCAGCCCCACAGTGCGGCGCCGCCGTCTCGGCATGGAGTTGCGGAACCTACGTGAAGGTTCCGGCTACACCATCGACGAGGTCGCCGCCCATCTCGAGTGCTCCGGCTCCAAGCTGAGCCGTCTGGAGACCGGCAAGGGCCTCCCGCGGCTGCGTGACGTGCGCGACCTCCTCGACCTCTATCAGGTCGTCGACGAGCGGCAGCGGGAACTGATGCTCACGATGGTGCGCGAGTCCAAGAACAAGGGGTGGTGGACCAATTACGAGGACGTCCTGCCGGCCGCGTTCGAGACCTACGTCGGGCTCGAGGAGGAGGCGGCTTCGATCCGGGCGTTCCAGCACCACGTCCTGGGGCTCCTGCAGACCGAGGACTACGCCCGGGCCATGCTCCGTGCCGGGCACGTCGCCGACGGGCTCGACGGCGTCGACCGCCTGGTCCGCCTGCGGATCGACCGTCAGCGCCAGCTGCGCAAGGACAACCCGCTCGAGCTGTGGGCGGTCATCGACGAGGCCGCGCTGCACCGCCGGGTCGGCGGGCCCAAGGTCATGCTCGAGCAGTTGCACTACCTGGCCGAGGTGGCGGCGCTGCCCAACGTCACGTTCCAGGTACTCCCGTTCGAGAAGGGCGCCCATCCCGGCGTGGCCGGTGCCTTCTCGCTCATCGAGTTCCCAGAGGCGACGGTCAACGACGTCGTCTACGTCGACGGTCCCGCCGGCAACATCTACCTCGAGAAGCCCCTCGAGGTCCGCCGTTACACCCTGATATTCGATCATCTGCGAGCCGCCGCACTCCCGCCCGACGACAGCGTCGAACTCGTCGACGACATGGCGTCGCGCCTGCACTGAACACACGCACGCCGAAAACTCCGGCCGGGCGTCCCCCCAGAGCTCAACACCCATCCGAAACAAGGAGTGGCTCGATGAAGCCGACCCCGGACCTGAGCCGTGCTCAGTGGTTCAAGAGCACCCATACGACGGTGAACGAGTGCGTCGAGGTGGCGTTCGTCGACGGTGTGGTGGCCGTTCGCGACTCCCACGACCCCGACGGCCCCGCCCTCGTGTTCACGCACGGGGAGTGGAACGCGTTCACCCAGGGCGCCAAGGAGGGGCAGTTCGACCTCGCCTGAGGTCGAGCCCCGTCAGCGCCGCACTGGTCGCGAGCGCCCCGGTCGCTCCGCCCGTGACCGGGGCGCTCGTGCGTCTCAGGACATCTCGGCCGGGGCCGGGGCGGGGGACTCCTCGTCGGGGGCCTCGTCGGCGGCCTTGCCGTGGCGCAGCCGGCGCGGGATGTCCCGCACCCGCACCTGCGAGGCCGTCGGCACCCCGTCGCGGGCCGACAGCTCCTTGCAGAGCCGGTAGGCCACCCAGCCGGTCAGCGGCGGGGCGAGGAGCACTGCGAAGCGGAAGGTCCACAACAGGGCATTGACCGACAGCCCGAACGTCTGGGCCAGCACGTCGGCGGCGCCGCCGAGGAACAGGATCACGTAGAAGGTGAGCGTCGCCACGCCCAGGGCCGTACGCACCGGGCGCTGCCGGGGCCGGTCGTTGAGGTGGTGGTGGGCGTGGTCGCCGGTGACCCGGGCCTCGAGGAACGGCCAGGCGAAGAGCAGGCCGAACGTGAGCCCGGCCAGGAGGACGCCGGGGAAGAACGGGTTCGGTACCTCGTAGCCGAACGCCCGGACCTCCCACCCCGGCATGATCCGCAGGGCACCGTCGAGCCACCCCATGTACCAGTCGGGCTGGCTGGCCGACGAGACGTCCGCCGGCTCGAACGGGCCGTACAGCCAGATCGGGTTGATCTGGAAGACACCCCCGAGGAACGCCAGCACCGCGCCGGTGAGGAAGAACAGGCCGAGCGCCTTGGCGGCGTAGGTGGGCCACATGCGCTCGCCCACCACGTTGTCCTCGCGACGGCCCGGGCCGGGGAACTGCGTGTGCTTCTGCCGGACGATGATCGCCAGGTGCGCCGTCAGCAGCACGACGATGATGGCCGGCACGAGCAGGATGTGGATGACGTAGAGCCGCTCGATGATGTCGGGCCCGGGGAACTCGCCGCCGAAGAGCAGCGACGCCGCCCACGTGCCGACCACCGGCACCGACAAGGTGATCGAGTAGATGATGCGCAGGCCCGTACCCGAGAGCTGGTCGTCGAGCAGTGAGTAGCCGAACAGGCCGTTGAAGATGGCGAGGATCAGCAGCAGCACGCCGATGACCCAGTTGAGCTCGCGCGGCTTGCGGAAGGCGCCGGTGAAGAACACCCGGGCCAGGTGCACGACGATCGAGGCCACGAACAGCAGCGCCGCCCAGTGGTGGATCTGGCGCATGACCAGGCCGGCCCGGACGTCGAAGCTGAGGTCGAGCGACGAGGCGTAGGCCCGGGTCATCTCGACGCCCTGCAGCGGCTCGTAGCTGCCGGTGTAGGTGGTCAGCTCGGTGCTGGGGTCGAAGAAGAACGTCAGGTAGACGCCGGTGAGCAGCAGGACGACGAAGCAGTAGAGCGCCAGCTCACCGATCATGAACGACCAGTGGTCCGGGAACACCTTGTTGAGGGCGGTCCGGGCCAGGTTGGCAGTGCCCAGCCGAGTGTCGACCCAGCGGGCGGCGCGGTGGGTGAGCAGCTTCTCCGGGCCCTTGCGGCGTCCCGTCCGGCGGTCCGGGCGGCCGGTCGGGGCGGCGGGCGGCCGCTCGGCGGTGTCGGGGGTCTCGGTGGTGGCCACGGCGCTACCGGTCCCGGTCCCAGAAGCCGGGGCCCGTTGGGTCGGAGAAGTCGCCGGTGGCGATGAGGTAGCCCTCGCGGTCGAGCGCCAGGGGTAGCTGCGGCAGCGACCGGGCCGCCGGGCCGAAGATCGGCCGGCACGAGTCGAGCACGTCGAACGTCGACTGGTGGCACGGGCACAGCAACTGGCCGATCTCGGCCTGGTACAGGCCGACCGGGCAGCCGGCGTGGGTGCACAGCTTGGAGAAGGCGACGACGTTGTCGACGGTCCAGTCCTCGCGGCCCTCGCGGGGACGGAACTCCTGGTCCTCCCGCAGGCGGATGAGCAGCGTCGGGGCGTCGGCGGCGTCGGTATGGCCGTCGGGCCAGGCGGTGACGAACCCGTCGTCGGGCAGGTTCTCGGGACGGATCGGCGAGCCGTCCTCGCGCACGACCCGCAGGTTTCCCTCCGCAAACGGCGTGCGCTTAAGGTCGCGGCCGGGGCGGGGGCCGAGCGAGCGGATCGGGAACAGGACGGCCAGGCCCAGCGCTGCGCACGCCCCGCCGCCGGTGGCGATGAGCAGGCGGCGGCTGCGCAGGCTGGACTCGCCGGCCTCGAAGTCGGTGGCGTAGGCCTCCATCACCTCCTCGGTCGACTCGAGGGGGTGCCGGTCCTCCTCCACCTCGTCGGAGGGCATGAAGTGCTTGGCCCACAGGACGATGCCGGTGCCGATGCCGCCAAGCGCCACGGCCAGCAGGATGCCCTCGAGCTGCGGCTGCCCGCCCTCCCAGTAGACGACGGCGAGGCCGAGGGCGGCGAGCATGGAGACGAAGAACGCCGTCGCGGCGCTGCGCTCGGCGCGCTGGCCGCGCTTGGTGAGGACGGCCTTGCCCGTCTGCGGCGGGTGCTGGGAGGCGGGCGAGCGGAGGGCCGGGCGGTCGTCGATGTTCTCGTCGGCCACCCGGCTGTCGTCGGTGCGCGGGTCCGACGTCATGGGTGCCCCTTCCTGCGGATGGCGGCGCGGGTGCCGATCCACGACGTCAGCACCAGGAGGGCGACCATGCCGACGATCCAGGCGACGAAGCCCTCGGGGATCGGGCCGGTCCGCCCGATCGGGACGCCGCCAGGGTCAGCGGGGTCGTCGAGGTACTCGACGTAGCGGATGAGGTCGTCGAGCTCGGAGTCGGAGATGATCTCGGGCCCGAACACCGGCATCTGGTTGGGGCCGACGCGGACGGCGGCGGCGATCTCCGCCGGGTCGGCCGGGTGGAGGTTGGGGGCGGCCCGGCCGTAGCTCAGCGCGCCGCCGCTGCCCGACGCCTGGTGGCACTGCTGGCAGTTCTGGCGGTAGATCTCGCCGCCCGCCGGCAGCTCGCCGGCCGCGACGTCGACCTCGGGGAGGTCGGGGCCGTCGCCCAGCGAGGCCACGTAGGCGACGAGGGCGTCGATCTCGTCATCGTTGTACGCCGGCTCCTTGCGGTTGGGCTGCTCCTCGCTGTTGGCCAGCGGCATGCGCCCGGTGGAGAGGTAGTAGTAGGCGGCCGCCTCGCCGGCGTTCTCGAGGGTCGGGCCCCGGAGCTCGCCGTCCGGCCCGTCGCGGCGGCCCCCACCGTCCGCGCCGTGGCAGCTCACGCAGCCGGTCGTGTACAGCTGCTGGCCCCGGGCCAGGAGTTCCTCGTCGGTCGGCTCGGTCGACGACGCCGAACCCGGCCGTTCACCCGGGGCGCCGGTCGGCTCCTGGGCGCCGGCCATCACGGGCGTCAGCGCCACGGCCGCCGCAACGGGCAGCGCCAGCGCCAGCACGCGGGCGCGTCGGCCGCTCGGTCGGATGCTCATCGGATCAGGTAGATGGTCGCGAACATGGCCACCCACACGACGTCGACGAAGTGCCAGTAGTACCCGCACACCTCGACCGTCTGGTGGGTCGGCGCCTTGGATCGCCCGGCGATGGCGACGGCCGTCGCGCCGATGAAGACGAGCCCCCCGATCACGTGGAGGCCGTGGAAGCCGGTCAACGTGTAGAAGATCGAGCCGTAGGCGTGGTCGTCGACCTGGAACGTGGCCTCGGCGTACTCCCAGGCCTGGTTCCCGAGGAAGACGGCGCCCATCGCGGCGGTGACGATCAACCAGCGGATGGCGCCGCGCCGGTCCTCACGCCGGGAGGCCACGATCGCCTGGTGCATGGCGCCGCTCGAGGCCACGAGGATGGCGGTGGCGACGGCCGTGCGGATGGTCTCGAGCTCGACGTCGCCGGGCGGCCAGTCGTCGTTGACCGAGCGGAGGGTGAAGTAGGCGCCGAACAGGCCGGCGAAGAACATCAGCTCGGACGCCAGCCACACGACGACGCCGACGCCGAGCGTGGAGGGCGCCCGGGGGGAGGGGGCGGTCTCGGCTGCCTCGGTGGTCAGCGACACGGGGATCGTTGTACCAGGTGTGACGGGGAGTGACGCATTTATCGACTGAACTCTCCGAAAGATGGCTGGTCGCCGGCCTCTCGGTCCGAGAGATGATGGAGTGGACGCCGCTACCCTCGCGGCGTGGTCGTGGCAACGGTCGGCAGCATGCGCGTCGTGTCGTTCGGCGACCTGCTGGTCGGTTGGCGGCTCGACGTGACCGGTGCGCTCGTCGCTACCCTCGCCGCCCTCCTCTACACCCGGAGTGTCCGGCAGCTCGCCCGGCGCGGCCGGGCGTGGTCCCGGTGGCGGTCGGCGGCGTTCGCCGGGGCGGTCGCGGCGGCGCTCGTGGCGACCCAGTCCGGCGTCGGGCGCTACGAGAGCGACCGCTTCTGGGTCCACATGGTCCAGCACGTGCTGCTGGGACTGGTCGTGCCGCTGCTCGTGGTGCTGGCGGGGCCGGTCACGCTGGCCCTGCAGACGGCCGGGCCCGCCACCCGGACGGAGCTGCGCCGGGCGCTGCAGGGGCGGGTCGGCCGGGTCGTCGGCCACCCGCTGGTCGGCTGGTCGCTGTTCGGCGGCGGGATGGTCGTTCTCTACCTCACGCCGGCGCTGGACCTGGCCCAGCGCAACGGCCTCGCCCACCTGGTCATGCACGTCCACGTGACGACGGCCGGCATCCTCTTCCTCGCCCCGCTGGTCGGGGTCGACGCCCTGCCCCACCGGCCGCCGCACCCGGCGCGCCTGCTGGCGGTCCTCGCCGCCGTCCCGTTCCACGCACTGGTGGCGGTGGCGCTGACCACCGCCTCGTCGCCCGTCGCCCCCGACGCCTACCCGTCGCTGAGCGACCAGCGGACGGCGGCGGCGGTGTTCTGGATCGCCGGCGAGCTGCTGTCGCTGGCGGTCATGGCGGCGGTGGGGCGCCAGTGGTGGCTGGCGGAGCGGCGCGCCACCGCCCGCGAGGACGCCCGCCTCGACGCCGCGGGCGCCTGACGCTCAGGCCCGCGTGTTGTAGCGGTTCATCGCCGCGTCGATGCCCTCGGCGGCGATCAGCTCGACGGCATCGGCCGCCTCGTGCACCACGATGTCGAGCTCGGTGCGGGCCTTGCGCGAGACCCGCTTGAGCACGTGGTCGGCGCCCTGCTCCTTGCCGCCGGGCGGCTTGCCGATGCCGATGCGCACCCGCAGGAACTCGTCGCTGTGCAGGTGCTGCTTGATCGACCGGAGCCCGTTGTGGCCGGCCAGGCCCCCGCCCTGCTTGAGCTTGAGGCGCCCGAGCGGCAGGTCGAGCTCGTCGTGGACGACCACCACCTGCCCGGGGTCGGTGATGCCGTGCCGCTTGACCAGCAGCTGGACGGACTCGCCCGACAGGTTCATGTAGGTCTGCGGGAACGCCAGCGCCACGCGCTTGTCGTCGACCCGCACCTCGTCGGCCATCGCCCGCTCGCGCTTGGACAGCCGCAGCCGGCCGCCGTGCCGCTCGGCCAGCAGGGCCACGACGTCGGCGCCGGCGTTGTGGCGGGTCCCGGCGTAGTCGGCCCCGGGGTTCCCGAGGCCGACCACCAGCAGGTCGGCGGGCGTCCCGCGCCGCTCGGTCGCGGCGCTCCCCCGCCGGAACACCGCTACTCGCCCGACTCGCCGCCCTCGGCCTCACCCTCGGCCGAGGCGGACTCGCCCTCGCCCTCGTCGGACGAGGCCTCGGACGCCGCCTCGGCCTCGGCCTCGGCGGCCTCGACGTCGGCGAGCATGGCGGCGCTGGTCAGCTGGGCGGTGACGACCGGCTCCTCCGGGTCGACGTCGGTCGTGACGCCCTCGGGCAGCTCGATGTCGCCGACCGTGATCGGCGTGCCGACCTCGAGGTCGGCGATGTCGACCGTGATGTGGCCCGGGATGCGGTCGGGCTTGCCGGTCACCGTCAGCGTGTTCATGACCTGCTCGACGACGCCCTGCTCGGCCATGACCGCGGTCGCCTCGCCCTCGAGGGCGACGACGACGTCGGTGACGACGTCCTTGTCGGGGTCGACCTCGAAGAAGTCGATGTGGAGCACGTCGCGGCGGACCGGGTGGCGCTGCAGCTCCTTCACGATCGCCTGGCGGCGGCCGCCGGCCGAGCCGAGATCGAGGGTGATCAGGGCGTTGACGCCCTTGTCGGTCGTGAGGGCGGCCCGCAGGTCACGCCAGTCGACGGACACCGGCACGGTGTCGACGCCGGGCCCGTAGAGGACGGCGGGCACCTTGCCCTCGGCCCGGAGGCGGCGGGAGGCGGACGAGCCTGTGGTACGGCCCGTCTGGGCCGTGAGGACGATCTCAGCCATCGGAAGCTCCTACTTCTGAGGTCGCGCCGGAGCGCATTCTCGAGATGTGGTGGGACGGCCCGTCAGGGGCCGGCCGGCAAGCTTAGCGCCCCGGGCGGGCTCAGCTCTGGTTGGCGCCGCCGAAGATCTCGGAGACCGACGTGTCCTCGAAGACGGCGTCGATGGCGTCGGCGATCACCTTGGCCACCGAGAGCACGACGATCTTGTCGATCTGCTTCTCGGGTGGCAGCGGCAGCGTGTCCGTGACCACGACCTTGTGGATGACCGAGTTCTTGAGCCGGTCGATGGCCGGGCCGGACAGCACGCCGTGGGTGGCGGCCGCGCAGACCTCCCGGGCCCCCTGCTCGACGAGCTGTTCGGCCGCGGCGACCAGCGTGCCGCCCGTGTCGATCATGTCGTCGATGAGGACGCAAGTGCGGCCCTCGACGTTGCCCACGACCTCCTTGGCCTCGACCGTGTTCTTGGCGCCGTAGACGCGGCGCTTGTGGACGATCGCCAGGTCGGCGTGGAGCAGGTTGGCGTAGCGCTCGGCCACCTTGACCCGCCCGGCGTCGGGCGAGACCACGACCAGGTCCTTGGGCATCTTCCCGGCCAGGTAGTCCACGAGGACCGGCGTGGCCACCAGGTGGTCGAACGGCCCGTCGAAGAAGCCCTGGATCTGGCCCGAGTGCAGGTCGACCGACATGAGCCGGTGGGCACCGGCGGCGGCGAACATGTTCGCCACCAGCTTGGCCGTGATCGGCTCCCGCCCCTCGGCCTTCCGGTCCTGCCGGCCGTAGCCGTAGAACGGGATGACCGCCGTGATGCGCTTGGCCGAGGCACGCCGGGCGGCGTCGACCATGATCAGGTGCTCCATCAGGGCGTCGTTGAGGGACATGATCGGCGTACCGGAATGGGTCTGGACGATGAACACGTCCATCCCGCGGACCGACTCGCGGAAGCGGCAGTGCAGCTCGCCGTTGGCGAACGCACCCAGGTTGGCCTCGCCCAGCGGGACGTCGAGGCAGTCGGCGATCGATGCCGCCAACGGCAGGTTCGCTCGCCCCGAGACCAGGTGGAGTTTCTTCTTGGTGACGAGCTCCATCGAACCCCCTGCGCCGAGTAACCCGCCCTGTCAACCAGCGGCGCCAGTGTAGAACGGCCCGGTCCGCGCACCCGCTTCCACGTGGGCGCCCGGGCCGAGCGAGGCGTACGGGCCGACCACCGCGTCGTCGCCGACCTCGGCGCGGTCGCCGACGGTCTCGGTCACGACGGCCCGCTTGCCGACCTTGCAGTCGACCAGGCGGGTGTGGGGGCCGACCTCGCTGCCGGTGCCCACGCCCGTGGTGCCCTGCAGGACCGTGCCCGGGAACAGCGTCACGTCGGTCCCCAGCACGACCTCCATGTCGAGGTACGTGGCGGCGGGGTCGACGATCGTGACGCCGGCCTCCATCCAGCGGAGGTTGGTTCGCCGGCGCAGCTCGGCCTCGACCGCGGCGAGCTGGGCCCGGTCGTTGACGCCCTGCGTTTCCTCGGGGTCGTCGGCGACGACCGACACGACCAGGTGGCCGGCCTCGGCCAGCACCTCGACCACGTCGGTCACGTACAGCTCGCCCTGGGCGTTGTCGGGCGTGATGCGGCGGAGGGCAGCCGGCAGCAGCCCCCGGCGGAACACGTAGATCGACGTGTTGACCTCGTCGATCGCCTTCTCGTGCTCGTCGGCGTCGCGCTGCTCGACGATGCGGCGGACCCGGCCCTCCTTGTCGCGCACGACGCGGCCGTAGCCGGTGGGGTCGTCCATCCGGGCGGTGAGCAGCGTGCACGCCGCCCCGGACAGGCGGTGCTCGGTCACCAGCGCGGCGATGGTCTCGGCCCGCAGGAGCGGCGTGTCGCCCGGGAGGATCACCACGTCGCCGTCGTCGTCGATGTCGTCCGGCAGGCCGGTGAGCCCGACCGCCACGGCGTCGCCCGTGCCGCGCTGCGTGCGCTGCTCGACGAACTCGAGCCGCGGGCCGGGCACCTCCTGCAGCTTCTTGGTGACCACGTCGGCCCCGTGGCCGACGACGACCGCCACCCGGTCGACGGCGACCTCGCCGAGGGCGTCGAGCATGTAGCGCACCATCGGACGCCCGCACAGCATGTGCAGGGGCTTCGGGCGCTCCGACCGCATGCGGGTGCCCTGACCGGCGGCGAGGACCACGGCGGACAACGTCCGTTCGCTCATGACCTTGTTCGTACCACCCCACGGGCCGCCGCCACGACCACCGCTGCAAGACTGGGGGACGTGCCGCCGGACGACCTGGCGCTGGCCCTGCGGATGGCGGACACCGCCGATGCCGTGAGCATGGGGTTCTTCACCGGCGAGGTGGTGGACACCGCGACCAAGGCCGACGGCACGCCGGTGACGGCCGCCGACCCCGCCGTCGAGCGGGCGCTGGCCGCCGTCGTCGCCGCCGAGCGCCCGAGCGACGGCTTCCTGGGCGAGGAGGTGGGCCCGCTGCCGGCGGCCGGCGGTCCGAACGGGTCCGAGCCCCGGCGGCGGTGGGTCGTCGACGGCGTGGACGGCACCGTCCTCTTCGCCGCCGGCGCTGCCGAGTGGGCGACCCAGATCGCGCTGGAGGCCGACGGCGAGGTGGTGGTCGGCGTCACCACGAGTCCCGCGCTGGGGGCGCGCTGGTGGGCCTCGCTCGGTGGCGGGGCGTGGCGCGCCCGCATCGGCGGCACGGCGCCGCCCGTCCGCCTGGCCGTGAGCACAGGCGCCGGTGGGGAGCTCGCCGCCTGGCGGACGTCCTGCGTCCCGGTCCGGCCGTCCCTGCGCGGCCTCGAGCGCGCCCTCGCCGATCGGCTGGCGGAGGGCACCCACGACGTGGCGCCGACCGTCCACGGAGCGCTGATGGTCGCCGAGGGGACGATCGAGGCGTGCCTCCAGCCGCTCGGCGCCCTGTGGGACTACGCCGCCCCGGCGCTCATCGTCGCCGAGGCGGGCGGCCGTTACGGCGGCCTGGACGGGGGCCGCACGCTGGCCCAGCCCCTCCTCTACAGCAACGGCGCCAGCCACGACGCCCTGCTGGCGCTGCTGCGCGGCGCCGTGCTCTAGTGGTCTGTCGCCGAAATGACGGCGCGGTCTCGGCGAGTCAGGGGCGTCGCTGGCAAGGACGCAGGAGGACGGCGCACACCGTGCGGTGCGGTGACGACGAGGACGCAGCCAGCGGCGTTCCCGGCCGGCGAGACCGCCCGCTCAATCCGGCGACGGACCACTAGGGCGTGGGCCGGTCGGGCGGGGGCTGTTGGGCCCCACGGAACAGGGCGTCCACCGCGGCGAACGGCAGGGCGTCGGCCAGGCCGGTGAAGTCGCCCCGCTCGGCGATCGTGCGGGCGGCCCGGTCGAGGGCACCCCAGGCCACCAGGTGGAGCTGCGAGCCCAGGCTGACGCGCCGGACCCCGAGGGCGGCGAGCTCGGCCACCGGCGGGGTCCGCGGCCCCCGGGCCAGCACGTTCACCGGCTTGGGGGCGACCGTCCGGACGATGGCGGCGATGGCGTCGGGGTCGACCGGGCCGGGGGCGTAGAGGACGTCGGCGCCGGCGGCGGCGTACGCCTCGAGGCGCCGCAGCGCCTCGGGGAGCGGGTCGGGGT
>DATFOS010000030.1:0-3212 GCA_035265325.1 Acidimicrobiales bacterium
CGGCCACCCCGGGGCCACCCAGCGCCGAGCCGGCCAGCCCGCCGACGGCGAGGGACGCTCCGACCGTGGCGGCGGCGATGGTCTTCCTCATGGGGGTTCCTTCCTCCTGCCCGCTGGGGCGCCCAGCCTCGACGCCGACCCTTGGAGGAGCCTCAGAGAGGCGTGGGAAAACCCGCCTCGGCCGCGTCGGTCCGGCCGGCGCCCTGCCGCACGGAGATGTGGGGCGTGCTCCCGGCGGTGTCCTCAGGGGGAGCTGAGCCGGGCGAGGCGGGGTGGCCGCGCCCGCTGCAGCGTGGTGGGCGCGTCGTCGCGGACCAGCAGGCCGGTCGGCAGGCGGACGACCGCGGTGACCCCGATGCCCGGTGTGGGCTGCAGCTTCACGGTTATGCCGTGGCGGGCGGCGAGGATGGCCGTCACGTAGAGGCCGAGGTGCCGGGCCGGGGCGATGTCGCGCTCCTCGACCCGGGCCAGGCGCCGGTTGGCCTCGGCCAGCTGCTGGGCGTTCATGCCGCGCCCGTGGTCGATGATGCCGAGCGTGTAGGTGTCGGCGCCGCCGTGCCCGCGCACCTCGACCTGCTCGCCGGGCAGCGAGGCCCTCAGGGCGTTCTCGATCAGCTCGGCCAGCAGGTGCGACAGGTCGGCCACGATGCTGCCGGCGACCGTGGCCGGCGCCAGCCCCGCCACCCGGACCATCGAGTAGTCGTCGACCTCGCCCAGCGCCGCCCGCACCACGTCCAGGAGCGGCGCCGGGGTGGCGTTGTGGCGCATCACCGGCGCCCCGCCGAGGACCAGCAACGACTCGGCGTTGCGGCGCATGCGGGTGGCCTGGTGGTCGAGGTTGAACAGGTTGGCCAGCGTGTGGGCGTCGCCCTCGCCGGACTCCAGGGCTGTGATGTAGTCGAGCTGCCGGGTGAGCAGGTTCTGGTTGCGGCGGGCGAGGCTGACGAACGCCTCCGAGCCGTTCCGGCGGAGGGCGGCCTGCTCGACCGCGAGCGCCACCGCCGTCTCCTGGACCGCGTTGAGCCGGGCGGCCACGTCGGCCACCTCGTCGCGCGTGCGGACCCGGATCGGTTCGAGCGGCGGTGGCCCGACGTCGCGGCCCCGGGGCGTCTGGTGCACCTCGTGGACGGCCTGCGGGAGCCGGCGGGCGGCCAGGTCGCGCGCCTGGGCGGCGAGCGAGAGCAGCGGCTTGGAGATCGACCGGCTCACGAGCGGCACGGCCAGCGCCGACGCCAGCAGGAGGACGCCGGCGACGCCGAGGACGAGCTGCAGCCGGTCCTCGGTGGCCTCGTTCAGCTCGTCGGCCCGGGTGCGGATCACGCTGGAGACCTCGTGGATGAACCCGTAGTAGCTCTCGTCCGCCTCGATGGAAACGCCCTCCAGCAGGCCGGCGATGTCGACCTCACCGGTCTCCACGATGCTCCGGAGTATGCGCCTGACGCCGGTGGCCTCGCTCTCGGCCTCGAGCTCGCGGCCGAGGTCCTCGTAGACCCCGGCGGAGAGGCGGACGATGCGTAGGTGCTGGGTCTCGGTCTCGTCCTGCGTACGCGCCGCCAGCCGGACCTCCTCGGGCTCGTCGACGAAGCCGTCGCCGCGCGCCACCTGGAGGATGGACTCGCGCACGGCCCAGGCGAACCGGTCGACCAGCCGTGAGGCCAGGTCGATGAGGATCACGCCCCGCCGCAGCTCGCCGTCCTCGATCGTGCGGCTCAACTCGGTCGTCGGGTCGGCCAGGGCGTCGATGAGCTCGGAGTAGCCCGCGAACGAGGCGTCCGCCGTCGGGTTGAACTCGGTGAGTGACCGCGGCCCGTCGTAGGCGTCGACCGGTCCCCGGAGGTCGCGGATGCCGCCCTCACCCTCCAGCGCGGCGATGGCCGGGGCGTAGGCGCGCGCGGTGTGCCCACCCTTGCGGGCCACCTCCTCGCGGAACCGGCGGATCGACGCGTCGGTCTGGGCGCGGGCCTGCTCGAGCGTGTCGACCGGCAGGTCGATCGCCCCCTCCGAGCCGAGCAGCCACATGCCGGTGAAGTTGCGCTCGTTCTGCAGGGCGTTGATCACGCCGGACGGGCCGATGGCCGCGGTGGCGAGGTCGGTCTGCTCGCGGACCAGCCGGGCCTCGCGGGTGGCCCGGCCGACCTCCAGGGTCGCCATCACGAGCAGTAGTGCCAGGGGCACCGACAACGCCGCTGCCACCTTGACCTTGATGGGCAGCCGGAGCGCCATCGTGTCCCCCTGTCGCCCAGACGACATTCGGGCCGGCCCAGTGGCCCGAGCACCCGTAGCGTAAACGACCTACGCCGACGGGCGAACGCTCTCTACGCGCTCTGGGTGAGGTCGGGACCCTCCGTGGTGGGCACCGGACCTCTACGTCCCACTCACCGGGCCAATCTTCGGGTCAGTGGCGCTTGCCCCCGCCCGCCGGGGCGTGGCCCACTCGGAGCGTGCTCGACGCCGAGGAACGGGCGGACCTCCTGCTCGACGCCGCGCGGCGGGCGGCCCGGTACGTCGCCACCGCCGGCGAGCGGTCCGTCGTGCCGACGGAGGAGGCGGTGGCGGCGCTGGCCGGGCTCGGGCCCGACCTGCCGGACGGGCCGGTGCCGCCCGCCGAGGTGCTGGACCGCCTCGACCGGCTGGGGTCACCGGCCACCATCGTCACCAACCAGGGCCGCTACCTCGGCTTCGTGACCGGCGGGACCGACCCCGCCGGCCACGCCGCCGCCACGCTCGCCGGGGCGTGGGACCAGAACGCCGCCCTCCCCGTCATGTCGCCCGTCGCCGCCCACCTCGACCGCCTGGCCGCCCGGTGGACCTGCGAGCTGCTGGGCCTGCCCGCCGGGGCGGTGGCCGCGTTCTGCGCCGGCGCCACGGTGGCCAACCTCACGGGCATCCTCGCCGGCCGCGACGCCCTGCTCCACCGCCTGGGCTGGGACGTCGCGGAGCGGGGCCTGGCGGGCGGACCGCCGCTGCGGGTCGTGACCGGGGCCGAGGCCCACACGTCGGTCCTCAAGGCGCTGCGGATGGCGGGGATCGGGCGCGCCGCCGTCACCTTCGTGCCGACCGACGGGTGCGGTCGCGTCCGGCCCGCGGCGTTCCCGGCCGTGGACGACCGCACGCTCGTCGTCCTCCAGGCCGGCAACGTCGACACCGGCCACAGCGACCCGTTCGCCGAGCTGCTGGGCCGGGTGAGGGAGGCCGGCGCCTGGGCCCACATC
>DATFOS010000031.1:0-8617 GCA_035265325.1 Acidimicrobiales bacterium
CCGTCCACGACCGAGGCCGCCACCTCCTCGCCTCGGTGGGCCGGGAGGCAGTGCATGAACACGGCATCGGGCTCGGCGGCGGCCATGACGCGGTCGTCGACCTGGAAGCCCTCGAACGCCCGCTGCCGCTGGTCGGCCTCGGCCTCCTGGCCCATCGACGCCCACACGTCGGTGTGGACGGCCCGGGCGCCGGCGGCGGCCTCGTCCGGCCGGCCGGTGACGAGCGGCTCGGCGCCGAGGGCGCGCAGGCGGTCGAGGTCGGCGTCGGTCGGCCCGTAGCCCGGCGGGCAGGCCAGGCGGACCTTCATCCCGACCATGGTCGCCCCTAGCGCCAGGGACCGGGCCACGTTGTTGAAGTCGCCCACCCAGGCCAGCGTCTGGCCGGCCAGCTCGCCCAGCTCCTGGCGCATCGTGAGCAGGTCGGCGAGGGCCTGGCACGGGTGACCCGCGTCGGAGAGCAGGTTCACGACCGGCACCGCGCTGGCGGCCGCCAGGTCCTCCAGCAGCTCGTGGCGGAACACCCGGGCGCCCAGCAGGGCGTGGTAGCCGGACAGGACCCGCGCCACGTCGGCGATCGGCTCGCGGTCGCCGGTGCCGATCTCGTCGCGGCGGAACGTGAGGGGGTGGCCGCCCAGCTGGACGACCGCCACCTCGCAGGAGTGGCGGGTCCGCAGGGACGGCTTCTCGAAGTACAGCCCGACCGACCGGCCGGCGAGTAGGTCGGCCTGCGGCGCCTCCTGCGCCCGCGCCAGGACCGTGACCAGCTCGTCGGGCGTGAGGTCGTCGACCTCGAGCAGGTGACGTACGTGCGTGGCGGTCATGGCGGTCACCCCAGCGCCTTGGCGATCAGCTCGACGCCGTGGTCGATCTCGTCGTCGGACACGAGCAGGGAGGGAGCGAGCCGCAACGCCGTCGGCGTCACGGCGTTGGCCACCAGGCCGGCGTCGAGGAGGGCGGCGGTGACGCCCTTGGCGTCGTGGCCCTCGAGCTCGACGGCGAGCAGGAGCCCGAGCCCTCGAACGCCGGCGACACCCCGCACCCCGCCCAACGCCTCGCGGAGCCGGGCCCCGGCGCGGGCGGCGCGGGCGGGCACGTCCTCGTCCTCCATGACGCCGAGCACCGCCCGCGCGGCGGCCGTGGCCAGGGGCTGGCCGCCGAAGGTCGTGGCGTGGTCGCCGGGCTCGAAGGCGGCCGCCACCTCGGCGCGCGCCCAGCAGGCGCCGATGGGGACACCGTTGCCCAGCGCCTTGGCCATCGTGACCACGTCGGGCCGGATGCCGTGGTGCTGGAAGCCGAACCAACGGCCCGTCCGTCCCAGGCCCGTCTGCACCTCGTCGACCATGAAGAGCGCCTCGCGCTCGTCGCACAGCGCCCGGACGCCGGCGAGGTACCCGGCCGTCGCCGGCTTCACGCCGCCCTCGCCCTGCACGCTCTCGAGCAGCACGGCGGCCACCGTCGGGTCGAGGGCACCCGCGAGGGCGTCGAGGTCATCCCAGGCGACGTGGCGGAAGCCCTCGGGGAGCGGCTGGAACGCCTCGTGCTTGGCAGGCTGGCCGGTGGCGTGGAGGGTGGCGAGCGTCCGGCCGTGGAAGCTCCCGTAGGCCGACACGACGACATGGCGCCCCCGCCCGCCGAACTTGCGGGCCAGCTTGAGCGCGCACTCGTTGGCCTCGGCGCCCGAGTTGGCGAAGAAGACCCGTCCCCCGGCGGGCTGGCCGTCGCCCACCAGCCGGTCGAGCGTGCGGGCCACCTCGGGCCCGGGCTCGGTGCCGAACAGGTTGGACACGTGGACCAGCGTGCGGGACTGGGCGGCGACCGCCTCGGCGACGACCGGGTGGGCGTGGCCGAGGGACGTCACGGCCAGGCCGGACAGGAAGTCGAGGTAGCGCTTGCCGGTGTCGTCGACCAGCCAGCTGCCCTCGCCGCGCACGAACGTGACGGGCGGGGACGGGTAGGTCGCCATGAGCGGACTGGCCGCCGCGGATGTGCTCACGTCGTCTGGTCCCCCTCGGCCGCATCGGCCGTGATCATCGTGCCGACCCCCTGGTCGCTGAAGAGCTCGAGCAGCACCACGTGCGGGACCCGGCCGTCCAGCAGGTGGGCGGAGGCCACGCCGTTGCGCACGGCGTGGAGGGCGGCCGCGACCTTCGGGATCATCCCGCCGTGCAGCGTCCCGTCCTCGACCATGGCGGACAGCTCGCCCGCCGAGATGGCGCTGACCAGGCTCGTCGGGTCGTCCACGTCGGTGAGCAGGCCCGGCACGTCGGTCAGGAAGATCGCCTTCTCGGCCCCGAGCGCCACCGCCACCGCCCCGGCGACCGTGTCGGCGTTGATGTTGTACGCCTGGCCCTCGGGGTCGGACCCGATCGTGGACACCACCGGGACCAGGTCCTCGGCCAGCAGGCGTTCGAGGATCGTCGGGTTCACGGCGGCGACGTCGCCGACGAAGCCGAGGGCCTCGTGGCGGGCGCTGGCCCGGATGAGCCCGGCGTCCTCGCCGGACAGGCCGACGGCGAGCGGGCCGTGGACGTTGATGGCCGAGACGATCTCGCGGTTGACCTTGCCGACGAGCACCATCCGGGCGATGTCGACGGTCTCGGCGTCGGTGACACGCAGCCCCTCGCGGAACTCGGCCTCCTTGCCGAGACGCGCCATCAACTCGCTGATCTGGGGGCCGCCGCCGTGGACCACGACCGGGCGCAGGCCGACGGCCCGCAGCAGCACGACGTCGTCGGCCACGTTCCGGCCGAGGGCGGGGTCGACCATGGCGTTGCCGCCGTACTTGACGACGACGGTCGTCCCGCGGAACCGCTCGATGTACGGCAGCGCCTCGAGCAGGACCTGCACCCGCTCGGCCGCGTCCTTCACCGGGAGCGCGTCGAAGCCGTCCACTACGAGGTGCCCTTGTTCTCGTCGATGTAGCCGTAGGTGAGGTCGTTGGTGAGGACCCGGCACTCGCCGTCGCCCAGGCCCAGGTCGCAGTGCAGCTCGACGTACTCCCCGGCGAGGTGCTCGGCCACGGCGGCGGCGTCGTGCTCGGCGCTCACGCAGCCCCGGCTCACCACGGTGTCGCCGTAGGCGATCGTCAGGGCGGCGGGGTCGAGCTTGACGTCCGCGACGCCCAGCTCGCTGGCGACGCGCCCCCAGTAGGGGTCCTGCCCGAACCAGGAGCACTTCACGAGCTGGCTCTCGGCCACCTGCCGGGCGGCCCGGCGGGCCTCGTCGTCGGACGCCGCCCCGGTCACCCCGACCCGGACGACCTTCGTGTGGCCCTCGCCGTCGCCGACCATCTGGGTGGCGAGGTCGAGGCACGCCTCGGCGACGGCGTCGGCCAGCACGGCCTCGTCGACCGGGCCGGCCGTCCCGCTCGCCAGCAGGACCACCGTGTCGTTCGTCGACGTGCAGCCGTCGATCGTGACGGCGTTGAAGCTGTCGGCCACGCCGGCGCGCAGGATGCCGGCCAGCGCCTCCGGCTCGACCAGGGCGTCGGTCGTGACCACGCCGAGCATCGTCGCCATGTTGGGCGCCAGCATCGCCGCGCCCTTGGCCATGCCGCCGACCACGAACCCCGGCCCCCGGACAACCGCCTCCTTGCGGTGGGTGTCGGTGGTCATGAGCGCGTCGGCGGCGGCGATGCCGCGGGTGGGGTGGCTCCCCCGCCCGGCGACCAGGCCGGGCACGCCGCCCCGCAGGGCGGGCATCGGCAGCGTGTAGCCGATCAGGCCGGTGGAGCAGACCAGCACCTCGTCGACGGCGCACCCGAGGTGCTCGGCGACGGCGGCCGTCGTGGCCTCGGCGTCGGCCTCGCCGGGCGCACCCGTGGCGGCGTTGGCGTTGCCGCTGTTCACAACGACGGCGGCGGCCCGCCCGCCGGTCGCGGCCAGGTGCCGCCGGCTGACGACGACCGGTGCGGCGGCGACGAGGTTCTGCGTGAACACGGCCGCGGCGCTCACCGGCTGCCCGTCGGCGGTGGCGACGAGCGCCAGGTCCTTGTCGCCGGACGCCTTGACCCCGCACGCCACCCCGTTCGCCACGAACCCCTTCGGGGCGACGACGCTCACGGGTAGAGGCCGGCTGTCGGGAGGCCGGTGGCCTCGGGGAGGCCGAACATGAGGTTGGCGCACTGGACCGCCTGGCCCGAGGCACCCTTGGTGAGGTTGTCGAGGGCGGCGATGGCGACGACCCAGCCGGTGCGCTCGTCGGCTCGGGCGGTGACGTGCACGGCGTTGGACCCGAGCGTCGCCTTGGTGGACGGCGACCCGTCGGTGACGACGATGAACGGCTCGTCGGCCCACGCCTTGCGCAGCGAGGCGAGCACGTCGTCGGTGGACAGCGGGCCGGTCGGCCGGGCGTAACAGGTGGCGAGGATGCCCCGGCTCATCGGCGCCAGGTGGGGCGTGAACAGCACCTGGGCCGGCGCCCCCGCCAGGCGGGACAGGTTCTGCTCGATCTCGGGCGTGTGCCGGTGGGTGAGCAGGCCGTAGGCGGTGAAGTCCTCGTCGGCGGCGCAGAAGGCGGTGGTGGGCTTGAGGCCCCGACCCGCCCCGGACACCCCGCTGGCGGCGTCGACGACGATGCCGGTCGGCCCGACGAGGCCCTCCCCCACGAGCGGGGCCAGGGCGAGGGACGAGGCCGTGACGTAGCAGCCGGCGGCGGCGACGGCGTCGGCCCCGACCACGTCGGCGCGGAAGAGCTCGGGCAGGCCGTACGCGAAGCCGGCCAGCAGCTCGGGACATGCGTGCGGCTCGCCGTACCAGGTCGGGTACAGCGAGGCGTCGATCAGGCGGAAGTCGGCGGCGAGGTCGACGACCTTGCCGACCCGGCCGAGCAGGTCCGGCACGAGGGCCTGCGACGCGCCGTGCGGGAGCCCGAGGAACACGAGGTCGAGCCCGTCGACGGCCGCGCCCTCGGTGGGCTCGAACGCCTGGTCGCCGTAGGCGGCGGCGAGGCTCGGGTAGAGCTCCGCGATGCGGGTACCCGCCTGCGACTCACCCGTCGCGACGCGCACGTCGAACTCGGGGTGGTGGGCGCAGAGCCGCAGCAACTCGGCCCCCGTGTAGCCGGAGGCGCCGATGATGCCGACCGAGGTCACCTACATGACGATACAGACACCTGCATAGTCATGCAACGGCGTTCGGCCGGCTCCTTGGCAAATTGCGCACCTGAGCCCGCTCATGCCGGGCTCAGGTGCGCAATTTCGGATCGTCGTTGGCGGGCGGGTCAGCCCCGGAGGGTGGCGGCGTGGGCCGACTCGACCGCGCTGATGCCGCGGCGGCGGACCTCCGCCACCTCGTCGTCCGTCAGCGTGTGGTCGGTCGCTTCGAGCCGCAGCGAGTAGGCCAGGCTGCGCCGGCCTGCGGCGATGCCGGGGCCCCGGTACACGTCGAACAGGCGCAGGGCGGCCAGCCGGTCGCCGGTCGCCTCCCGCAGCGTGGCCTCGACCGCGGTGGCCGGCACGTCGTCGTCGACCTCGAACGCCAGGTCGATGTCGCTCGACGGGTAGACGCTGACCAGCCGGTACGGGCGGCCGCTGCGGGGCAGGCCGGTGACGACGTCGAGGTCGACCTCGAGCCACGCCACGCGCTCGGCGATGTTGTGGGCCTCCAGCACGGCGGGGTCGACCTCGCCCAGGGAGCCGACGGCCTCGCCGCCCGGCCCGACCAGGCGGGCCGACCGCGTCGGGTGCAGCCCCGGCACCGGGCCGTTGACCACCTCGACGCCGACGAGGTCGAGGACCGCCTCGACGGCCCGCCACTCGGTCACCGCGGCGGGGGCCTCGCGTCCGCCGAGCGCCACGCCGAGGACCTCGCGCTCGTCCGGGAGGGCGGCGTCGAGCACGGCCAGGTCGGCCGGCGGACCGGTCATCACGTCGGTCGCAGCCGCGGCCAGCCCTTCGGACGCCGCCGCCGGGATGTCGCGGGGCAGGAAGACATGGCCGATCTCCCACAGCGCCACACCCGTGTTGCGCCGGGCGGCGTTGGTGGCCAACGCGTCGACCAGCCCGGGGAGGAGCGAGGTGCGCAGCACCGACTCTTCCGCGACCAGCGGGTTGGCGATGCGGATGCCGTCGCCGGGCAGCCCGCACCGCTCCAGGTCGCCCGGGGCGAGGAACGGCATCGGCAGCGCCTCGGACAGGCCGCGGCCGACCAGCAGCGACCGCAGCCGGCGCCGCTCGCGCTGGCGGGGCGTGAGCCGGCCGGTGTGGGCGGACGGCGGGACCCGCCTGCCGATCCTCGAGTAGCCGTAGTGGCGCGCCACCTCCTCGACCACGTCGATCTCGGTGGACGAGTCGTAGCGCCAGGACGGCACGACGACGTCGACGTCCTCTCCCGCGACGGTCGTCTCGAAGCCGATAGGCGTGAGCAGCGACTCGATGGCGGGGGCGTCGAGCGACGTGTTGAGCAGCTTGTTCACCCGCGACGTCCGCACCCGGACCGGCTCGCGCACCGGCAGCTCGCCCCGCACGTCGACGATGCCCTCCTCGAGCCGGGCGCCGGACGCCCCCAGCAGCTCCGCGAAGCGCAGGTGGGCCAGCTCGGCGATCTCGGGGTCGGCGCCCTTCTCGAAGCGGGCCGACGCCTCGGACCGCAGCTTGTGCCGCCGCGAGGTCTTGGCGATCGCGAGAGGCAGGAACCAGGCGATCTCGAGCAGCACGTCGGTGGTGGCGTCGGAGATCTCGCTCTCGGCGCCGCCCATCACGCCGCCGATGCCGACCGGCGTGTCCTCGGCGTCGGTGATGAGCAGGTCGTCGGCGGTCATCCGCCGGCGGACGCCGTCGAGGGTGGTCAGCTCCTCCCCCGGCCGGGCCCGGCGGGCGCGCAGGCCGGGGCCCGCCACCCTGTCCAGGTCGTAGGCGTGGTTGGGCTGTCCCAGCTCGAGTAGCACGTAGTTGGAGGCGTCCACGACCGAGTTGATCGGCCGCATGCCCAGCAGGCTGAGCCGGCGGGCGATGAGCGGGTCGGACTCCCCCACGGTCACGCCCCGGATCACCCGTGCGGTGAAGCGCCCGCACAGGTCGGGATCCGCGATCTCGATCGTCACGTCCTCGATGCGGGCGGCCGGGACCGTCGTGACCGCCGGCGTGGGGACGGCGAACGGCACGCCCTGGCGGGCGGCCAGGTCGCGGGCCACGCCGGCGATCGACATGGCGTCGGGCCGGTTGGGGTTGACCTCGAGGTCGTAGAGGACGTCGCGCTCGATGCCCATGGCCTCGGCGAACGGGACGCCCGGCGTCAGGTCGGCCGGCAGGACCCAGATGCCGCCGTGGTCGTCGCCGACGCCCAACTCGCGGGCCGAGCACAACATGCCGTTGGACCACTCGCCGCGCATCTTGCGCCGGCCGATCTCCATGCCGTCGGGCATGGTCGTGCCCACCGTCGCCAGCGGGACGAGGTCGCCGGTGGCGAAGTTGTAGGCGCCGCAGGCGATCTGCAGGGCCTCGCCGTCGCCGCGGTGGACATCGACCAGCTGGATCTTGTCGGCGTTGGGGTGCTGGCGCGTGGCGAGGACGCGGGCGACGACGATGCCGTCGAGCCCCTCGCCGATGCGGTCGAGCTGCTCGACGGGCGTGCCCAGGTCGCTGAGCTGCTCGCCGATGGCCACGGGGTCACCCGTGATGGGTGCGAAGTCGCGCAGCCACGAGAGAAGGACCTTCATCGGTCTCGCCTTTTCTAGAACTGGCTCAGGAAGCGGATGTCGTTGGTGAAGAGGTCGCGCAGGTCGTCGACCCCGTGGCGGGCGGCGGCCAGGCGGTCGATGCCGAAGCCGAAGGCGAAGCCCTGCCACTCCTCGGGATCGACCCCGCAGGCCGTCAGCACGTTGGGGTGGACCATGCCGCAGCCGCCCAGCTCGAGCCAGGTGCCGTCGGGCCGCTGGATGTCGAACTCCGCGGACGGCTCGGTGAACGGGAAGTACGCCGGCCGTAGGCGCGACGTGAAGTCTCCGCCGAAGTAGGCCTTGGTGAAGGCGTCGATGGTGCCGGCCAGGTCGGCGAACGTGATGTCGCGGTCGACGACCAGGCCCTCGATCTGGTGGAACACGGGCATGTGCGTGGCGTCGGCGGTGTCGGAGCGGAACACCCGGCCGGGCATCACCGAGTAGAAGGGCGGCTCGACGCCGGACATGACGCGGACCTGGACCGGGGACGTGTGCGTTCGCAGCAGCGTGGACCCTGCGCGGCCGTAGTCCACGTAGAGCGTGTCGTACATGTCCCGGGCCGGGTGGCCGGCCGGGAAGTTGAGCGCCCCGAAGTTGTGCCAGTTGGTCTCGACCTCGGGCCCCTCGGCAACGGTGAAACCCATGCCGACGAACAGGTCCTCGAGCTCGGCGATGGCCTGGGTCACGAGGTGGAGGTGGCCGACCTGCGGCCGGGTGGTGACCTCGGTGAGGTCGAGCCGCTCGGCGTCGAGCCGGGCCGCCCGGGCGGCGGCGTGCAGGGCGGCGCGGCGCTCGTCGAGCAGGCCCTTGACCGTCTCGAAGGCGGCGTTGATCGCCTTGCCGGCCAGCGGGCGCTCGGCCGGGTCGAGGTCGCGGAGGCGCTGGCGGAGCCCCGCCAGGGCGGAACGCGGGCCGACGAGGTCGGCACCGAGGGTGCCCAGCTCGTCGAGCGTCGCCGCCC
>DATFOS010000032.1:0-21202 GCA_035265325.1 Acidimicrobiales bacterium
CACGAACCAGCGGGCGACGCCCTCGCCGAAGCGCCCCTCCCTGGTGCTCCCCACGATCACGGCCACGCCCAGCTGGTTCTCGCTCATGCGTTCCCTCTCTTGTTGGCATCACCAACGTTGGTCTGTCCAACGGTAGAGGCAACCATGGGGATTGCCAACGGTTGCGCGTACCCTGGGCGCCGTGGCCAATCCGACGAACCACCCGCCCGGGGACGAGGACGACGACGCCCCGCCCGCCCGCTTCTGGACGCTCCCGAGCTGGCTCACCAACCGGGCGGCCCTCGTGTCGAGCCGCTACGTCGTGGCGCGGCTGGCGTCTGTCGGGTCCCGCCGCCAGGAGTTCAACGTCCTCACCGCCCTGGCCGAGGCCGGCCCGCTCAGCCAGGCCCGCCTCGGCCGCCGCTGCGGCCTCGACCCCAGCGACACCGTTGCCGTGGTGGCCGAGCTGGAGGAGCGGGGCCTGATCCGGCGCGACCGCGACCCGGCCGACAGGCGCCGCAACGCCGTGTCGCTGACGCCGGCCGGCGAGGCCTTTCGCGAGACGCTCGAGGAGGTCCTGGCCGAGGCCCAGGCCGCCTACGTGGCCCCGCTCGACGCCGACGAGCGCGAGCGGCTTGTCGCGCTGCTCACCAAGCTCCTCCGCGGCCACGACCTCCGCCCCGGCGCCGGCACCGCCAAGGACGCCGCCCCCGTCGCCGGCCGCTGAGCCGGGCCGCGGCCGGCGGACTCACGGGTGGGCGTGGCGGTGGTGGGCGGCGAGGACGTCGTCGCCGAAGTCGCTCTCGGGGTCGCGCACCACGGTGTGGACGTGGTTGGCGTCGTCCTGGGTGTTGTCGAGCTCGACCAGCAGCCGGGGGCCGGCGAGGCGGTAGTAGTGCCCCTCGCCGGGCTCGGCGGCGCCCGCCCAGGCGAAGCGGGCGTCACGCGGGTCGGGCAGCCGGGCACCGGGCGGGAACCGCCGCAGGTACACGCCCACCAGGGCGTCGGCCGCGGCGGCCGCCGGTCCGGCCAGCGCCGCCAGCGGGACGCCTTGGTCGCCGAGGTCGACCAGGTCGGCGCCGACGTGGGCGGCGGTGCGGCTGGCGATGTCCTGCGGCGCCCGGTCGGACAGCAGCACCGAGGCCTGCTGCTCGACGGTCAGGGCGTGCAGCAGCTCGAAGCCGAGCGCCTCCTCCGGCGCCAGCGGGGCGCTGACCACCCGGCCCTCGTCGTGGACCACGGCCGGGTTGGCGCCCAGGAACAGCGGCGTGAGCGTGACCGCACCGCCCGCCACGGTGGCGTGGACCGACACGTGGTGGCCCTCGAACCGCAACGCCCACGGCTCGTCGCCCGGCGCTCCGAACACCGTCACCCAGTAGTCGTCGCGGTGGCGCCGGTCGGAGGCGTACCCCTCGTACCGGTCGAGCACCTCGTCCAGGCCCATGATCGCCGTGACCCGGCTGAACCCGGGGACGGGGAGGACGACGGCAAGCGCCCGCAGCGCCGCCTTGGTCCCCGGTCGGGACAGCGCGTGCAGCGGCACGCCCCGCCGCTCCGTCGGCCAGTACGCCCACGTGTGGCGGTCCTCACCGGCGAACGGCAGGGCCGCCAGGGCCCGCTGGCCGTCGTCCAGCCCGTCGAGGAACGACCGGGTGGCGGTGGCCAGCTCGTCGGCGAGCGCCCGTGCCATGACCGGGAGGCTACGGCGCCCGCCGGCCGGCCCGCGGTCAGCGGGAGGCCGGCGAGTTCAGCCCGGCCGTCCAGGTCTCGTAGAGCGCGGCGTAGCGGCCGCCCCGGGTCACCAGCTCGTCGTGGGAGCCGAGCTCGGCGAGGCCCCCGGCGTCGACCACGCCCACCAGGTCGGCCCGCTCGGCGGTGGACAGGCGGTGGGCGATGACCACGACCGTGCGCCCGACCATGAGGCGGTCGACGGCGGCCTCGACCAGGGCCTCCGTGCCGGGGTCGAGGCTGGACGTGGCCTCGTCGAGGACCAGTACCGCCGGGTCGGCCAGCGCGGCCCTCGCCAGCGAGACCAGCTGCTTCTCGCCGGCGGACAGCCGGCTGCCGCGCTCACGGACCTCGGTGTCGAGCCCCTCGGGCAGCACGGCGAACCGCTCGCGGGCGCCGACGGCCTCGAGGGCGGCGTCCACCTCGGCGTCGGTGGCGCCGGCCCGCGCGATGCGGACGTTGTCGCGAATGGTCCCGTTGAACAGGAACCCCTCCTGCGGGATCACCACGACGCGCTCACGGAGAGACGCCAGGGTGGCCCGGCGCAGGTCCACCCCGCCCATGCGCACGACGCCGGACGTGGGGTCGTAGAGCCGGGCGACCAGCTTGGCCAGGGTGGACTTGCCGGCCCCGGTCGGCCCCACCAGCGCCAGGCGCGACCCGGCGGGTATGTGCAGCGACACGTGCGACAGCACCGCCGGGCCGTCGCCGTAGGCGAACGACACGTCCTCGACCGAGACGTCGCCGCGGGCCGGCAGGTCGACGGCGCCGTGGTGTTCGTCCACGTCGACGGGCTCGTCGAGCAGCTCGTAGAGCTTGTGGAGTCCGGCCGCCGCGGACTGCACCTGGTTGAACAGCTGGCTGAGCTGCTGGACGGGCTCGAACAGGTTCGCCAGGGCCAGCACGAAGAACGCCACCGTGCCGACCGTCAGCCACCCCTCGTGGACCCACCAGCCGCCGAAGCCGAGCGCCAGGGCGGTCGTGCCCCACGCCGCCAGCTCGATGACCGGCAGGTACCAGGCCGAGATCTTCACCGACCGCATGTGGCTGTCGTAGAGCTCGCGGTTCCCGTCCCGGAACCGCTCGATCTCGGTGTCCTCCCGGCCGAATGCCTGGACGACCCGGACCCCGCTGATGCCCTCCTGCAGGTGCGACATCGTCGAGCCGATGCGGTCGCGCACGTCGAGGTAGGCCGCGTTCGAGTCGCGCTGGAACTTGATGCTGGCCAGCACGACCGGCGGCATGGCGACGATGCAGACCAGCAGCAGCTGCCACGACACGCTGCCCAGCACCGCGATCGACACGACCAGCAGCAGGCTGTTCGAGACGAACATGGCCAGGCCCATCTGGATCAGCTCGGCCAGGGAGTCGACGTCGGACGTCATGCGCGACACGAGCACGCCCGCCTTCGACCGGTCGTAGAACGGCATCGACAGCCGCTGCAGGTGGTCGAACACCCGGGTGCGCATGTCGCGCAGGAACTGCTCGCCGACGGTCGAGATCAGCCGGATCTGCGTCCGGTTCGTGACGTACGCCAGCAGCGCCACCACGACGTAGCCGATCACGGCCCGGTCGAGCACGGCGCCATCGCCCGGCTTGATGCCCTCGTCGATGCCGTAGCGGACGAGCCACGGCCCGGCCAGCACGGTGGCGGTCCAGAACATGACTGCCACCAGCGCCACCGCCACCTGGCCGGCGTGGGGCCGGAGCATGGCGGCGGTCCGCCGGAGCAGCCGGCCGGCCTGGGCGGCGTCGAGCTTCTCGTCGGGGCCCACCCCGGCGTCACGCCACATGGACGGGCCCGCCCTCGGTCTCGGCCGGTGCGCCGTCGCCGTCCAACCCGGAGGCGTCGGCCGGGGCCTCGTCGGCCGCCGCCGCCGCCAGGACGGCCCGGTAGCGCGGCTCGGTGGCCAGCAGCTCGTCGTGGGTGCCATCGGCCGCGACCTGGCCGCCCTCGAGCAGGACGACCCGGTCGGCGAGGGCGATCGTGGCGGGCCGGTGGGCGATCACGATCGTCGTCCGCCCCCGCATGACCGTGGCGAGGGCGTCGCGGATCTCGTGCTCCTTGGTGGGGTCGACGGCCGAGGTCGCGTCGTCGAGGACCAGGATGCGCGGGTCGGCCAGGATCGCCCGGGCGATGGCGACGCGTTGGCGCTGCCCGCCCGAGAGCGAGTAGCCCCGCTCGCCGATGCGGGTGGCGTAACCGTCGGGCAGCCGGTCGACGAACTCGTGCGCCCCGGCCAGCCGCGCCGCCCGCTCGATCGCCTCGTGGGAGGTGTCGGGCTCGGCGAAGGCGATGTTGGCGGCGATCGTGTCGCTGAACAGGAACGTGTCCTCGAAGACGATGCCGACCGAGCGCCGCAGTTGACGCAGCCGCAGGTCGCGGACGTCGACGCCGTCGATGCGGACCGTCCCGCCGGCGACGTCGTAGAACCGGGCCAGCAGCCGGGCCACGGTGGACTTGCCGGACCCCGTCGCCCCCACCAGCGCGACCGACTCCCCCGGGGCCACGCGCAGGTCGAAGCCGTCGAGCACGCCGCCACCGGTGTCGCCCTCCTCGTAGGCGAAGCGGACGCCCTCGAAGCGGACCTCGCCGCCGCCGGGCGGAAGAGGGCGGGGCCGAGGCGGGTCCGCGATGGCCGGGTCGGTGGCGAGGACCTCGTCGACCCGCTGGGCGGACGCCACCGCCCGCTGGGCCTGGGCCACAATCATGCCGAGCATGCGCAACGGCCAGATCAGCATGCCGATGTAGACGTTGAAGGCGATCAGCGAGCCGAGGCTGAGCGTGCCGTCGATGACCTGGTGGCCGCCGTAGGCCAGGACGGCGATGAAGCCGATGTTCGGCAGCATCTCCAGGCCGGGGACGAAGCGGGCCCGGGTGCGGGCGGCGGCGAGCGACTCGGTGTAGACGTCGTCGGCCTCGTCCGCCAGGCGCGAGGCCTGGGCGCGCTCGGCGCCCAGGCCCTTGATGACCCGGACGCCGGCCACGGTCTCCTCGACCACGGCCGCCAGCTCGGCGGACTCGCGCTGGATGCCCATCACCTGCGGCGCCAACCGTCGGGAGAACCGGGTCGCCATCACGTTGAGGAACGGCAGCGACCCGAGTGCCAGCAGCGTGAGCACCGGGTCGATGAAGCCCAGGATGACGGTGACCGCCACGACCGTGACGCCGTTGCTGATCGTCAGCGGGATCATCACCAGGAACGACTGGACCTGCTGCAGGTCGGTGTTGGCCCGGCTCATGAGCTGCCCGGTCTGCACCCGGTCGTGGTAGCCGAAGTGCAGCCGCTGGACGTGGGCGAAGAGGCGGTCGCGCAGGTCGAGCTCGATCCAGCGGGCCTCGCGGAAGGCGAAGTAACGCCGCAGGCCGGTGAACACCGCCGAGCACACGGCGACGACGCCGAGCAGGCTCGACCAGCGGATCAGCGCCGCCGTGTCGTCGGCCTCGATGCCCCGGTCGACCGCATTGCGGACGATCACGCCCGTGGACACCTTCGCCGACGTCCACGCCAGGCCGGTGCCCACGCCGATGGCGATGCCGACCTTGCGCCGGGCCACCGCCTCCCGCATCAGGCCCCAGCCGCCGAGGCGCCCGCTCGCCGTGTTCGCGCTGCTCGCGCTCGCCTGCTCCGTCATACGACCACGCGCCCCCTCGACGACTTGACCCGCCGGTCAAGGTTACCGAGCCCGGCTAACTAGTTGGCAAACGGCGTTCGGAATCCGCCGCCGGGAGCCCGTGGGGGGACGCCGGCACCGGGCCGCCACCGCAGCCGGCCGGAGGGGCCCGCCGACCCCGACGCCGACGGTAGCCGGGGGCTCAGGCGCGGGGCCTGCGGGTTTTTGCCGTCTCCGTGGCCGCCCGGGTCGCGCCCTTGGCCGCCCGGGCCGACTTGGCCGCCTTCGTGCTCTTGGCCGCCTTCGCCGCCTTCGCCGCCGTGGCCTTGGCGGCGGCGCCGGGCGCGGCCTTCGCCGCCGTCGCCTGGGCGGCCTTGGCGACTTTGCGGGCGGTCGCCGTCGCCACCCTGGGCGACGCCTTGCCGACCACGCCCACCGGCTCGGGCCGTGGCGGGACCAGCGCGGCGGCCAGCTCGCGCCACTCCGCGATCGGCACGGCCGTGGCGTCGGGCGTGAACACCTGCAGGCACACGTGGTCGGCCCCGGCGTCGTGGTGCTCCTTGACCCGGGCCACCACGTCGTCGACGTCGCCCCACACGACGAGGGCGTCGGCCAGCTTGTCGCTGCCGGGCAGCGTGAGGTCCTCGTCGTCCCAGCCGAGGCGGCGCAGGTTGTTCACGTAGTTCGGCAGGGACAGGTAGAGCTGCAGGTGGCGGCGGGCCAGGTCGCGGGCGACGGCCGGGTCGGTCGTGAGGACGACCCCCTGCTCGACCATGAGCATCGGTACGTCGCCGAGGGCCTGGCGGGCGATCGGCGTGTGCTCGACCGGCACGAAGTACGTCAACGCGCCCCAGGACCGCTCGGCCGCCAGGTGCAGCATCTTCGGGCCGAGGGCGGCGAGCACGCGGGGCGGGTCCTGCGCCGGGCGCGGCGAGCTGGTGAAGGCGTCGTCGAACTGGTCGAGGTAGGACGCCATCTTCGCCAGCGGCTTCTCGTAGGACTGGCCGAGCAGCCCCTCGACCATCGGCTGGTGGCTCACGCCCAGGCCGAGCAGGAAGCGCCCGCCCGAGTCGTCGGCCAGCAGCCGCTGGGCGTTGGCGGCGGCCGCCGCGCTCCGGCTCCACACGTTGGCGACGCCGGTGGCCACGACCATCTCGCTCGTGGCGTCGAGCAGCAGCTGGGCGTGGCTGAGGGCCTCGCGCCCGACCGCCTCCGGTATCCAGAGGGTGCCCCACCCCTGCGCCTCGACCTCGGCCGCCGCCGCCCGCGCCTCGGCGGCGCTCTGGAGGTCGAGTTGGAAGGTCCACAGGCCCACGGAGCCGACGTCCATGGCCGCCGACGGTACCGTGACGGCCCATGGGCGTCGCCAGCCGAGCGGACGTGACCGGGGGCATCGCGCCGGCGGACCGCCGCCAGCGGCTGCTCACCGTCGCCGGCCTCGGCGCGCTGACCGCCTACCTGGCCGCGGTCGACCCGTCCGACGGCGGCGTGTGGCCGCCCTGCCCGAGCCGGGTGCTGCTCGGCCTCGACTGCCCCGGCTGCGGCGGCCTGCGCGGCACGCACGACCTCCTGCGCGGCGACGTCGTCGCCGCCGTGGACCACAACCTGCTGCTCCCGGCGGTCCTCGCGGTGGCGGGCGTGGCGCTGGCGCTGTGGCTGCTCCCCCTCGTCGGCCGGCCCGCCAGCCGCCTGACGCCGCCCCGGTGGCTGGCGACGGCGGCGGTCGCCGTGGTGGTGGCCTTCACGGTCCTCCGGAACCTCCCGGTCCCGGGCCTGGAATGGCTGGGCTCGGCGTAGCCCCGGTCGGCGCCGTCGGTCGGACGCGGGAGGAGCACCTGGTGGCGGCGTTCTGGACCGGCTGCCCGAGGCCCGCCGCGCCCTCCACGTCGAGTCCTCTCCGGCGGCGTACGCCGCCGGCCGGAGACCCGGACGGCCCGGCCGTCTGGCTCAGTCGAGGCGGCGGAGCTCGGTCCGGTACTGCTTGGCCCGCTCGACGTAGGAGGCGGCCCCGAGGGCGATGTCGACCTCGGGGTTCACCGAGTCGGGCTTGATCCGGGCGGGTACGCCCATGGCCCGGGCCCGTTCGGGGACCTCGGTGCGGGGCGACACGACGGCGCCCGCCGCCACCATGGCGCCCTTCCGCACGACGGCCCGGTGCAGGACGATCGAGCCGGTCCCCACGAGGGCGCCGTCCTCGATCGTGCAGCCCTCCAGGTGGGCGAGATGCCCGACCACGCAGTCGTCGCCCACGATCGTCCCGATGAACGGCGTCGTGTGGAGCACGGCACCGTCCTGGATGGACGTGCGGGCGCCCACGACGATCGGCAGCCCGTCGCCCCGCAGGACGGCGCCGGGCCACACCGACGACTCCGGCCCGAGGCGGACGTCGCCGATCACGACGGCGTCGGGATGCACGTAGGCGGTCGGGTCGAGCTGCGGCTCACGGTCGCCCAGGGCATAGATCGCCATGCGACCGACCCTAGGGCCGGCGTGGCTCAGGGGGCGAAGCGCCCGAAACCGCCGCGGTAGAAGACGAGCGGGCCGCCGCGCTCGTCGCCGACCTCCATCTCGCGGACCCGGCCGACCACGATCCAGTGGTCGCCGGCCTCGTGGACCGTGTCGATGTCGCAGTCGAGCCACGCCAGGACGTCGTTGACGACCGGGGCGCCGCTGACCGGCGACGGGCGGTGCCCGAGCCCGGCGAACTTGTCGCCCTTGCCGGCGAACACCCGGCAGACGTCCTCCTGGTGGTCGCCCAGCACGTTGACCACGAAGTGGCCCGCGGCCTCGACCCGGGGGTAGCTCGACGACGTCTTGCCCGCGCAGAAGGCCACCAGCGGTGGCTCGAGCGACACCGAGAAGAACGACCCCACGGCCAGGCCCACGGGACCCTCCGGCGTCGTGGCGGTCACGACCGTCACGCCCGTCGGGAAGTGGCCCAGCACCTGCCGGAAGCGGGCGCTGTCGATCGAGGACGTGTCGGCGCTCACGGCCAGCACCCTACGGCCGTACGGTCGGGAACGTCTCGACCTCGGAGCGGGCGCATCTCGGCAGACGGATCGCTGCTTCTCGGATGCGCGGACCGGAATTCAGCCGCCGAGGCTGATCGTGAGGCCCTCGTAGGCGGCCAGGACCTCGTCCACCGACGGGCCGGGACCGGTGGCGTTCTGCTGCCGGGCGCCGGCCAGCAGGGCGTCGACCTGCTCGTCGGTGCGGGCGGGGTCGTGATGGAACATGACCAGGCGCTTGGCACCGGCCTCCTGCGCCACGAACAGGGCGTAGTCGACCGTGCAGTGGCCCCAGTAGTACTTCTCGGCGAACTCCTCGGGCGTGTACTGGGCGTCGTGGACCAGCACGTCGACGCCGTCGCACAGCTCGAGCACGTCGTCCGGCACCGTGTGGCTGCCGTCGTGGGGCATCTGGTGGTCGGACAGGTAGGCGACCGACGCCCCGCCCATCTCCACCCGGTAGCCGTTGTTCGTGCCCACGTGGGGCACGGTGCGGACCCGCACCTTGGCACCGTCGAGCTCGAGGTCCTCGTCGCCGGCGTCGAGGAACGACAGCTGCCCGTACAGCTGCTCGACCGTGACGGGGAAGAACGGCGGGCAGATGAAGGAGTGGAAGGCGTCGGCGACGGTCCCGGTGTCCTGCCGGGGGCCGTAGATGTCCAGCTGGGCGCCCTCCTTGAGGACGGGCGTGAAGAACGGCAGGCCCTGCACGTGGTCCCAGTGCAGGTGGGTGACCAGCGCCGAGCCCTTGAACGTGCCGTCGTTGGCCTGGGTCTCCCCGAAGAACCGCAGCCCCGTGCCGAGGTCGAGGATGATCGGCTCGTGGCCGGGCGACTCGAGTGCCACACACGAGGTGTTGCCGCCGTACCGGCGGTTCGACTCGCTGGGACAAGGAGTCGAGCCCCGTGTTCCGTAGAACGACACGTTCAGCAACGGTTCCCCCATCACCGCCCTCCGCGTTGAACCGGACGTTACCCAAGTGTGAAGTCCGAAGGCGTGCCTGTGACCACAATCACCGGGCGGCGACGTGGGGGCGCGTTACGGTCCGAACATGACGTCGCTCAGCGAGGGGACGGTCGAGGCGAACGGGCTGGCCTTCGGCTACCTGGCCGCCGGCGACGAGGACGCCCCGCTCGCACTCTGCCTCCACGGCTTTCCCGACACGGCCCGCACCTGGCGGCACCTGTTGCCCCGATTGGCCGAGGCCGGGTACCGGGCCGTGGCCCCCTGGCTGCGGGGCTACGCCCCCTCCGCCATCCCCGAGGCGCCGGAGTACCAGCCCGCCGTGATCGGGACCGACGCCCTCGCCTTGCACGAGGCCCTCGGCGACCCGACCGCCGGGCCCGGCGTGCTCGTCGGGCACGACTGGGGGGCGTTGGCCGCCTACGCCGCCGTCCACCACCCCAAGGCCAACTGGCGCCGGCTCGTGGCCATGGCCGTCCCGCCGGCGCCGGCCGTCGCCCAGGGGCTGTTCACCTACGACCAGCTGCGGCGGTCCTGGTACATGTTCTTCTTCCAGCACCCGCTGGCCGAGTTGGCCGTCGCCAACGACGACCTGGCCTTCCTCGACCGGCTCTGGGCCGACTGGTCGCCCGGCTACGACGCCGCCCACGACCTCCCGGCGGTGAAGGACGCCCTGCGGGCGCCGCAGAACCTGGCCGCCGCCCTCGGCTACTACCGTGCGGCGCTGGGCGGCGTGGGCCTCTCGTCCGACCCGGCCGTGGCCGAGCTCCAGGGCGCGGCCGACACCTCGGGCCCGCCGCTGCCCACCTTGTACCTGCACGGCGCCGACGACGCCTGCATGGGGGCGGACCTCGTGCCGGCGGCCGAACCGCACCTGCCGGACGACGGCCTGTCCGGCATCCGCATCGTGGACGGCGCCGGCCACTTCCTCCATCTGGAGAAGCCGGACGAGGTCAACGCCCTCGTCCTCGACTTCGTCGGCCCCGCCTAGGGCCCGGGAGCGTCGCACCGGCCTCGGCCCCGTCGCCGGTCCGCCCCCGGCCGTCCCGCCCTGCCCGGTCAGATGCTCAGGATGCCGTGGAGGATCAGGTCGACGGCGCCGACCAGGGCCACGATGGCGACCGCCGTCCGGGTGCCGTCGTCGGTGGGCCACCAGGCCGGGGCCCGCACCAGCGGCGCCAGCCCGGCGGCCGCGGCGCCGAGTGCGACGGCGACCCCGCCCGGCGCCCCGAGGTCCGCCCCCACCGCGAGGACCATCAGGACGACAGCGGGCCGGCAGACCGCCAGCCCACCCAGCACGGCCACCACCCACGCGGCCGGCAGGTCCTCCCCCACGACGGGCTCCGCCCGCCCGCCCGTCACGACCGGGCCTCCCCGGCCGACCGGGCGCCGGTGGAGGAGCGGCGCCGGGCGGCGGCCGGCGTCGATGCCCGCCGTCACGCCGACGACGATCCCGGCCGCCACCAGGGCCGTCGTGCCGCTCACGTCGGCGGCCCGGGCCAGCGGTCCCGCCGCGGCGGCGAGAGCCACCAGCAGGGCGGCCGCGACGCCGACCGCGCCCACGACCGCGCCGGCCGTCTGCCCGGCCCCGCCACGCCCGGCGGGGGCGAGGACCTGGCGGAGCCGCGGCGGGTTGGCGACCGCCACGGCCACGGCCACGAGCCACAGCAGCCGGCCGACCGGCGCCTCGCCGGTACCCGTGGACGTCACCGGCCCGCCTTCCGCCAGCGCCGGCAGGGCGGCGAGGAGCCCGGAGAGGGCGTGCTGCTGGTCGTCCATCTGCGTGACATCGAGCCGGAACCAGGCGCCGCGCACCAGGCCCGGCCGCGCCGAGCCGCCGGCCTCGGCGGCGGAGGCCTGGCGGTCCACCAGCATCCCGGCCACGCAGCGGAGGCGGTCGCCGATGGCGGTCCGCTCGTCACCCAGGCCGGGCTCGGCCTCGGACGCCCGCCACAGGCCGCCCAGCCCCTCCCCCAACGTGCCGACGGCGGCGCCGAGCCCTGGCACGCCCCGCAGCACCCACCGGTTGAGGCCGGACCCGGTCCGCTGGGACTCCCACCGCACCTGGATCCCGAACGCGGCCGCCAGCTCGCGCACGTAGGCGCGGCCGTCCGCGTCGAGCGGCGCCGACGTCGCCGCCACGTCGAGCCCGTAGGCGGCCCAGTGGTCGGGGGTGGCGGGCCAGCGGTCCTCGGCGTCGTCGCGCTCGGTGGCCAGGTAGCGGCCGATGCGGTCGGCGGTTGGACGCCAGCCGCCGTCGGGGTCGACCCGGTCCAGCAGGCCGAGGGCGAAGTAGGCCTCGCCGGTGAAGAACACTGAGTGCTCCCCGGGCACGGGCGCCTCGGTGGCCGCATCCCAGCGGGCCAGCACGGCGCCGGACGGCTCGGTCATGGCGACGAGGAATCGGCCGAGCTCGACCATCTCGTCGTCCCAGCGGGCGTCGCCGGTCGCCTCGCGCCGGGTGGCCAACGCCGCCACCAGCAGGGCCGTCGCCCCGGTCGGCGCCCCGTCGCCGGCCCGGACCGCCGCCCAGTCGCCGCGCCGGACCAGCCGGCCGAGCGACCACTCGACCCCCGCGTCGGCGACGGCGAGGGCGTCCGGGAAGCCGGCGGCGTGGGCCTGGGCCAGCGACAGGGTCACGCCGCTGTGGCGGACGGCGTGGTCCCGCCGGTCGACCGTGTTCGTGGACCGGTCGTAGCGGTAGGCCCAGCGCCCGTCGGACGCCTGGTTTCGCCCGAACCAGGCGATGGCCTCCGTGGTGGCGGCCCGGGCCTCGTCCTCGGTCACCGCCGGGCAGCGCTCGGGCAGGACCACCGTCGCCCGGACGCCCGCCAGCACGCCCCCGACCGTCACGCCCCACAGCAGCACCACGGCGAGGGGACGGCGAAGCCTCACGCCGGGGCAACCTACGGCCCCATCACGGGCACGGGGCGCCGCCCGACCGGCGGCGTTGCCGCCGGTGGTCGCGGGAGCGGACGTAGCCTCGCCGAGCGTGGAGCGTGGCGACCGGTGGCGAGCCCTGGTGGCGAGCACGGTCGTGGTCGTTGCGGTGGCGATCCCCGGGGTCCGGACGCTGGTCGACGACGACGCCCCGGACGGCTTCCCGCTCTCGACCTACCCGATGTTCAGCCGGGACCGGGGCCGGGTCGTCGAGCTGCCCACCGTCGTGGCCGTCCGGGGCGACGGCGCGGTCGAGCGCCTGTCGCCCGCCACCATCGCCGCCACGGACCAGGTCATGCAGGCCTCCGCCGCCGTCCACCGCGCCGTGGCCGACGGCCCGTCCGCCGCCAGCGCCCTCTGCCGAGAGGTCGCCGCCCGCCTCGCCCACCGGTCGCCGTCCGCCACCGAGGTGAGGCCCGGGACCGACCCGGCGCAGGTCGGCCCGGCGGCGGTCGCCTCGGTGCAGGTCGTGGTGGAACGTCACGACGCCATCACCTGGTCCGCCGGACGGCGGGAGCCGCTGGACCGGCGCACGGTCGCCACGTGCGAGGCGCCGTGAGCCGCGTGGGCGCCGGCGGCGCGCCGGCCCTTCGGACGCCCGCGGCGCTCGGTATGTGGGCGCGGCCGTGGGCCTGGCTCACGGCGCCGGGGTCGCCGGTCCGCCTCGCGCTGCTGCGGGCCCTCGTCGGCGGCTACCTCACGGCCTGGTCGCTCGCCCGCCTCCCGGCGCATGTGGGCCACGCCGACCAGTCGCCGGTCCGCTGGCAGCCGGTCGGCGTCCTCGCCTGGGCCGGCACGCCGCTGCCCGACGCGGCCGTCGTGGCCCTCGCCGTCGCCACACCCGTCCTCGCCCTCCTCTTCACGCTCGGCTGGCGCTTCCCGCTCGTCGCCCCGTTCGCCGCCCTCGCCACCCTCGTTTTGGCCACGCTGGACAGCTCGTGGGGTCAGGTCTTCCACACGGAGAACCTGCTGGTCCTCCACGTCGGAATCCTGGCGATGGCCCCGGCGGCGGACGCGCTCGGCCTGCGGTCCGCCGCCCGCCCGACGGCCCGACCGCCCGTCGGCGAGCGGTACGGCTGGCCCGTCCGGCTCGCCGCCGTGGTCGTCGTCCTCGCCTACGTGCTCGCCGGCCTCGCCAAGCTGCGGGCGAGCGGGCTGGCGTGGGTCGACGGCGAGGTCCTGCGCAACCTCGTGGCCCACGACAACCTGCGCAAGGCGTTGCTCGGGGACGCGTACTCCCCGATCGGCACGCGGCTCGTCCGCCACGGCTGGCTCTTCGCCCCGATGGCCGTGGCCAGCCTCGCCGTCGAGCTCGGCGCCCCGCTCGCCCTGACGGGCGGCCGCCGGCGCACCGCATGGGTGGTCGGCGCCTGGCTCTTCCACGTCGGCGTGCTGGCGCTGATGGCGATCAGCTTCCCGTACCAGCTCACGGGCGTCGCCTTCGCCCCGTTCCTCCCCCTCGAACGCCTCGCCGCCCGTGTCGCCCGGCTGCTCCCCGGATCCCCGGCGGAGAGGCTCGTCCCGCCCACCTGAGCGCACGGATCCGCCGGCCGGCGCCGCCCGCCCGTCCCCCGGCCGGGGGGCGTCCCATGGTCCGGAACGCCGCGAGTGCCCCTTGGCGGGAGGGTCACCGGTGGGCAGACTGTGGGCGGTTGAGCCAACAGCCGCTCGTGCAGTGCCCCGGTGAGGACGAGTTCGACGGTCGTCGGGCTCCCGGGGCCGCCTTCGGGAGGTCGTGTTGTCGAACCCGCCCAACACGGGGCCGGACTTCAATGCTCGTGTCGTGTTCGCGGACGGTGAACTGGTCGTCGTCCTGCGCGGGGAGGTCGACACGGAGGTGGTCGACCACGTCTGGGACTGCGTCGAGCGAGCCAGCGCTGGTGGGGCGCCCCTCGTCCTGGACTGCTCGCGGGTCACCTTCATGGGCTCCGCCGGGCTGCACCTGTTCTTCCGGGCGTACCGGGAGCTGGGGCGGCGGGGACGGGCCGTGGTGGTGCGGAACCCCACCGCGCAGGTGCGGCGCATGCTGGACGTGGGCGGGTTGCACGACATCCTCACCGTGGAGGTGGACGGTGCACGGGTAGGTGCGACGGGCGCGGCGGGCCGACATCGGTGACGGCGTGGCGGCCCGATGGTGGACGAGACGTTGCGCGCGTGGCCGCCGCTCGGCATGCTTGACGCCGGTTGCGACCTTCAGCCGTTGCGTCTGCCGTGCGTCCGTGCGCCGGCACCGAGCGACCGGAGGCGTGGCGAGTGGAGTCTTTCGCTGATCAACCGTGGTTCGAGGTGGGGCTCGAGCGGAGCGACGGCCAGTGCGTCGTGGTGTTTCGCGGCGAGCTGGACCTGAACGCCATCGACCCCCTGTGGCACTGCATCGAGCAGGTTCGCACGAGCGGCCGACCGGTCATCCTCGACCTCTCGGGGACGACGTTCATGGACTCCGCCGGCGTCAACCTGCTGCTCAGGGCCTATGCCTCGCACGGACGTGTCGTCGAGGCCGTCACGCTCCGGTGCCCCAGCGACGCGGTGCGGCAGACGCTGGAACTCACCGGCATCGACGGCGTCTTCCGGATCGACGACGGCGCACGCCGGCACCCCGCCGAGGCCTGACGGCGGCGGCGCGCCCGGTTCAGCCGGCGCGGCGCCCCGTGGCCCGGTCGACCACGCGTTGGGCGATGTCGCGCAGCTTGACGTTCTCGCGCTGCGAGGCGCGGCGGAGCATGTCGAAGGCGGCGTCGGCGTCGACGCGCTGCTGGCCCATGAGGATGCCCTTGGCCTGGTCGATCACCGCCCGGCCGGCGAGCGCGGTCTGGAGGTTGTCGGCCAGGTCGCGCGCTTCCCAGAACAGCAGGGCGTTGACGACGAGGGCGGCGGCCGGCTCGGCGAAGCGCGCCGCCAACGACTCGTCGGCCTCGGAGAAGTGGCGGTGCCGGCGGCTGTAGAGGTTGAGGGCACCGACCCCGTCGCCGTCGAAGAGGAGGGGCAGCGACAGGGTGCTGTGGACGCCGTGGGCGGCCGCGACGCGGCCGAACTCGGGCCAGCGCTCGTCCTCCTCCGTCGACACCATGCGCGTGGTCTCGGCGGTGCGGAAGGCGTCGAGGCAGGGCCCGCTGTCGGCGTCGTACTGGGCCTGGTCGATCTCGGTGATCATGGGGTCCGTCGCAACCGTGGTCTCGGCCCGACCGTCACGCAGGGTGGTCACTGCGGCGTAGTCGGCGCCGGCGACGGCGTCGCGGGCCAGCGCGGCGACGTGGGTGAGGGTCTGGTCGAGGGGTTGGCGCCCGACGACGAAGGCGGCCATCGAGGCGACGATCCCGTCAAACGGATCGTCAACGTGGCGCATGGCAGGCTCCGGTTGTTGTGCCAGGAGCCAGTCGTCCCTCTCCGCTCAAGGTGGGCCGACCCGTGACGGCGCCGATCTGGCGCCTGCCTGCACGCTAGCGGGCGACCAGCCCACTCGGCGCGGTGGCGCCGGGCTGCTGCGGTCGTCGGCGTCGAGCGCCAGATGGTCGCGGCCTTGCCGTCGTCCACGGCGTGTCCCCTCACGTCCGCCCGGCGGAACGTGACTCCCCGTAGCGCCCTGCCGCCCGAGAGCGAGACGCGGGCGGCGCTAGGGTCCGGCGCGTGAAGGTGCGCCGTGATCCCGAGGACGTCCACCCCCCCGTGGCGACCTACGCCCATCAGGTCGAGGTCCGGGACGAACGGCTGCTCGTGCTGTCCGGACAGATCGGGATGCGGGTGGGGGGCGAGGTCCCCGACGACCCGATCGAGCAGCTCGACGTCGCCTGGGACAACCTCGACGCCAACCTGCGGGCCGCCGGCATGTGCACGGGCGACCTCGTCAAGTTGACCGTCTACCTGGTCGGCGACATCGACGCCGGGCGCCGCCGCGCGCTCCTCGCCCGCCGCCTCGGCGACCACCGCCCCGCCATGACGGCAGTTGCCGTCACCGGCCTGGTCGCCCCGAACCTGCGGGTCGAGATCGAGGCCTGGGCCGCTCGCGCCGATTGACCCGGCTCAGGGGAGGCGGAGGGCGTCGCCGTGGTCCAGGGCCAAGCCGTCGGCCACCAGGGCGCTCGCCACGCGCCGCGCCCGGGCCGGGTCGGACGGCCAGCCCATGACATCGGGGAGCGCGTCCCACGGCACCGGTCCCCGACACAGGGCGTCGACCAGGCGGCCGCGGCCCTGGCGGTCCGAGCCGTCGAAGCGGGACTGCCCGGTGCTCACGCCGGCCGAACCGTCGGCCGGGTCCGGGGACGTCAGCCCGGCCCGCGCCCAGGCGCAGCCGGCCCGGACCGGGCAGGACGCGCACGCCGGGCGCCGGCGGCGGCAGACCGCGGCGCCCAGCTCCATGACGGACTGGTTCCAGAGCCACGGCCAGTCGCCGGGGACGAGGGCGTCCGCCCGGGCCTGGGCCTCGGGCGCCGTCAGCGGGCGGCCGGACCAGCGGGCGAGGACGCGGCCGACGTTGGTGTCCACCACGCCGACGGGCCGCTCGAAGGCGAAGGCCAGCACGGCCCGGGCCGTGTACGGGCCGATGCCGGGGAGCGCGAGGAGGTCGGCCAGGGCGTCCGGAAGCCGACCGGCGTGGCGCTCGACCACCGCCACCGCGCAGCGGTGCAGGTTGACGGCGCGGCGGTTGTAGCCGAGGCCCTGCCACAGGCGGACCACCTCGCCCGCAGGGGCGGCGGCGCAGTCGGCCGGCGTCGGGAAGCGGTCGAGGAAGCGGTGGTAGTAGCCGACGACCCTGTCCACGCCGGTCTGCTGGGCCATGACCTCGGACACCAGGACGCCCCACGGGTCACGGGTCCGCCGCCAGGGCAGGTCGCGGAGGTGCTCGTCGCCCCACGCCAGCAGGGCGCCGCCCTCCACACCCACCCCCTCGCCGTCCTGCACCAGCACGGGGACCGACGCTACGCCGCCTTGCGGTCGCCGCGGCGCTGGGCAAGGGTTCCGGCAGCGGCGTTCTGGAGGGGTCCGTGGCCAATTTCGGTGACTATCAGACCGGGATCTACGCGAACGGGATGTTCGCCGGGAAGGCACCCGACCTCCCCACCGGCCTGACACAGCTGGAGGAACGGGCCGCCGACGTGCTGTCCGCCGAGGCGCTCGGCTACATCACCCCCTCGGCCGGCAGCGGGGCCACCGCCCGGGCCAACCGGGCCGCCTTCGACCGCTGGCGGATCGTCCCCCGCATGCTGCGCGGCTCGGCCGAACGCGACCTCACCACGACCGTGCTGGGCGACAGCCTCGTCGCCCCGATCGGCCTCGCCCCCATCGGCGTCCAGACGCTCGCCCACCGCGAGGGTGAGCTGGCCACGGCCCGGGCGGCCGCCGCCGTCGGCGTGCCGTACGTGCACTCGACCGCGGCGTCCCACTCCCTCGAGGAGGCCGCCGAGGCCAACGGCGACGGCACGCGCTGGTACCAGCTGTACTGGCCCACCGACCCCGACGTATGCGCGTCGTTCCTGCGGCGGGCGAAGGCGTCCGGCTACTCCGCGCTGCTGGTCACGCTCGACACCACGACGCTCGGCTGGCGGCCGGCCGACCTCGACCGGGGCTTCCTCCCGTTCCTGCGGGGCGAGGGCATCGCCAACTACCTGTCCGACCCGGCGTTCCGGGCGGGCCTCGACAAGCCCGTCGAGGAGGACCAGGCCGCCGCGGTGATGCATTGGGCCCGCATGTTCCCCAACCCGGCGCTGAGCTGGGACGAGCTGCCGTTCCTCCGGGACCACTGGGACGGGCCGATCATGCTCAAGGGGATCCTCTCCGTCGAGGACGCCCGCCTCGCCGCCCAACACGGGATGGACGGCATCGTCGTGTCCAACCACGGCGGCCGGCAGGTCGACGGCGCGGTGGCGGCGCTGGACGCCCTGGCCGCCATCGGCCCGGCGGTGGGCGACCGGCTGACGATCCTGTTCGACTCGGGCGTGCGGACCGGCGCCGACGCGGTCAAGGCGCTCGCCCTCGGCGCCGACGCCGTGCTGGTGGGCCGGCCGTTCCTGTACGGGCTGGCGCTGGGCGGCCAGGACGGTGTGGAGCACGTGATGCGCTGCCTGCTCGCCGAGCTCGACCTGACGCTCCACCACGCCGGCTACGGCAGCCACCTCCAGCTGTCGCCGGAGTCGCTGGTCCCCGCTCCCCCGACGTTCTGAGCGTCCGGTCAGGCCCGCCGGCAGCGCCAGACGGCGGTCGTGTAGGGGAAGGGGAACCAGGCGCGTCCGGCCAGGTCGGGGTGGGTGCGGGCCAGGTCGCGGACTCGGTCGAGCACCGCGGCCCGGCGGTCCGGCGGCAGGACGCCCACGACGCTGACCGACTCGGCGCGGGCGACGAGCAGGTCCTCGTCGACCGGCTGCGCCCAGGCGTGCGTCCAGCGCTCGACCGGCGTGAACGCCCCCGCCCCGGCCGAGGCGACCACGGCGGCGTAGTCGACGTCGTAGTACGAGTCGTAGGGGCGGGGCATGTCCGGGTTGTCGTCGAGCAGCAGCTCGCCGAACCGGCGGACCCAGTCGTGGCTGCGGTCCCGCGTGTTCCACACGAGGAACAGGTGCCCGCCGGGGCGGAGCACCCGGGCGACCTCGGCCAGGGCGGCGGGCGGTTCGAACCAGTGGAAGGCCTGGGCGACCGTGACGCAGTCGACCGAGGCGTCCTCCAGCGGGAGGGACTCGGCCGTGCCCTCCAGCACCTCGAGCTCGCCCTCGACGGCGGCCGCCAGCTGCGCCCGCATGCCGGCCACCGGCTCGACCGCCACGACCGAGGCGCCCGTGGGGACGAGCAGGCGGGTCAGCTTGCCGGTCCCCGCCGCCAGGTCGAGCACCCGCCGGCCCGGCCCGATCCCGCCGTGGCCCACGACGTGCGCCACGACCTCGGCCGGGTACGAGGGCCGGGACCGCTCGTAGGCGGCGGCGTTCGTGTCGAACCCCATCGCCTCGGCCTGCACGGCCGGGCCGTGATCGGGGCTCACGCGTCGGCGAAGGCGTCGTCGTAGGGGAAGCCGCGAGCGGGAGCGAACTCGGTCTTCCAGACCATCACCCGGCGCTTGAAGTAGCAGACCTCCTCCTCGCGCTGGTTGATGCCCTTGGACTCGACGGTCACGATGCCGCGCTTGCCGTCGGAGGTCTCCTTCTTCTCGAGGACCTTCGTGACGGCGTAGATCGTGTCGCCGTGGAACGTCGGCTTGGCGTGCTTGAGCGTCTCGACCTCGAGGTTGGCGACGGCGGCGCCGCTGACGTCCGGCACGCTCATGCCCAGCACCAGCGAGTACACGAGGTTGCCCACGACCACGTTGCGCTTCTGCACGGTCTCGTTCTCGGCGAACCACTCGTTCGTGTGGAGCGGGTGGTGGTTCATCGTGATCATGCAGAACAGGTGGTCGTCGTACTCGGTGATCGTCTTGCCGGGCCAGTGCCGGTAGACGTCCCCGACCTCGAAGTCCTCGAAGTGGCGGCCGAACGGGCGGTCGAGCGTTGCCATGCTCGACAAGGTACGGAGCAGGGCGCGAGTCGAGCCAAAACGCCGCCGGCCGCGGTCGCCCCGGCCGGCCGGGATGCCAGACTCCGCCGATGCTGGAACGACGGGGACGGTCCTGGGACGGGCGGCGCGCCTGGCCGGCGACGGTGGTGCTGGTCACGGCTGCGACGCTCGGTGCGGCGTGCGGTGACGAGGGTGGCGAGGCCGCCGGCGACCGTGGCGAGGCCGACGTCGAGACGGTGGACTTCGAGGCGACGGGCGCCTTCCTCGCCTCGGCCAGCGAGCGCTCCACCGCCGAGCCCTACCGCTTCGAGACGAGCATCGCGATGACCATCGCCGCCGAGGGCGAGAGCGTCGACGTCGACGCCCCCTTCAGCTCGGGCGCGGTCGACGGCGACGGCTTCGTGCAGCACATCGACATGAACGAATACATGGACCAGATGACGTCCTCGATGGGCGCCGGTGGGTCGATGCCCGACCTCGACCTGACGATCGACACGGTCGTCGACGGCGAGACGATGTGGCTGCGGGCGCCGATGTTCGCCCAGATCGGCGAGCTCGGCGGCGCCGGCACCGTGCCGCCGGTATTCACCGAAATGGGCGACGGGTGGGGCCGGGTCGACATCTCGGCGCTGGGCCCCAAGGCCGTCGGCGAGGCCACGCGCCTGGGTGGCTCGCCCACCGGCGGCGACCCCCGGGAGATCCTCGCCATGCTGGAGTCGGCCGATGACGTGTCCGAGCTGGGCGAGGACACCGTCGACGGTGACCCGGTCGAGGGCCTCAGCGCCACAATGTCCATGGGCGAGCTGGTCGAGGCCGGCGGCGCCGACCTCGACGCCGTGACCGAGCAGGCAGCGGCCCAGGCGGGCGACGAGCTGAGCCCGGAGGAGGCGGAGGCCGCCGCCCAGGCGATGCTCGAGGCCGAGATGCCGATCGAGGCCTGGGTCGACGACGACGGCTACGTCCGCCGCGTCGTCATGACGATCGACATGGCCGAGATCGCCACCGGCATGGGCGAGCAGGTGCCCGATGGCGACCAGTTCGCCATCGGCACGACCATCGAGTTCACCGACTACGGCGGCACCGGCATCGACGTCGCCCCGCCGCCCGAGGCGGCCGACGCCGTCGACCTCACCGAGGCTTTCACCCAGTTGCAGGCCATGGGCTGACCTGCGGACAGGGCCGCGCCGGGCGCGGCGTGGCCCCGTTGGTCGCTGTGCGTACCGTCACCCTCGCTCGCCTGGGTTGCAGCGGGACCGCGGAACTACCGTTCCTCGCATGACCGCGCCCGACCTGAACGCCGCCGCCTCCGCCGTCGAGCTCGCCCGTGACGTCGTCGGTCGGGGGCTCGCCCACCTGGCCGCCACCGGGTCGGTCGACACCGATCAGGCGGTCGCCTACGACCTCGCCCACGCCGCCGCGGCCTGCGAGACGGCCCGCACGCTGCTCGACTACGGCAGCAAGGGCCCGGAGGAGGCCGCGATCACGGTGGCGTTCGC
>DATFOS010000033.1:0-7851 GCA_035265325.1 Acidimicrobiales bacterium
CATGCGCCGACCGTAGGCGTCCGGCTCACAATCTCGCAACCACTTAGTTGCGCGTTCCGGGCCCGGACGACGGCGGCGGGCGTGACGACATGGTGCCGGCATATGTCAACCCGCTGCTCCGCGTGCCGCGGCCTCGTGGCGACCGGCCTTGCCCTGTTCCTCGTCGCGGCGGGGCGGGACGCCGTTGCCGGGCCCGCCGGACCGGCGGAGGCGGCTCAGCCCGGCTCGCCGCCAGGGGCGAGGCCGGGGCCCGGGCCCAGGGAGTCGAGCTCGGCCCGCGCCGCGTCCAGGAGGGCGAGGCGTTCCGCCAGTGCCCGGAGGGCCGGCTGGATGTCGCCGCCGGCCGCCGTGCGGGTGGTCACGTCGGCGACCGCCTCCTCCAGGCGCTCGACCTCGGTCGTCACGTGCGCCAACGGCTCGGCCTTGACGCGGTCGGGGAGGGCGGCGACCGCCACCAGCCGCTCGTCGAGGGCCCCGGCCGCCCGCTCGACCTTGAAGCGCACGTCGGCGGCCACGCCCTCGGCCGGGAGGGCCGCGAGGGCGGCGGCGACCTGGCGGATCCGCCGGTGGAGCCGCGCCTCGGGGTCGTGCGACCGCGCCCACGCGGCCGGGACGGCGACGCCCCCGGCCCCGGATCCCACGGCACCGCCGCGGCGGCCGCCGCCCGCCCGGGACACGGCCAGGCCGATCCCGATGCCGGCGACGAACAGGACGATGGCCCCGATGACCAGGGCGACGACGGTCATCAGCCAGTGCCCCCGCTGCCGCCCCCGCCGCCCACCGACGACCACAGCACGACGAGGATGAGCGCCAGGATCACGCCGGCGGCGACGGCCAGGCCGATCTTGACCTTGCTCCACGGCCGCTGGCCCTGCACCTCGCCGGTGACGCCGTTGATCATCACCTGGAAGGGCTGGCCCTGGAAGATGACGGTCAACAGCCAGATCGGCAGCAGCAGGTGCTTGAAGGTCATCGCGCCGAAGGAGGTGTCCATGCGGCGGATGTCCTGCCGGTCGCCGCCGATGTCGGCCTTGACCGTCGTGCGGACCTCCTCGTCGATCCGCTGCCGCGCCTCGCCGAACGCCTGGTCCACGTCGTGGTCGTAGGTCCGGCACAGGTGGCCGGCGACGTACTCGGCGGAGAACGGCTTCGCCCCCTCCGTCGGCCACGGCTCGAGGGCCGCCACGTGCGTGCGGTCGAGGCCCGTGTTGGCGCACACGGCGATGTCGTCGAACGAGGTGTGGACCCCGCCGCTGACGTTGCGCCAGCGCACACGGGTCTCGGTCCGCCGGTCGTCGCCGGACCCGACGGTGACCGTGTACTCGTCGCCGCGGCGGCCGTCGTAGATGGTGTCGGCCTCGGCGTCGTACGTGAAGTACGCCATGTAGACGCTGGTGAACGAGCCCGTCTCCTTGTACTTCTTGAACTCGCTCGGTGCGAACCAGCGGCTGTCGATCCAGTCCTCGATCGCCTTCTTGGCGGTCGAGTGGTCGACCTGGAACGGCAGCACGCCGTCGACGGCCAGGCGCTCCGGAGCGTCGTGCACGTCGTCCCGCTGGATCGGGGTGGCGCAGTACGGGCAGCGCGTGGCGGTGAGGGTCCCCGTGAAGGTCGTGTGGCCGCCGCAGCTCTGGCAGACGATCTCCTTCTCGCCGGCGAACTGCTGGACGCCCCCGGCGACCACCGAGGCCTGGCGGAGGGCACCCACGGCGCGGCGCAGGTCCTGTTCGACGACGGCCCGGCCGGCGTCCTCGACGATCTCCTGGCGGTTCCCGCAGTGGGGGCAGACCAGCAGCTGGGCCCGGATGTCGAACTCCAGCTGCCCGCCGCACTGGGCGCACGGGTAGGTGCGCGTCTGCTCGGTGCCGTGCAGCATCGCCCGGCGGTTGGGGTCGTGCTCCGCCGGGGCAGGCGGCGGGCCCGGCGGGGGCGCCTGGGCCGGGATCGGCGGCGGAGCCTGCGTCGGCACCGGGGGCGGTTCCGGCGCCGTGGCCGGCGGGTGCGGCGGCGCGGAGGACCGCGGCGAGGCCCCGGGCGGCGGTGGAGGTGGAGGTGCCGCGGGCGGCGGTGCCGGCCGCTCGGGGTCCCGGGGCGGGAGCGGCGGAGGGTCGCCGGCGGAGCTCACGGCGCGGCCGGGGCGTCCCCCGGGCCACTCGCGGCGGGGCCACCGGCGGCGGGGCCGCTCGGCGGCGGGGGCGGCGGGGACTGGGGCGGCAGCGGCGGGGGCGTCGAGAAGAACGCCTGCAGGACCGGCACGGACTGCGCCGGCGCCCACGCGGCCATGCCGTTCGTCCACACGAGCGTGGTGCCGACGACCTGGCCGTTGGCGATCCCGGCGCGCATCTGCTCGAGCGTGTACGGCCCACCGGCCGTCCCACCGGCGTCGACGTGGAACGTCACGGCCTGGTTGGGCAGCGGCGGCGGGGTCGGCCCAGCGGCCGGGGCGCCGGCGACGCCAGTGCCCGGGGCGGTGGCCGCGCCCGGGCCCATGGCGGTCCCCATCGCCCCGGCCATCTGGCCGGCCATGGCGATGCCCATGCCCATCTGCATGGCGTCGCCCATCGTGCTGCCGCCCGGGTTGTCGGCGGCGGCGATCATGGCGTCGGCGGCGGCCGCCTGCTGGTAGCGGCCCATCGACCCGACGTTGTCGAGGTAGCCGCCCCGCTCGACACCGGCGGCGACGCCGCGCGTCATCGCCTGGGTGATCTCGTCGGGGAGCGAGATGTTCATCGTGACCTCGGGGATGTCGAGGCCGTACTCGTCGTCGACGCGCTCGGCCACGAAGTCCCTCAGCTTGGCGGCGAGCGCCACCTGCTGGCCCTGGAGGTCGATGGCGCCGAGCCCGGTCTCGAGGACCATGTCCGAGAACGCCAGCGTGATGACCCGCCGCAGCAGCTCGGTGACCTCCTCGGCCTCGACCGAAGAGTCGGCTCCGATGACCTCGCGCAGGAAGATGCCGACGTCGGCGATCCGCACCACGCACAGCCCGTTCGCCCGGACCTGGACCATCTTGAAGTCCGGGTCGCGCACCGTGACCGGCTGCGGCGTACCCCACCGGATGTTCGTGACCGGCCGGGTGTTGACGAAGTACACCTCGCTGCGGAACGGGCTGTCGAAGCCGTACTTCCAGCCCTGCAGCGTGCCGAGGATGGGCAGGTTCTCCGACGTCAACTGGTAGTGCCCGGGCTCGAAGACGTCCGCCAGGGCGCCCCGGTAGACGAAGGCCGCCTTCTGGCCTTCGCGCACGATCAGCTGGGCGCCGTTCTTGATCTCGTTCTGGTAGCGCGGGAAACGCCACGCCAGCGTCGACCGGGAATCGTCGATCCATTCGATGATGTCGACGAGCTCGCCCCGCAGCTTGTCCATCAAGCCCACTCGTTCGCCCTCCGCTCTCGCCTGTTCTGGGCGTCGGCGTGAGCCGGCGCCGTCGGGCAACACTACGGCGCCGATGCCGCCCCGGGCCGGTCGCCCTACGGGATCGGCCGGCGGTGGGCGGGTCCCGGAAAGGGTGGTCAGGAGCGGTCGAGGGCGGGCGGACGAGGTTCACCAGCGGGGCGTGCAGCGCCCGGAGGGTCAGCGGGCCACAGGGTGTCAGCCCGGGCGGGTCGGCCAGACGACCTCGACGACCAGGCCGGCGTGGTCGCTGGCGAGGGTGCCGGTGCGCGGCTCGTGGAAGGCGAGCCGGGCCGACAGCACCCGGCCGGCGCCGCCGCGGCGGCGGAACGGGTCGCCCACCAGGACGTAGTCGATCCGCTTGCGGTGGAGGTTGAGGCTGGCGGCGATGGGGTTGGTCCGCCAGTCCTGCGTGTACCCGGGGCCGTCGCCGGCGACGCGCCAGGCGTCCTGGTAGAAGGCCGTCCGTCCGTCCAGGACCGTCAGCGAGGTGAGGAAGCGGACCTCGTCGCTGTCCGGCTCGGCGTTGAAGTCGCCGCACAGGATCGGCGGCATGCCGTCCCGTGGCGCGCCGGGCCGCCCCCGCTCCCCGCCGACGGCCGCGGAGATCAGCGAGTCGATCGCCAGGGCCTGCGCCCGGCGGTGGTGGCCGTCGTGCGGGGCGGCGACGAGGTGGCACGAGAACACGTCGAGCCCCGCGGTCCGCACGTGCAGCAGCTCCCACGGCACGTCGGTGACGAACGGATCGTCGCTGTCGAGGACCGGGAGCGGGTGGTAGGTCGCCGCCTCGATCGGCCACCGGGACAGGACGGCCGATCCGAAGAGCAGGCTCGGGTCCGGCCACAGCCGCCGGCCGAAGGGGGCGCCGCCGAAGTGCCAGTGCCACCCGTCCTCCGGTAGCCGGTCGGCGACCCACCCGGCGGTGTTCGGCGAGGTGGCGTCCTCCCACACCTCCTGCAGGCACACGACGTCCGGACGCAGCTCGCGCAGCCACGCCACGATCTCCTCCCGCCGCTCGGCCCAGCCGGGCTCGAGCAGGGACCCGGCGTTCAGCTGGACGATCCGGAGCACGTCGTCGGCCACGTCGCCCGACGCTAGGTCCCCGTGCGGTCGGTGCGGCAGGCTGCACCGATGCAGGACTTCACGGGTCGAGTCGCGGCGATCACCGGCGCAGGGTCGGGAATCGGGCGGGCGCTGGCCCTGCGACTGGCGGGGGAGGGCGCCCACCTGGCGCTCTGCGACATCGACGACGAGGGGCTGGCGGCGACCGTCGCGCTGAGCGAGGACGCCCGAGGCGGCCCCGGAGTGAAGGTCACGTCGGCGCGGGTGGACGTCGCCGACCGCGCCGCCGTCCACACCTGGGCGGACCGCGTCGTCGCCGACCACGGCAAGGTCAACCTCGTCGTGAACAACGCCGGCGTGGGCCTCGTCGCCTCGATCGAGCACATGTCCTACGAGGACTTCGAGTGGCTCATGGGCATCAACTTCTGGGGCGTGGTCCACGGCACGAAGGCGTTCCTGCCGCACCTGCAGGCGGCGGACGAGGGCCACATCGTCAACGTGTCGAGCGTGTTCGGCCTGGTGAGCGTCCCGGCGCAGTCGGCGTACAACGCGGCCAAGTTCGCCGTCCGGGGCTTCACCGACGCCCTGCGGATCGAGCTGGAGGCCGCCGGCTCGACCGTGTCGTGCACGACCGTCCACCCGGGCGGCATCCGGACGAACATCGCCCGCCGCGCGCGGGTCGACCCGGTCACCGCGGCGTCCTTCGGCAACGTCGAGGCGGACCCGGCCCGCTTCGACCGGATGGCCCGGACGACCCCGGACACGGCGGCCCGCCAGATCCTGGCCGCGGTCCGGGCGAACAGCCGCCGCGTGCTCGTCGGGCCGGACGCCAAGGCGATCGACGTCCTGTCCCGCCTCCCCGCCGGGGTCTACCAGCGTCTCCTCGTCACCGCCGTCCGCCGCCGCCGCACCCGGTCGCAGGCCCCCTCCGGCCCCGCGTCGGGCTGACGCGGCCGGGGACCCTGCGGCCGGCTGCGGCCGGCTCCCGATCAGTCCGCCGGCGGCGTCGTGTCCTCGGAGGTGCGGTGCTCGACGCGGGAGCCGGGGGCGGACGAGCGGGACGCGGTGCGCTCGTCGGAGTCGGCGAGGACCGCCTCCGCCTGCGCCTCCGGGTCCTCGCTGCCCACGGCCTCCTCTTCCGGGAGAAGGCCCGCCCGGCTGGCCACCCGCTCGTCGCCCGTCGTCGTGTCGTCCGGCATGCGGCAGTCGTACCCACCCCCGCTGCCCCCATCCACCGCCGGGACCCTGTCGCCGGTGACGGTGTCCGTCCGGCCGCCGCCCACGCCGGCCGGCGGCATCGGGGCGCCGCCGGGCCGACCGTCCGCCGGCATGCCGTCCGTCCCCGGTCGCCCGGCCCGACCCGGTCCCCGTCCGGCCCGGCGCGTGCCCGCCAGGGCCCTGGTGCCGTCCGATGGCGGATCGCCGGAGGCACTGGGGCGACGTCACGGCCGAGTCGGGCGGCGTCGACCACGTCTTCCCGGCGCCAGGTTGCGGCCGCGCTCACCGGCTCCGCCGGCCCCGCACGGTCAGCGCCGGCCCCGGCGAGGCACACGCGCCGATCGTGTATCCAGCATGGCCGCCCGTGCTCGGGAGGGCATGGCACAACTCGTCGACAAACGCATCCTCGGTGACACGACCACGCACGCGCCGGCCCTGGCCTCCCACCTCGGCCGGCTCTTCCTCGCCTGGAAAGGGGCCGGCAACGACAACCTCAACCTCATGTTCTCGGCCGACGACGGCCGCACGTTCGTCGGCAAGGTCACGGTGCCGGACGCCAGCACGCACGGCCCGGCGCTGGCCTCCGGCCCGACCGGCCTGTGGGTGGCGTGGAAGGGCTCCGGCAACGACAACCTCAACGTCGCCCGTGCGCAGCTGATCGGCAACACGGCCGGAGCGTTCGGCATCGAGCCCAAGCTCGGGGACAAGACCGTCGTCGCCCAGCTGTCGCCCGTGGCCCCGGCGTTGGCGGTCCACCAGGACGAGCGCATGCTCTCGTGGAAGGGACTCGGCAACGACCACCTCAACGTCATGCGCGGTGGGGCCAGCGGCCCGTTCGGCGGGCCGTCGATCTTCTTCGAGGACTTCAGCGACCGCACGCCGGCCGTGGCCGTGCACAACGGGAGCCTGTTCATCGCCTGGAAGGGTTCCGGCAACCAGAACCTCAACGTCGCCCGAGTGCCGATCGGCACGACCGGGGTTGGCGTGTCGCTGGTCGACAAGCGGATCCTCGGCGACACGACCGAGCAGGGACCGGCCCTCGCCTCCCACAACGGCCGCCTCTGGCTGGCGTGGAAGGGCGCCGGCAACGACGACCTCAACGTGTTGACGTCGTCCGACGGCCTGTCCTTTGGCGGCAAGACCACGTTCGGCGACGCCAGCGACAGCCAGCCGGCCCTGGCGCCCCACCGCGGCCGCCTGTTCATGGCCTGGAAGGGCTCGGGCAACCAGAACCTCAACGTCGCCGAACTCCGCGACTGACGTCGGCGGCCGTGGGCGGGTCGGCGGCGGCGGGCGGCTGGCCGGCCGGTTGCCTCAGCGGCCCCGTTCGCCGTCGGCCACGGCGCTGGGCCCATGGCGCCGGGGCCTGGCCGAATCCGCTGGCCACGACCCTTGGGTCGACGATGAGCTGCCGACGGCGACGTCGTCCGGCAGTCCACCAACGGCCGCCGCCGGGAGGACGGTGACGAGGAGCGGCAGGCGCGATACGGGAGCCGCAACCGGCGGGCCCGGCGGGGTCGTCAGGCGTCCTCGATGGCGATCCGGACGCGCTTGTTGCCCTTACCCTTGTTCTCCGTCTTGACCACGCGGACGCGGCCGACCTCGGCGGTCGAGCGGACGTGGGTGCCCCCGTCGGCCTGCTTGTCGAGGCCGGCGATGTCGACGAGCCGGACCTCGGCCACGTCACCCACCAGGCTGGTCTTCGTGCGGATGAGGTCGTCGGTCTCGAGCCTCGATGCCTGGTCCGGGGTGAGGAACGAGACCTCGATCGGCCGGTCCGCGGCGATCTCGGCGTTGACGAGCTCCTCGACACGGGCGCCGAAGCCCTCGGGCAACGGGTTGAACTCGAAGTCCATCCGGGCGGAGAGCGGCTCCATGTTCCCGCCGGTCACGGCCTTGCCCCACTCGTTCCAGATGACTCCGCACAGGACGTGGAGGGCGGTGTGGGTCCGCATCAGGGCATGCCGCCGCTCCCAGTCGACGACGCCGTGCACGGTGTCCCCGACCTCGGGCAGGCCGTCGGTGCCCTCGCCGCCGAGCGTGTGCCAGACCACGCCGCCGTCCCCCTTGCGGACGTCCACGACGGGCAGCCCGCCGAGCTCCCCTGTGTCGTGCGGCTGCCCGCCGCCCGTGGGATAGAACGCGGTCCGGTCGAGCCCGACCTTCCGCTCCTCGAGG
>DATFOS010000034.1:0-42974 GCA_035265325.1 Acidimicrobiales bacterium
CGACCGGGCCTTCCTCGAGCGGACCGTCACGGCCGTCGCCGAGGTGGACGAGCCCACCCACTCGCTCAGCCGCATCGACGGTGGGTGGGAGGCGTTCCTCGTCGAGCGCCAGCGGGCCCGCCGCCACGCCGAGGAGGCGCACGGCGTCTACGTCGACAAACGCGACAGCCTGCGCGACCGGGCCGCGACCCAGCGGAACTGGTCCAGCAAGGGCATCAAGAAGGTCAAGGCCTCGGGCGAGACCGACAAGCACATCCGCCACTTCAACCGGGCGTCCTCCGAGCACCTGGCGTCCAAGGCCAAGCAGACCGAGCGGGCCATGGAGCGGCTCACCGTGGTCGACAAGCCGTTCGAGGGCTGGGACCTGCGCATGACGATCGCCGACGCCGGCCGCAGCGGCGACGTCGTCGCCCGGCTCGACGGCGCCGTGGTCGAGCGGCCCGGCGTCGGCGGCCGGCCGGGGTTTCGCCTCGGCCCGGTCTCGCTCACGGTCGACGTGGGCGACCGGCTGGCGGTCGTCGGGCGCAACGGGTCCGGCAAGACCACGCTGCTGGAGGCGCTGCTGGGCCGGGCGCCGCTCGCCGAGGGGCAGCGCTGGATGGGGCCGGGTGTCGTGGTCGGCGAGATCAGCCAGGGCCGCGAGGTGTTCGACGGGGCCGCCACCCTGATCGCCGGCTTCCAGGCCCGGACGGGCATCGTGGCGGTGTCGCAGGCCCGGTCCCTGCTGGCCAAGTTCGGCCTCGGCGCCGACCACGTCGCCCGCACCGCCGGGTCGCTCTCGCCCGGCGAGCGGACCCGGGCCACCCTGGCGGTCCTCCAGGCCGTCGGCGTCAACCTGCTGGTCCTCGACGAGCCCACCAACCACCTCGACCTGCCCGCCATCGAGCAGCTCGAGCAGGCGGTGGGCACGTTCGGCGGCACCCTGATCCTCGTCACCCACGACCGCCGGCTGCTCGAGGGCATCGGCATCACCCGCCGCATCCAGGTCACCGACGGCGAGGTCCGGGAGGTGCCCGAGGTCGTCCACGGCACCTGACCCGGGCGCTGACGGCCCTTGACCGGCGGCTCGGGAGGAACGGGGCGGGGCACCCGGTAGACCGGCGGCCATGGCCGACGCACCCTCGATCGCCCTCCTCGGTACCGGCATCATGGGAGGCGCCATGGCCTCCCGCTTTGCCGGGGCCGGATTCCCCCTCACCGTCTGGAACCGTGACGGCGCCAAGGCCGAGCGGGCCGCCGCCGAGGCGACCAGCGCCGGCGCGGCGGGCGGCGTGACCGTTGCGGCCTCCCCTGCCGAGGCCGTCGGTGCCGGCGACGTCGTGGTCACGATGCTGGCCGACGGCCCCGTGACCGAGTCGGTGATGGCCGACGCCGTCCGGTCCGCCCGGCCCGGCGCCACCTGGGTGCAGATGGCGACCGTCGGCGCCGAGTCGACCACCCGCCTCGCCGCCCTGGCGGCGGACGCCGGCGTCCGCTTCGTCGACGCGCCCGTGCTCGGCACCAAGGGGCCGGCCCAGCAGGGGAAGCTCACCGTGTTCGCCGCCGGCCCGGACGACCTCCACGCCGTGGCCGAGACCGTGTTCGCGCCGGTGGCGGCCACGGTCCGGTGGGTGGGGGACGTCGGTGCCGGGACCCGGCTCAAGCTGGTCGTCAACGCATGGCTGGCGGCCCTGCTGGCCGGCCTCGCCGAGGCGGTCGCCCTGGCCGAACACCTCGGCGTCGACCCCCGCACCTTCCTCGACGCCATCGACGGCGGGCCGATCGGGCCGCCCTACGCCCGGCTCAAGGGCGACATGATGGTCGGCCGCGACTACACGCCGTCCTTCCCGCTGCACTTGCTCACCAAGGACGTCGACCTCGTCGCGGCGGCCGCCGCCGACGCCGGGCTGGACCTCCGCCTGCCGGCGGCCATCCGCAGCCTGCTCGTGGCGGCGGAGGAGGAGCACGGCGACGACGACATGGCCGCCGCCGTCGAGGCCCTCCGGCGCTAGGCGGTGTCCTGCACGTCGGGTGTGCGGATCTTCGAGTGAGGGGCGTCGCTGGCAAGGACGCAGGAGGAGGGCGCAGCCAGGGGCTGCGGTGACGACGAGGACGGCGTGCGCCCTAGACCCGATCGGACTCCACGGCCTCGGCCGGGGTCTGGCCGCCGCGCTCGGACCGCACAACCGCCAGGAAGCGCTCGATGGCGTGGACCGTGCGGTGTGCCCGCACCGACGGCAGGACGTCGAAGGCGTGCTGTGCCCGCGGCAGCTCGGCGTACACCACGGGCTGCGGCGACGACGACCGCAGGCGGGCGACGAACGACCGTGCCATCCCGACCGGGACGATCGTGTCGTTGGTCCCGTGGAGGACGAAGAACGGCGGGGCGTGCGGGCCGACGTGGCTGAGCGGCGAGGCCTGCTCCCAGGTCTCGCGGTCGTCGTCCGGCTGGGACTTGAACAGCAGCCGCGCGACGAACGGGCCGAGCGCCTTGGCGGACGTGCCGTCGCGGTTCAGGAAGTCGTAGACGCCGTACAGCGGCACCGCCGCGGTCACGGACGTGTCGGCGTCCTCGAAGCCGGGCTGGAACGCCGCCAGGCCGGGCGTGAGCGCCGCCAGCGAGGCCAGGTGGCCGCCCGCCGAGCCGCCCGAGATGGCGAGGAAGGACGGGTCGCCGCCGTAGCGGCCGATGTTGGCCCGCACCCAGGCGATGGCCCGCTTCACGTCGACGATGTGGTCGGGCCAGGTGGACCGCGGGCTGAGCCGGTAGTTGATCGACACGCACACCCAGCCCCGCTCGGCCAGGTGGCCCATCAGCGGGTTGGCCTGCGTGCGCTTCTCGCCCATCGCCCAGGCGCCGCCGTGCACCTGGAGCAGCACGGGGGCGGCGGCGTCGGCGGGCAGGTCCTTCCGCTTCCAGATGTCGAGGTGGTTCCGCACGCCGAACTCGCCGTAGGCCAGGTCGCGCTCGGACAGGTACCGCCGCCGGCCGGCGGTGAGGGCCGGCAGGGCGACGGCGCGCCGCGTCAGCGGGACGTCGGGCTGCGGGGTGAACGGCTCGGTGATGCGGTCGCGGTAGTGGGGGCCGAGCGCGTCGACGAGCGCCGCCTCCAGCACGTCCGCCGACCGGTGGGCCTCGCGGTGCAGCGCCCACAGGCCACCCAGCGACGCCGCCCCCAGGGCGAGGCCGAGCGCCCCCTGAGCGCTGCGCAGGCTGCGGCCGTTCTTCGCCGCCCAATACGCGGCGGTCGCGATCTGCAGGGCCGCAACCTGCAGCGGGAGCTCGGACGTCGGCAGGCCGACGGCGAAGGCGTAGGACGCCAGCGGCGGTTCCTTGCCGGCGGGGCGCACCGCGTTGACCGTCGTGGCCAGGCCCCGCAGGCGGGACAGCAGGAACCGGTTGGCGGGCTGCATCGGCGCTCCTCGGGCCTCGGCAACGTCCCACCGACAGTAGACCGGGTCCGTCCGACGGCGCGAAGACGGTTGGGCGGCCCGCGTCGGTGGCATCCTGACCGCCGTGAGGATCGACAAACGACTGGCCTGGCGCTTGTTCGGCACACTGGCCGGCCTCGCCGCCGGTGCCGCCGCCCGCAGCCTGCTGCGGAAGAGCTGGGTGAAGACCAGGGGCTCGGACCCGCCCACGAACCCGGCCGCCCCCGGCGTCACCTGGGGCGATGCCCTCGGGTGGACGCTGGCGTCCGCCGTCGCCCTCGGCGTGGCCCGCCTGGTGGCCCAGCGCGGCGCCGCCGAGGCGTGGCGGGCCGCCACCGGCGCCTACCCGGAGGACATGGAGGACGTCAGCCCCTGAGGCGCGGCGCGACGAGGCCCCGGCCCCCGTCGAGGGGCCGGGGCCTCCTGCGCGTGCGGATCACTGCAGGATCGACTCGTCGACCGGCCCGATGACGGCGAGCGTGCGCTGCCCGCCGAACACCCGGGCGGTCACCCGGGCCACGTCCTCGATGGTCACCGCCCGGATCCGGGACAGCTGCTCGTCGATGGGGACGACCTCGTCGCGCGCCATCAGTGAGCGGCCGAGGCGCGCCATGCGCGAGCCCGAGTCCTCCAGCCCGAGGACCAGCGAGCCCTCGATGAAACCCTTGGCCACGGCCAGCTCGGCCTCGGTCACGCCCGAGGTGGCCATCTTGCCCACCTCGTCGTCGACGACCTTCATCAGCTCGCCGGCGCGGGCCGGGGCGGTGCCGGCGTAGATGCCGGCCGTCCCCGAGTCGACGTAGGCCGAGGCCCACGAGTACACCGAGTAGCAGAGGCCCCGCTCCTCGCGGACCTCCTGGAACAGGCGGCTCGACATGCCGCCACCCAGCACCTGGTTGGCCACCGTGAGGGCGTAGCGGTCGTCGTCGTGGTGGTCGAGGCCCCGCCAGCCCAGCGCGATGTGCGCCTGCTCGGTGGCCTCGGCGTCGTGCACCAGCGGCTCGGGCGCCACGTCGGGCGCCGTGCGCTGCGGGGCCGAACCGCCGACCGGCGCGCCCAGCGACCGCTCGAACACGGCCGCCACGTGGTCGTGGTCGAGGTCGCCGGCGGCGGTCACGACCAGGTTGCGCGGCAGGTACCACGATCGGAAGAACTCGTCGATCTCGTCGCGCGTGATGGCCTCGACGGTCTCGCGGCAGCCGAGGACCTCGCGCCCGAGCGGGTGGCCGGGGTACATCGCCTCGGCCAGCAGCGTGTGCACGTGGTCCTCGGGCATGTCGAGGTTCATCAGGATCTCCTCGAGGATGACCTGCCGCTCGGCGTCGACCTCGTGGGGCCGGAACGCCGGGTCGGTCAGGACGTCGCCGAGGATCTCGAGCCCGAGGTCGCCCCGGGCCGCGGGCAACCGCGTGTAGTACGCGGTGTGCTCGCGGCTGGTGAAAGCGTTCATCTCGCCGCCCACCGCGTCGATCGCCTCGGCGATCTGGCGGGCCGAACGGGTCGACGTGCCCTTGAACAGCAGGTGTTCGAGGAAGTGCGAGGCGCCGGCCAGCGGCGCTGGCTCGTCGCGCCCGCCCACACCGACCCAGACGCCCACGGTCACCGACCGGGCCTCTGGCATCCGTTCGGTGACGACACGGACGCCGTTGCCCAGCCGGACGTCACGCACGTCGGCTTCGGACGTGGTGGGGGCCATCGCTCAGCGCCGGCGGCGGCGCCGGCGGTCGCCACCACCTCGCTCGCCACCGCGTCCCTCGCCGCCGCCGGCGGTCGCCGAGGCGGGGCCGAGGTCGCCGAACTCGCCGGCCACCTCGGCGTCGAAGGCGTCCTCGAAGGACACCCGCTCGCTCGGGGTGGACGACGGGGCCGCCGAGGACGAGCCGCCGTTGCCGTTCCCGCCGCCGGAGGACGACGTGCCCTCGGGCGCCGGCGAGCTGGCCAGGCTGAGCGAGACCTTGCCGCCGGGGTCGACGTCGTCGACGCGGACCTCGACCTGCTGGCCGAGCTCGAGCACGTCCTCGACCTTGTCGATGCGCTTGCCGCCGCCGATCTTCGAGATGTGCAGCAGGCCGTCACGCCCCGGGAGGATGTTGACGAACGCACCGAACTTGGTGATGTTCACCACCCGGCCGTCGTAGGACTGGCCGACCTCGGCCGTCGGCGGGTTGAGGATGAGCTGGATCTGGCGCTTGGCCTCCTCCACCGCACCCTTGTCGGTCGAGCCGACCGTCACCGTGCCGACCATGCCGTCGTCGTCGACGCTCACGTCGGCCCCCGTCTCGGCGGTGATGGCGTTGATGACCTTGCCCTTCGGGCCGATCACCTCGCCGATCTTGTCGAGCGGGATCTCGAACGACGTGATCTTGGGGGCGGTCTCGCCCACCTCGTCACGCGGCTCGGAGATGGCGTCGTTCATGACGGCCAGGATCTGTGTGCGGGCGTCGTAGGCCTGCGACAGCGCCTGGGCCAGTACGTCGGCCGGGAGGCCGTCGATCTTGGTGTCGAGCTGGAGCGCCGTCACGAACTCCTCCGTGCCGGCGACCTTGAAGTCCATGTCCCCGAAGGCGTCCTCGGCCCCGAGGATGTCGGTGAGGGTCGTGTACTTGCCCTCGGCGAACACCAGGCCCATGGCGATGCCGGCGACCGGCGCCTTGAGCGGCACGCCGCCGTCCATCATCGACAGGGTCGAACCGCACACCGACGCCATCGACGTCGAGCCGTTCGAGGCCAGGACCTCGGACACGAGCCGCAGCGTGTAGGGGAACTCGTCCATCGGCGGCACGACCGGCAGCAGCGCCCGCTCGGCCAGCAGGCCGTGGCCGATCTCGCGCCGCTTGGGCGAGCCCACGCGGCCTGTCTCGCCGTTGGCGTGCGGCGGCATGTTGTAGTGGTGCATGTACCGCTTCTTGTCGCGGTTGCCCAGGTTGTCGAGGAGCTGGTCCATCTTGGGCATGCCCAGCGTGGTCACGTTGAGGACCTGGGTCTCACCCCGCTGGAACAGGCCCGAACCGTGGGCCGTCGGCAGGATGCCGACCTCGGCCGACAGCGGGCGGATGTCGCGGGGGCCACGGCCGTCGATGCGGGCGCCCTCCTCGACGATGCGGCGGCGGACGATCTTCTTGAACAGCGCCTTGGCGGCGTTGTTGATCTCGCGCTCACGCTCGGGGAACTCGCCGGCCAGCTCGGCGATGATCGCCTTGGCGGCCTCGCCCTGGGCCTTCTCGCGGTCGGCCTTGAGCGTGATGCCCGCAACCGGCGCCAGCTTGTCGGTGCCGACGGCCTCGACGCGGGCGAACACCTCGTCGGCGTAGTCGACCTGCGGCTCCCACTCGAGCGGGGTGATCGTCCCGGCGGCCTGCGCCTGGGCGACGACCTCACGCTGGGCGTCGATCGACTCGCGGATCCACACCTTGGCCTTCTCCAGGCCGCCGGCGATCACGTCTTCCGTGACGTAGGGGGTGCCGTCCTGGTAGAGCCTCCAGGCGGCCTCGGTGCCGCCGGCCTCGACCATCATGATGGCGACGTCGCCGTCGTCGAGCTGGCGGCCGGCGACGACGAGCTCGAACGTCGACTCCTCGCCCTGCTCGTAGGTCGGGTGCGGCACCCAGGTGCCCTCGGCCGTCCAGGCGATGCGCACGGCGCCGATCGGGCCCTCGAAGGGAATGCCCGACACCATGAGTGCCGCCGAGGCGCCGTTGATGGCGAGGACGTCGTAGGGGTTGTGCCCGTCGACGCCGGTCACCGTGACGACGACCTGGGTCTCGTTGCGGTAGCCGTCGGTGAAGCTCGGCCGCAGCGGGCGGTCGATGAGCCGGCAGGTGAGGATGGCCAGGTCGGTGGGCCGGCCCTCACGGCGGAAGAAGCTGCCGGGGATGCGCCCGGCGGCGTACATGCGCTCTTCGACGTCGACGGTCAGGGGGAAGAAGTCGATGCCCTCGCGGATGTTGCGCGCCGCGTTGGCGGTCACCAGGACCTGGGTCTTGCCCAGGCTGGCGACGACGGAGCCCTGGCTCTGGAAGGCCAGCTTGCCCGTCTCGAACGACAGGGTCTGGTCGGTGCCCGACACGGGCGCCGACACGACGATGGGATCTGCCATCGGTCGCTACTCCTCTCCGGCGGCATCTGTGCCACCGGGTATCGGGGCGGCGAGGCCAGTTCCCAGTCGGCGGCCCCCAGCGGTCTGTGGGAACGGGCGACTGACAACTGACCGGTACACCGCCGAATGTCTTCGTGTACCGGAGCCGGGATCCACCCGGCTCACGGGATATTGCGTACCAGTATGCGACAGGAGCGGCCCTTCCGGGCCGCTCCCGTGCGAAAGCCTCTACCGGCGGAGGCCGTTGGCGGCGACGATCGCCCGGTAGCGCTCGACGTCGTTGGACCTGACGTAGTCGAGGAGCCGCCGGCGGCGGCCCACCACCTTCAGCAGGCCTCGCCGGCTGTGGTGATCCTTCTTGTGGGTCGACAGGTGCTGGTTGAGGTGGTTGATCCGCGCCGTCATGATCGCGATCTGCACCTCGGGCGAGCCCGTGTCGGTGTCGTGGAGCTTGTGGTCGGCGATGATGCTCGGCTTGCGGGCATCGATCTCATCGGACACTACGTGTCGTTCCTTCGCACTGGGTGACTGGTTACCCGGCCCCTGACCGGCTGGGCCTGGCCCGGAGCAGCTGTCCAGGGTAGCGGCCGCGCACGCCGAGTGGCGAAACACCGCGCTCAGGCCGGCTCGGCCATCGGCTCGGGCGGCTCGGCCCCGGGCTGCGAGACGCGCCACGTGTAGCGGGCCGGGCGGTGGCGATCGGTCCCCGGGCGGAGCATGACCGGCGGCGTGAGGCGCCGGACCCAGGCGTGGGGGCCGAGGAACGCCTCCTCGACGTCCGCCGCGGTGGCGTTCGGCGTGAGGCCCGCCGCCCCCATCGCCGCCGCCCGGACCCGGGCCAGGGGCCCGTCCAGCAGCTCGGCGATGACGGCGGGCAGCGTCTCCGGGTCCTTGAGCACCCACGAGTGGGTACCGCCCTCGATCGTGACCAGGGTGCCCTTCGCCCGTCGGGCGGCGTCGACCGCGGTCGGGTACGGCACCGCGATGTCCCGGTCGCCGTGGATGACGACGACCGGGATGCGGTTGTCCGCCAGCGCCTCGAGCATGCCGGTCGTGCCGGGCGAGCGGATCAGCGAGATGGCTGGCCCCAGCAGGCGCCACGGCCGGGTGGCGTGCCCGACCAGCGTCGGGACGATCAGCCGGCCGAGCTTGGCGGCCTGTCCCGGGTCGCGCAGCCAGGGCAGCGTCGACAGGGTGTCGAGCGCCAGGAGGACCGCCACGCCCACCAGCACGGGCGGGGCGAACCGGGCGACGTTGATGAGCCGGTCCCAGGTGTCGCCCACGGCGGCGTCGATGAGGACGACGGCGATGGCCCGGTCCGGCCGCTCGGCAGCCAGCTGGGCCACGAGGCGGCCGCCCATCGAATGGCCGGCGAGGACGGCCCGGCGCACGCCCAGCTCGTCCAGCACGCGGGCCAGCAGCCCGACGTAGGCCCCGAGGTCGGCGCCGTCCGTGGGGAGGCCCTGGGTGCCGCCGTGACCGGCGACGTCGACGGCGATGACCTTGAACCCCATCCGCACCAGGCGCGACAGCGTCTGGGCGTAGAGGATCCCCTCGGCCGTGAAGCCGTGGACCAGCACCACCGGCAGGCCCTGCCCGCACACGGCCACCCCGACCCGGTGGTCGTCGTCCAGGACGATCTCGTGGCGCGCCAGCCGTGGGACGACGACGAGCGGCTCCCCGGCGGCCGGCGGCGCGCCCCGGACCGGCCCCACGACGGGCTCCGCGACGGTGTCCGGCCCCTCCTTGGCGATCTCGGGCACCGAGGCGGCCATGGACGTCAGGCGACGCCGAGGGCGCGGCGGGCGTCGTCGCAGTCGCGCTCCATCTGCTCGATCAGCGCCGCGACGGAGTCGAACCTCACCTCGCCGCGCAGGCGGACGACGAACCGCACGCGCGCGGCCTCGTCGTAGAGGTCGCCGGAGAAGTCGAGCAGGTGGGCCTCCAGCAGGCTGTAGGGCTGGTCCTCGTAGAACGTGGGGCGGCGGCCCAGCGAGATCGCCGTCGGGTGCACCGAGCCGTCGGGCCGCTCGTACCACCCGGCGTAGATGCCGTCGGCGGGCAGCAGCACGTTGCCGGGGGCGGACACGTTGGCCGTCGGGAACCCGAGCTCGACACCGCCACGGGCGTCCCCCCGCACCACCACCCCGCGCACCTCGTGCGGGCGCCCGAGCAGGCGGGCGGCGGCGGCCACGTCGCCGGCGGCCAGCAGCCGGCGGATGCGGGTCGACGACACCTGCTCGCCCTCGGGAGCCTGCTCGCCGTCGACGCCGAGCAGGCCCATCCCCTCGACGGCGAAGCCGGCCTCGGCGCCGAGCTTGCGCAGCAGCGGGACGTTGCCGGCCCGGCCCCGCCCGAAGTGGAAGTCCTCGCCGACGACCACCACGCGGGCGTTGAGGCAGTCGACGATGACCTCGCCGACAAAGTCCTCGGCGCTCTCGAGGCTGCGGGCCTCGTCGAACGTCACGACCAGGCAATAGTCGACGCCGGTCTCGGCCAGGAGCTCGACCTTCTGCTCGATGTCGGTCAGGAGCAGGGGCGCCGAGTCGGGCCGGACCACCGACGCGGGGTGCCGGTCGAACGTGACGACGGCACTGGCCAGGCCGGCCTCGGCGGCCCGCCGGCGAACCTCCGAGATGACGGCCCGGTGCCCGAGGTGCACGCCGTCGTAGGCCCCGATGGTGACCGCGGTGCCGGCCGGGGGGCGGGGGCAGGCGGACTGGTCACGCAGCACCTCCATCGCGGCGGAGCGTACCCAAGGCCGCGACGCGCGGGACATCCGCGGCGCGCGCCCTGATGCGGGACGAGGCCCGGACGAACACCGCCACCCAGGCGGCCGCGACCCCGGCGAGCAGGGCATGGACGACCCAGGCGAACCAGGCGTCGCCGTCCGTCGTCTCCCGCAGCAGGAAGTCCTGCTCGGGCCCGAACGTGACCTGTCGATTCCCGGCCGGGACCTCCGGCTCGCCGATCTCGGGGTCGGCCGGCAGGTAGACGGGCACGGCCATCATCTCGCCGCCCCGGTGCAGCCGCAGCACGGTCTTCCATCGGCCGTTGACGGGGACCGCCCGCTCGGTGGCGTACTCGCCGGGGCCCACCCGCTCCATCGCGGCGATCACCATGCCGCCGCCCTGCCAGCTCATCGCCTGGAACCAGCGGGCATCGGCGGCGGCGTCGTCCGGATCGAGGCGCACCCGCAGCTGCGCCCACTCGATGTCGCCCGTGTCCCCGGACGGCTCGACGGTGAGGTCGGCGACGACGTCCCCCACCGGTCGCGGCATGGGCAGGGCCAGGGCGACGAGGACGGCGGCGCCACCCAGCGCGACGGCGGTCGTGGGCAGCCGTCGCCCCGCCTGCGGAGGCTCCCCCGCCAGCACGCCGGCGAAGGCGGCGCCGACGAGCGCCACGCCGACCCCCACCGCAGCGCTGAGGATCACGGCGTCGGGCAGCAGGTTCGTGGTCCACGGCTGGTGGGCGCCCTGGTTCCACCACCACTCCCCGGCCAGGCCCAGCGTTCCCACGCCCACGCCGGACGCCACGGCGAAGCGCAGGCGCCGGCCGGTGCCCAGCGCGAGGGCGACGACCTCGACCACCACGGCTGACACGATGTACACCCCGCCGGCCCGGGTGTCGATGGCCTCGCCGCGGTCGGCGAGGATGCCCATGCGGGCCGCCGCCATCACCACGCCGAGGGCGAGCGCCCGGCCCGGACCGCACGCCAGCCGGACGACCACGAACGTGAAGCCGGCGACGATCGTGACCAGCAGCGGCAGGAACATCTGCTGGAACTGCGGCACGCCGAACTCGAACTCGGCCTGCGGGGCCGAGAGGCCGAGGATCGTGAGCCCGGCGGCCACCAGGTGGGCAAGCCGCGCCGGGATCGACCCCCGGGGCGACACGCCCGCCTCGGCCAGCACCAGCCAGGCGGCCAGCGGCGTGAAGGTGGCGCCGAGGATCATCAGCATGTGGGTCGGGCTCCACATGGTCACGTCGATGCCGTACTGCTGGTGCCACAGCTCGTCGAGCGGGAACCCGCCCAGCGCCGAGGCCCCCAGTACCGCCAGCGGCAGCGTCGACCACGGCACCCGCAACGCCCTCCAGCGCAGCGGCGTGTCGACGCCCGTGGCGGTGGCGGCGACGATCCCGACCGCGGACGACAGGAAGATCAGGCCCAACCCGACGACGATCGATGTGTGCGGGGCGGTCATGAGCGCCTTGTCGCGCCCCAACGCGATGTGCCACCAGACGTCGCTGTAGAACCCCTCGCCGGCCACGAGCAGGCCGAACGCCGCCGTGCCGAACGTCGCCACGGCCCACCCGGGCAGGCCGGTCAGGCGCTCCAGAGCGTCGGGGACGCGCTCCAGCGCGCTCCCCCGCCCGAACACCAGCAGCAGTACGACCACCACCCCGAACGCGACGAGCAGGAACGTCAGTGCGTCCCAACTCGCCAGCTCGGACCCCCAGGCCTCACTGTCGATCATCGGTCCCCCTCGTCGCGCGCCCCCAGGCGCGGTCGTCTACCGCTCGGCCCGCCGTCGCCACCCGGGACGGCCTTCACCGGCCCTTACCGACCGTAACCTCTTGGCCCGCCGGTCAAGCCGACCGGTGGCCGAAGTCACACGGCGGTCAGCGCCCGCCGGAGGTCCTCCACCAGGTCGGAGGCGGTCTCGATACCGACGGACAGGCGCACGAGCCCGGGCTCGACGGCGAGGGGCGAGCCGGCCGCCGAGGCGTGCGTCATGCGGGCCGGGTGCTCGATGAGGGACTCCACCGCCCCCAGCGACTCGGCCAGCGTGAACAGTTCGGTCGCCTCGACGACCCGCAGGGCGGCGGGCTCGCCGCCCCGGACGACGAACGACACCATGCCGCCGAAGTCGCGCATCTGCCGCTTGGCCACGTCGTGGCCGGGGTGGACGGGCAGGCCGGGCCACATCACGGCCTCGACGGCAGGGTGGGCGGCCAGGAGGTCGGCCACGGCCCGGGCGTTGTCGCAGTGACGGTCCATGCGGACGGCCAGCGTCTTCACGCCACGCATGACCAGGTAGCAGTCGAACGGCGACGGGACCGCCCCCACTGCGTTCTGCAGGAAGGCGAGCCGCTCGGCCAGGCCGTCGTCGTTCACGGCGGCGAACCCGCCCACGACGTCGGAGTGCCCGCCCAGGTACTTCGTGGACGAGTGGACGACGACGTCGGCGCCGAGGGCCAGCGGCTGCTGCAGGTACGGCGTGGCGAACGTGTTGTCGACCACCAGCAGGGCGCCGTGGTCATGGGCGATCTCCGCCACGGCGGCGATGTCGACGACCGCCAGCGCCGGGTTCGTGGGCGTCTCCGCCCACACCAGGCGTGTGCCCACCGGCCAGTCGCTCGCCAGCCGGGCGGGATCGCGCAGGTCGACAGCCTGCCACGGCGTTCCCGTCGGGCCGGCGACCCGGGCGATCAGCCGGTAGGTCCCCCCGTAGGCGTCGTCGCCGAGCACGACGCCCTCGTTCGGGCCCAGGAGCCGCAGGACGGCGTCGCTGGCGGCCAGGCCGGAGGCGAACGCCAGGCCGTGGCGGGCGCCCTCCAGCGATGCCACGCAGGCCTCCAGTGCGGCGCGGGTGGGGTTGCCGGACCGCCCGTACTCGAAGCCCTGGTGGTTCCCCACCGCCCGCTGGGCGAAGGTCGTGGACAGGGACAGCGGCGGCACGACCGCCCCTGTGCCGGGGTCCGGCGCCTGGCCGGCGTGGATGGCCCGGGTCTCGAATCCATGTAGATCGGCACCTGTTCTCGCCCGCCCGACGTGCTGCGGGTGCCGATCTGTATGGACTCCCTTGGCGTCGAGGTGGTCCTGGTCGGAGAACCGCTCGTCGGCGTTGACGAACTCGGTCACGATCGGCTCCCTTCCGCCACCTGGGTCAGGTACTCGAGGACGTCGGTGCGGGCGAGGACCTTGGTCGGGCGGCCTCCCGCCAGGACGACGAGCGCCGGCGCCCGGTCCAGCAGCTCCACGGCCAGGGCGATGGGCTGGCCCACGCCGATCGTCGGCAACGGCGCCCCCATCACCTTCTCGACCGGCTGTCCCATGACCTGGGGGTCGCGGTAGGCGAGGTCCATGAGGGCCAGCTCGTCGACGGCGCCGACGACCTCGGCGGCCGCCAGCGGCATGTCGCCCTTGGCCACCGGGACCTGCGAGACCCCGTACTCGCCCATGAGGTCGACGGCTCTCTCGACCGTGTCCTCGGGCCCCACGTAGACCAGCGGCGGGATCTCGTCGGTCCGAGCCTCCAGGAGGTTCGCGACCGTGTGGTCGCCACCCCGGACAAAGCCGTAGCCGGCCATCCAGCTCTCGTCGAACACACGCGACAGGTAGCCCCGCCCCGAGTCGGGGATCAGCACGACGACCAGGTCGTCCGGCCCGAGGTCGGTGGCAACCTCGAGCGCGGCGGCCACGGCCGTCCCGCCGGAGCCGCCGATGAGCAGGCCCTCCTCGCAGGTCACCCGACGGGCCATGAGGAAGCTGTCCTCGTCGCTGATCGGTACGACCCGGTCGACGACGGAGGGGTCGTACGTGGTCGGCCAGAAGTCCTCGCCGATACCCTCGACCAGGTACGGACGTCCCGAGCCGCCCGAGTACACCGAGCCGGCGGGGTCGGCCCCGATCACCTGCACGGTGTCCGACATGGACTTGAGGTAGCGCCCCACGCCGGTGATCGTCCCGCCGGTGCCGACGCCGGCCACGAAGTGCGTGATCCGGCCGGCGGTCTGGCGCCACAGCTCGGGGCCGGTCGACTGCCCGTGCGACCAGGGATTCCACTGGTTGGCGTACTGGTTGGGGCGGAACGCGCCCGGCGTCTCGCGCACCAGCCGCTCGGCCACCGAGTAGTACGACTGCGGGTCGTCGGGGGCGACCGCCACGGGGCACACCTCGACGCGCGCGCCGTACGCCTCCAGCAGGTGGACCTTCTCCGGCGCCACCTTGTCGGTCACCACGAAGATGCACTGGTAGCCCCGCTGGGCGGCGACGATGGCGAGGCCGACGCCGGTGTTGCCCGAGGTGGGCTCGACGATCGTACCGCCGGGCTTCAGCAGGCCCTCGGCCTCGGCGTGCTCGATCATGGCGAGCGCCGGCCGGTCCTTGACGCTGCCGCCCGGGTTGAGCATTTCCAGCTTGGCCACGACCGTGCAGGCCAGGCCCTCCGTGACCCGGTTCATCCGGACCAGTGGCGTGTCGCCGATCAGGTCGATGAGCGAGTCGGCGATCTGCGGGGTGGCCGGCAGCTCGGGCACGTCGTCGGGCACGTCAGCGGGCGCGGCGTCCATGGTGGTGCTCCCTTCCGGGCGGACGGTGTGGACCCTACCGGTGAGGCCGCCGGAGGTGGTTGGTTTCGCGGTTGTGACGCGCCGGCGGCCGCTGGTGCACTGGGGCCGTGCGATTCCGCCGCGTCGAGACGAACCCGCTGACGCCCCGGACGCTGTTCCGTTCCACGCTGGGGGCCGTGCTCATCGGGGTCGGGGCCGCGGGCATGATCCGGGCCAGCGTCGGTGTGACGCCGTGGGACGTGCTGACCACCGCCGTGTCCGACCTGGCCGACATCACGGTCGGCCAGTCGGGCGCCCTGCTCACGGTGATCGTGCTGGCGGCGTGCGTGCCGTTCGGCCGCCTGCCGGGCTGGGGCAACCTCACGACGATGTTCGGCGTGGGCGTGGCGGTCGACCTCACGCTGGCGGCGCTGGAGGAGCCGGGCACCCTGCTGGCCCGCGTGGCGCTGTACGCCGTGTCGGTGCCGGTCGTGTGCCTGGGCGTGGCCCTGGTGGTCCGGGCCGACATCGGCGTGGGGCCGCTCGAGATGGTGATGCTCGTCGCCACCGACCGGCGGACGCCGCTGGTGGTGGCCCGCGTGGTCATCGAGGCCACGACGCTCGTGCTGGGCTGGGTCCTCGGCGGCGCCCTGGGCGTCGGCACCGCCGTGTTCGCCCTGACGGCCGGGCCGCTGATCGCCATGGGCCTCCGCCTCCAGCCGGCGGGTCAGCCCAGCCGCGAGGCGATCCCGGGGTAGTCCACGACGAACCCGTCGCCGTCGACGACGAGCGTCGCCGCGAACCCCTCGCCCGCGAACGCGACCCGGGCCGTGTGGTCGTCGTCCACCGCCACCGCCGTGTACGCCTGCGGCGACGCGTGGAGGGACAGGTCGGGCACCGAGACCCACGCCATGACCAGCTCGGCGGTGCGCCCATCGCCCCCGACGAGCCCGTGACGCACGATCGGAATCGTGTTCGTGAACGGGCACAGGGCCAGGTCGCAGTCGAGCGCCGCGCCGTCGAGGCCGGACGTGTCGAGCGGCTCCTCCCCGCCGCCCTCACGGCGGACCGCCGTCCACACGCCGGCCTCCGACCGGCCCAGTTCGAGCGCCCGGGCCCCGCCGTCGTCGCGCAGGCGGACCGACAGCCGTCGCGTCACGAACTCGGCGCCGGTCGAGAGCCGCCAGTCGAGGGCGTACTCCCCCGTCAGGCTCGTGCCCCGGGCATCCAGCCGGTCGTCGCCCAGCCGGACGACGGCGCCCTCGACCCGCGTCGGCTCGACGCCCCTCCACGCCAATGTGTGACTACTCATGACTATGAACGGTAAACATCTTGGGAGCGACGCGCAACCGTTGAAACGGTACGCTGGTGAACATGACCGAGGAGCTGGAGGTCGTGCGGGCCTTCCTCAACACCTGGGAGCTGCCCAACGAGACCCGCGTCGCCGAGGACCACCTCCCCGCCCTCGCCGCCGACCCCGAGCGGTGGGGGGCGACGCTCCCAGGCGTCCCGCCGCCGGGCCCTGGTGTGGGCGTCGACGCCCTCCGCCGCCTCCGCGACGAGCTGCGCGCCGCCCTCGGCCCGAGCCGCCCGACGTCGTTGCAGGGCCGCCTCGCCACGCTCCGACTCCGGCCCGAGGTCACGGCCCCACCACCGGGCACGTCCGCCGGGACGGACGCCGCCCCGCCGAGCGGGCCGGCCCTGCGGCTCGTGCCGGACCCCGTGACGACCGAGTCGGCCCTGCTCACCCTGGTCGTCGGTGCCGTGCGGGACGGCACCTGGTGGCGGCTACGGGCCTGCCCCGACTGCGGGTGGGCGTTCTACGACAGCAGCCGGAACGGCCGCCGGGCCTGGTGCTCGATGACCGCCGGCCCCGGCGCCCGGGGCTGCGGCAGCATCGCCAAGACGCGCGCCTACCGCGCCCGGCGCAGGGCGGCCGGGTAGGCGTCAGCCGAGGTCGGCGTGGTGGCGGCGGACGCCGGCCACGACGGCGTCGAACTGGCGGCGGCCGAGCGTGGAGCCCTCCCGGCGCACGTCGCCGGGGGCCACGCTCAGCACCCCGTCGACGTCGGCGTAGCTGGGCCGGCCCGCGCCGTCCCAGGCGCCCGAGCCGACCGCCACCTTGCCGGGGTGGTCCCTGCTGGACAGCGGCACGACCGCGAGCCGGGGCCCGGCCGTCCCGATGACGACGACCGGCCGGTCCTTGCCCTGCGACGGGTCGTCCTCGTAGGGCACCCAGGTCCACACGACCTCGCCGGGGTCGGCCTCGCCGTCCCGGTCGGGCGTGTACCCGATCAGGACGCCGTCGCCGGCGGCTGGACGGGCCGGACCACGGCCGCGGCGGCGGCCGGGTGCGCTGCGCCCGGAGGTCGATCGCGGCGACCGGGCGGCGTCGGCGATCCGCGTGACGATGTCGCGGAGGCGCACGCCGCGCACCCTACGGGGCCGGTGGGGCGAGCACGACGCCCGGCTTCACCAGCCCGTCGCGGTGGGCGACGTAGACGGCGAGCAGCGCCCCCTCCGCCGAGACGACCGCCCACGGCCCGTCGCCCTCCACGCCCAGCTCGGCCGCGGGCAGGACGCGCCCGTGGCCGACCGCGGCGGCGAGGTCGTCCTTCACGACGGTCCGGTCGCGGCCCCGGAGGGCCTCCACCGGCGGCAGCAGCGCCTCGGGGGCCAGGGACTCAAGCGCCACGGCCTCGGCCAGCCCGAACGGGCCCACGGACGTCCGCCGCAGGTTCCGTAGGTGGGCGCCGCCGCCGAGGGCGGTCCCCAGGTCCGCGGCCAGGGACCGGACGTAGGTTCCCGACGAGCACGTCACGGCGATCGGGAACACGCCGGGCGCCACGGCCTCGCCCACGTCGAACCGGGACACGCTGACGGGCACCGGGGCGCGTTCGACCTCGACGCCCTGGCGGGCCAGTGTGTGGAGCCGCTGGCCGCCCACCTTCTTGGCCGACACCATCGGCGGCACCTGGAGGATGGCGCCGGTCAGCCCGGCGGCCGCCTCCCGCACGTCGTCGAGCGCGGTCGCCGCCATGTCCCACGTGCCCGTGACCTCGCCGGAGGCGTCGAGCGTCGACGTGGCCGTCCCGAGGACGACCTCGCCGGTGTAGGCCTTGTCGTGGCCGGACAGGTAGGTGAGGAGGCGGGTGGCGGCCCCGACGCCGAGGACGAGCACGCCCGTGGCGTCGGGGTCGAGCGTCCCGGCGTGGCCGACCTTGCGGGTGCCGAGCAGGCCTCGGGACTTCGCCACGACGTCGTGGGACGTCCACCCGGCCGGCTTGTCCACGACGGCGACGCCGTGGACGTCCGGGCGGGCGGACGAGGAGCCCCGCGCCACGCTCAGGCGACCGTGGGCGGGGCGTCGGGCCCGGTGCCGGGGGCGACGGGCGGCTCGTCGGCGATGTCGCGCAGGATCGACTCCACCCGCTCGGCCTGCCGGATCACGGTGTCGGTCCGGAACGACAGCTCGGGCGTCCGCTTGATACGGGCCTGGCGGGCGATCGCGGCCTGCAGCCGCGGCCGGTGCTCGGCCAGGGCACCGGTGATCTCGGTGTCCTCCGGGTCGTCGGAGGCACCGAGGGCGCTGTACCAGACGACCGCGGTGTGCAGGTCGGCCTCGACGTCGACGGCGACGACCGTGAACAGGCCCAGGCGGTCGTCGTCGATGCGCTCGATCTCCTCGGCGACGATCTCCTGCACGAGGTGGTTGAGGCGGGCGGTGCGCGGATAGTCGCGGGCGGTGTTGCCCCGGCGCGTGCGACGGCTCACGACTGCTCCTCCTCGAGCCAGCTGCGGTTGGTGCTCAGCACTTCCACCTCCGGGAACGACCACACAAAGCGCTCGGCCTCGTCGAGGATCTCGGTCAGGTGACGTTGCGACGGGGCCACCGCGGCGACCCCGATCGTGGCCAGGTGCCATTGGTCCTGGTGCGCCACCTCGGACACGGATACCCGGTGTCGCCGGCGCAAGCCCTCGACCACCGGCCGGACCACCGCCCGCTTCGCCTTCAGGGACCGGCAGTCGCGCAGGTACAACTCGAACCGGACGGCGGCGACGTGCACGCCGCCCAGCGTATTCCGGCCGGGGTCGGGCGCCCGGAGGCGCCCGACCCGCGACACGGGCAGACTCAGGTGCGGGGGATCTCCCGCTCCTCGAACGTCTCGATGATGTCGCCCTGCTTCAGGTCCTGGAAGTCCGACAGGCCGATACCGCACTCGAAGCCCTGCTGGACCTCGCGAGCGTCTTCCTTGAAGCGGCGCAACGACGAGACGGTGCCCTTCCAGATGATGGCGCCGTCCCGGAGGAAGCGGACCTTCGAGTTCCGGGTGATCGTGCCGTTCGTGACGTAGCAACCGGCGATCTTGCCCACCCGGGGCACCGAGAAGATCTCGCGGACCTCGGCCTCGCCGGTGACCACTTCCTCGTACTCGGGCTGCAGGAGGCCGAGCAGGGCGTTCTCGATGTCCTCGAGGATCTGGTAGATGACCTCGTAGTTGCGGATCTCGACGCCCTCGGCCTGCGCCATCTCGCGGGCCGAGCGGTCGGGCCGCACGTTGAAGCCGATGATGGTCGCACTCGACGTGGCGGCCAGCTGGACGTCGTACTGGGTGATGCCGCCCACGCCACGGTGGACGAAGGCCAGCTTGACGTCGTCGCGCTCGAGCTTGCGCAGTGCCTCGGTGAGCGCCTCGAGGGAGCCGTTCACGTCGGCCTTCACGATCAGGTTCAGCGTGGCGACGTCGCCCTGCTGGATCTGGTTGAAGATGTCCTCGAGCTTGGCGCCGCCGCTGTTGACCGCGGCCTCGCGGCCGAGGTTGGCGATGCGCTGCCAGTGCTCACGGGTCGAGGCGACGGACCGGGCCGTCTTCTCGTCGGGGGCGATGACGAACGTGTCGCCGGCGTCGGCGACCTCGTCGAGGCCGAGCACCTGGACCGGCACCGACGGGCCGGCCTCCTTGACCTGCTCACCCGTGTAGGTGATCAGGGCCCGGACCCGGCCCCACGCCGCACCGGCGACGAGGGGCTCGCCGACCCGGAGCGTGCCGCGCTGGACCAGCACGGTCGCCACGGGGCCACGGCCCACGTCGAGGTACGACTCGAGGACGACGCCGGCGGCGCGGCCGTCGGGGTCGGCGGCGATCGGCGGGTCCTGCAGGTCGGCCACGACGAGCAGCGTCTCGAGCAGCTCGTCGACACCGAGGCCCTGCAGGGCCGACACGGGCACCATCTCGGTGTCGCCACCCCAGTCGCTCGGGATCAGGCCCTGCTCGGAGAGCTGCTGCTTGACCCGGTCGATGTTGGCGCCCTCGCGGTCGATCTTGTTGATCGCCACGACGATGGGCACCTGCGCGGCCTTGGCGTGGTTCAACGCCTCGACCGTCTGGGGCATGACGCCGTCGTCGGCAGCCACCACCAGCACGGCGATGTCGGTCGCCTCGGCGCCTCGGGCCCGCATGGCGGTGAACGCCTCGTGGCCCGGGGTGTCGATGAAGGTGATGGGCCGGCCGTTGGAGACGGCCTGGTAGGCACCGATGTGCTGCGTGATGCCGCCGGCCTCCCCCGCGACGACGTTGGCGTCGCGGATGCGGTCGAGCAGCTTCGTCTTGCCGTGGTCGACGTGGCCCATGACCGTGATCACCGGCGCACGGGGCTCGTAGTCCTCGTAGTCGGCGTCGTCGAACAGCTCCTCGACGCCGAGGCGCTTCTGGAGCTCGACCTCCTGCTCCTCGCCGGGGTCGACGAGGCGGATCTCCGCCCCGATCTCGGCGGCGAACAGCTCGATCATGTCGTCGCTCAGCGACTGGGTCGCCGTGACCATCTCGCCCTGCTGCATGAGGAAGCGGACGACGTCGGCGGCCGTGCGGTTGAGCTTGGGGCCGAGGTCCTGCGGGGTCGAGGAGCGCTCGACCACGATCGTCCCGGCGGGGACGGGCGCGGAGGCCGGCGTGTAGCTCGGCGCCTCCATCGGCTGGAGCTCCTCGCGGCTGCGACGGCGACGACCGCGTCGGCGCGGGGGCCGCTGGCCGCCACGGGGACCGCCACCGGGGCGACCACCGCCGCCACCGAAGCCACCACCGGGGCCACCACCACCGAAGCCGCCACCACCACCGCCACCGGGACGGCCTCCTCCGCCGCCACCGCCACCGCCGAAGCGGGGGGCGCCACCGCCGCCAGCGGGCGGGCCACCGGGGCGGCTACGACCGCCGGGGGGACCACCGGGACGCTGGCGCGAGGGCGCGGGCCCGCGGCCACCCAGGCCGGGCGGCGGCGGGATCGGCTTGCCGGAGCCCGACACCGGCGGCCCGGGGGGCGGCGGGATCGGCTTGCCGGACTCGGACGTCGGAGGCGTCGACGCGGGAGCGGAACTCCCGGCACCACGCGGCGCACCGCCGCCGGAGCCACTCGGGCCACCGGAGCTACGCCCGCCTGGCGGCGGGGCCGTGGGCCGGTTGCCGGCCGGCGGGGCCGGGCGGCTCGGCGGGGCCGGCGTGGGCCGGCCGGGAGGCGCCGGCGGACGCGGGGGTCGCGGTGCCCGGGCGGCCGGGCGGTCGCCGGCCGGAGCCGGGCGGTCGGACGGCGGCGTCGGGCGGGCCGGGGCCTCGGGGGCACCGGCGGACGCGGCGGCGGCCGCTGGCCGCACGGCAGCCTCGCCCTCGGCGGGGCGGGGCGGACGCGGCGGTGCGCCGCTACCGGACGACGTCACCAGCCGGTTGGGCGGGGCGGCACCGATGCGGTTGGGCGGCGGGGGCGGCGGCGTCGAGGGACGCGGCCGCGGCGGTGGGGTGGTCGGGCGCGGCGGGCCGTCGGCCGGCGGCCGGGGAGGCGCGCTGCGCGGCACGGGCATGTCGCCGCGGGCGGCGGGACGGTCGCGGTCGCCCTGCTGACGGTCGCCTGGCCCCCCGGAGGGGGCGTCGGGACGGTCGGGGGCGGGAGCGGTGGAGGGGGCGGTCGCAGCGGCGGCCGGCTGCTCGGGACGGTTGCGGCCACCACGGCCGGCACCGTCGCCGCGCGCCGGGGCGGGCGCGCCGGAGGGCTCGGGGGCCTCGGCCGGCTGCTGGTCGCGCACCAAGCCGTCACGCTTGGCGCGCCGACGCACGCGGTCGGCCTGGGCTTCCTCGATGCCCGACGAATGCGTCTTGACCCCGATGCCCAGGTCCAGGCTCAGGTCGAGGCATTCCTTGTTGGTGAGCCCGAGCTCTCTGGCGAGCTCGTGGACCCTGATCTTCGCTGCCAAGTTCTCTGTGACCAGCCCTTCAGTCCTTCAATGGGCGCGAACCGTGCACCTCACGGTGACGATCGCAGCTCCCCATACTCGCGCACCCCGCCCGACCGGCACGAACGCCGTTGGTTGGGATGTTGGCGCCGTGGGGATCAGCGCCGGCTCGGGCGCCGGTCGGCAACGCGCAACGCTCTGTCGAACGCCTTGCGTCGGTCGGCCAACCCCCGACACGCATCGAGCGTGTCCTTGCACAGCCACGCCCCGCGCCCCGGCAGTGTACGGCCCTCCACGGGCTTTCCGTCGGGTCCCCGGGCGTAGCGGACGAGCTCGCTTTGCGGGGCGCGGCGCCGGCACCCGACACAGGTGCGGATCGGCGCAGCGGCCCCCGTCAGGCGTCGCCGCCCGACTCGCCGCCGCCGGCACGGGCGTCGGCGGTGGCCTTCTCGCTCTCGTCGGCGCCCTCGGTCGCGGGCTCGTCAACCTCGGCCGCGGGCGCAGCGTCGGCCGCGGCCGCAGCCTCGGCCGCGGGTGCAGCCTCGGCCTCGTCCGTTGCGTCGGCGGTCGCGGCCGCCTCGGGGGCGGGCTCGCCCTCGGGCGCGTCCTCGTCGCCGCCGCCCTGCTCCCACTGCTCGGCCGACATGGCGGGGCCGCCCTCGGCGGGCTGCCACACCTGCTCACCGGTCTCGGCGTTGACGACCCACTCGCCCTCGGCCCAGTCCTGCTGCTGGTAGGCCTCTTCCTCGGCGAGCTGCGTCTCGCTCTTGATGTCGACGCGCCAGCCGGTCAGCCGGGCGGCGAGGCGGGCGTTCTGCCCCTCCTTGCCGATGGCGAGCGACAGCTGGTAGTCGGGCACGATCACCTCGGCCACGCCCGTCGACTCGTCGATGCGGACCTCCTTGACCTTGGCGGGCGACAGCGCCTTGGCGACGAACTCGTACGGGTCGTCGGAGAACGGGACGATGTCGATCTTCTCGCCCCGCAGCTCGTTGACGACCTGGCGCACACGGGCGCCACGGGCGCCGACGCAGGCGCCGACCGGGTCGACGTTGTTGTCGTTCGACCAGACGGCGATCTTCGTGCGGTGCCCGGGCTCGCGGGCGCAGGCCTTGATCTCGACCACGCCGTCGGCGATCTCCGGGACCTCGAGCTTGAACAGCTCGAGGATGAGGCCCGGGTGCGTGCGCGAGACGACGATCTGCGGGCCCTTCGAGGTGCGGCGCACCTCGACGATGTAGGCCTTGAGCCTGGTGTTGGCCTCGGGCCGCTCGTGCGGGACCTGCTCGGCCTGCGGCAGCAGCGCCTCGACCGGGCCCAGGCTGAGCAGCGTGTAGCGGCTGTCGCCCTGCTGCACCGTGCCGGTGACGATGTCGCCCTCGCGGCCGGCGTACTCCTCGTAGCGGAGCTCACGCTCGGCCTCGCGGATGCGCTGGGTCATGACCTGGCGCGCCGTCTGGGCGGCGATGCGGCCGAAGTCCTTCGGGGTGACGTCGAGCTCGGGACCGAAGGGCTCGCCGTCGTCGTCGATCTCCTGCGCGAAGACGCGGATCTCGAAGTTGGTGGGGTCGATGGTGACCCAGGCGTACTCATAGGCGCCGGGCATGCGCTTGTACGCCGATTCGAGCGCGTCGGCGAGGGCCGCCATGAGGGCGTCGACCGAGATGCCCTTCTCGGCGGCGAGCGCCTGCAGCGCTTCCATCATCTCGGGATTGCTCATACCTTGCGTTCCCTCTTCTCGTCGCTCGTGCCCGCCGTGGTGGGTCGTCGGCCCGACTTGCCACCACCACCGCCCGGCTTCGGCGCCGGGCCCCATTCGAAGACGGTTCGTGCCCGCACGATCTGGTCGTAGGCCACGCGCCTGACCGGATCGCCCTCGCCACCGTCGGTACGCACGGCGATGCCCGAGGGGTCGGCCGCCTCGAGGATGCCCTCGACCCGGCGCCCGGCCTCGACCTCCGCGACCGTCTTGATCTTCACCTTCTCGCCGACCGCCCGCTCGAAGTGCTGCGGGAGGCGCAGGTTGCGCTCGAGGCCGGGGCTGGTGACCTCGAGCGTGTAGCGCCCGGAGATCGGGTCGACCTCGTCGAGCAGCCGGGACACGGCCCGGGTGGCGTCGGCCACGGCGGCCATGTCGAGGGCGCCGCCGTCGACGCCGTCGACGACCACCCGTAGGACGGGGCCCGCCATCTCGACGTCGTACAGCTCGAGCTGGCGCTCGGCCAGGACGGGCAGCACGAGCTCACGCACGCGATCGGCGACGCTCATAGCTGCTGCACCTCCTGGTCTCATACGAAAGGCGTGGGCCCCAGCCCACGCCTCCCAATCGAACATCGAACGGAACGGACGCTGGAGTATAGCCAGCGCCACGCGATGCGGCGGTGCTCCACCACCGCTCGCGGCGTCGGTGCACGCGCGGTACGGGACCGCCGGTCAGTACGAGCGACCGACGAAGGCGACGAGGTCGGCCTCGTCGTCCTCGGCCGGCAGCGAGCCGTCGGCCCGCTGCACGCAGCGGACCGTGGCCGACTCGGTGGCCAGGCGCTTCTCGCCCTCGTCGCCCCGGACGAGGTCGTACGGCACCTTCGCGAACCCCGTGCGGGACGCCTCGACGGCCTCGTCGAACGTCGACGCCTCGGCGACGTGGTCGTCACGGAACGCGGTGGCGGCGGCCAGCATGTCGGCCTGGACCGTCTCCAGCAGGCGCTCGACCGTCGCCTTCACCTCGGCCAGCGCCACCTGCCGCTTCTCCCCCGTGTCGCGGCGGACGACGGTGGCGAGCCCGTCGGCCAGGTCGCGCGGGCCGACCTCGACCCGGACCGGCACGCCCTTGAGCTCCCAGTCGGTGGCCCGGCGCCCGAAGCTCTGCGCCACCTGGTCGTCGAGCCGGGCCCGGACCGTGGCCGACAGCTCGTCGGTGAGGGACCGGGCGGTGGCGGCAGCGTCGCCGGCGTCCTTCACCAGGAGCACGACCGCCTGCGTGGCGGCGAGGCGGGGCGGGACCACCAGGCCCGAGTCGTCGCCGTGGGTCATGATCAACCCGCCCACCATGCGCGTCGAGCTGCCCCACGACGTCGTCCAGCACAGCTGCTGGCTGCCCTCGGCGTCGAGGTAATCGATGTCGAACGCCCGGGCGAAGTTCTGCCCGAGCTCGTGGCTGGTACCCATCTGCAGGGCCTTGCCGTCGCGCATCATCGCCTCGCACGTCATCGTGTTGATGGCGCCGGCGAAGCGCTCGGACGGCGTCTTGCGGCCGGTGAGCACCGGGATGGCGAGCACGTTCACCATGAAGTCGGCGTACACCTCGCGCAGGATCTGCTCGGCGTAGGCGACCGCGTCCTCGCGGGTGGCGTGGGCGGTGTGGCCCTCCTGCCAGAGGAACTCGGTGGTGCGCAGGAAGAGGCGGGGCCGCAACTCCCATCGCACGACGTTGTTCCAGCAGTTCAGCAGCAAGGGCAGGTCGCGGTAGGACTGCACCCACTTGGCCATGTACTCGCCGATCACCGTCTCGCTGGTCGGGCGGACCACGATGGGCTCGTCGAGCGGCTTGCCGCCTCCGTGGGTGACGACGGCCAGCTCGGGGCTGAAGCCCTCGACGTGCTGGGCCTCGCGCCTGAGGTAGCTCTCGGGGATGAACAGCGGGAAGTAAGCGTTCTCCGCGCCCGCCGCCTTGATACGGAGGTCGACCTCGGCCTGCATGCGCTCCCACAACGCGTAGCCGTACGGTCGGATGACGATGGTCCCCCGCACGGGGCCGTTGTCGGCGAGCTGCGCCTTGGCGAGGACGTCCTGGTACCAGCGGGGGAAGTCGTCGGCCTGCGACGTGAGGACCTTGGCCATAGGGCGACCGATCGTACTGCTCGGCCCGCTCCCGGAATGACCGGTTACGGGCCGTCGCAGGCGGGCGTCAGGGGCGGACGGGCGAGATGGCCGGGTCGCCCTGCGCCTCGAGGCGGTTACCGTCGAGCGTGTAGGTGAGCCGGGCCTGCTCGGACGGGCAGCAGTTGGCGTCGCCGTCGGCGTAGTGCGACCAGGTCACCGTGACGCCGTCGTCGGAGGCCGAGACGCCCTCGACCGCCGGCGGCCGGCCGCCGCTCGTGCTGGCGCCGGGCTCGTCGAGGCCGGCGACGTGGACCAGCCGGTCGCCGTCGATGTCCCAGACGTGCAGGCTGTCGATCGACCCGTTGGCGCCGTAGGCGCACGTCACGTGGACGACAGCCTCCTCGGCGCCGTCGCCGTCGAGGTCGCCGTAGGTCACCTCGGGGTCGACGGTGAGCTGGGTAAGCCGGGCCAGGTCGAGGACCTGGCTCACGCCACCGGACACGTCGATGGCGCTCGGCGGGGCGAAGCGTAGGCCGTCGCTGCACGCCGAACCGGGCTGGGCGACGTCGCCGAAGTCGACGGCGCGGATGCCCTCGGCGCCGGAGGCGGCGGCCGGGGCGGCCTGCTCGACGACGGCCACGGTGCGGGCCTCGTCGACGCTGCGCTCGGAACCGCTGCTGCTCACGGCGGCGAGGAGGGTGAGGGCGGCGACCCCGAGGAGGCCGCTCCGGATCATGGAGGAGTGCTGGTGGGCACGCACGACGTTGTGGATCGCTTCTCTCGCGCCGCGGGGGCGTCCTGCTCGGATGGTGCGCCTGAAACTACAGGATCGAGGCGACCGTCATCGGCCCGTTCGCGCGCTCTCCGCGCGCATTTTCAACGCTTACGGAAGTCGGGCGGGCCGACCAGCACGACCCAGGCGATCAGGCCGAACAGGGCGACGAACAGAGCCGCCCGGATCAGGGCGAACACGGCCCCGATGACGAACTGGAGCGCCAGCCACGCCGTCACGAGGATCACCACGCCGATGACCACGCGGGTGCTCAGGCTCGTCGACTTCCTGGGTTCCACCTGCCGCGCCATGTGGCCACCCTACGGCCGGCCACGCGCTAGTTGGTGTCGCCCGCTACGAGAGCTTGCGGATGACCTCGACGCGCTGCTCGCTGTGGTTGGCGTCGGCACCCTGGACGTCGAGGAGCGCCTCGCGGTCGCGCTCGGCCTCGCGCCGGGCCGCCTCCTTGGAGGCGCCGGCCCGCTCGATGGCGGCATCGATGCCGTGCTCGTGGATGTACTCGGCCCACTCGACCAGCGTAGGCACCATCTCGTCCTCGGGGACAACGGCGACGTTCTGCCCCCGGACGAACAGGTGGCCGCGCTTGCGGCCGGCGGCGATGCCGAGGTCGGCGTCCTTGGCCTCGCCCGGCCCGTTGACGACGCAGCCCATGACCGCCACCTGCAGCGGGATCTCGCGATCGCCGAACGCCTCCTGGGCCTTGGCGGCGACCTCGATGACGTCGATCTCGGCCCGGCCGCAGGAGGGGCAGGCGATGAGGTCGACGTTCTTGCGCTCGCGCAGGCCCAGCGACTCGAGCAGGGCGCGGCCGGCGCGGGCCTCCTCGACCGGGTCGGCGGTGAGGCTGTAGCGGATCGTGTCGCCGATGCCCTCGGCCAGCAGCGTGGCGATGCCGGCGGTGGCCTTCAGCAGGCCGCCGGGCAGTGGCCCGGCCTCGGTCACGCCCAGGTGGAGCGGGTAGTCGACGGCGTCGGAGAGCTGCCGGTACGCCTCGATCATCAGCGGGACCGACGACGCCTTGACCGAGATCTTCACGTCGTCGAAGCCCACCTCCTCGAAGTAGGCCAGCTCGATCTGCGCCGACTCGACCATCGCCTCCGGCGTCACCCGGCCGCCGTACTTGGCGTACAGCTTGGGGTCGAGCGAGCCCCCGTTGACGCCGATGCGGATCGGGACGCCCCGGTCCTTCGCCTCCTGCGCCACCAGCTTGATGTGCTCGGGCTTGCGGATGTTGCCCGGGTTGAGCCGCAGGCAGTGGACGCCGGCCTCGAGGGCGGCGAGGGCCATGCGGTGCTGGTGGTGGATGTCGGCGACGATCGGCACCGGCGACCGGGGCACGATGCGGGCCAGGCCTTCGGCGGCCTCGATCTCGTTGCACGTGCAGCGGACGATGTCGCAGCCGGCCATGGCCAGGTCGTAGACCTGCTGGAGCGTGCCGTCGACGTCGGCCGTCTTGGTCGTCGTCATCGACTGGACGCTGATCGGCGCGTCCCCACCCACGAGGACGTTGCCGACCGCGATCTGGCGCGTCTTGCGCCGCGGGTACGAGGACTCTCCGAGCTCCATTGGTGGTGTGTCCTTCTCTGGACGGCCCCTCGGGCCGCTCCGCCTACAGGTCGACGGGGTTGACGATGTCGAGGTAGATGCTGGTGACGCCGAGCACCACGATCGCCATGACCACGGCGTACGTGAGTGGCATCAGCTTGGCCATGTCGGCGTGGTACCGACGGCCTCGACGCGAGCGGAAGCGCTCGTAGATCGCCACGGCTGCATGCCCGCCGTCGAACGGCAGGAGGGGGACCATGTTGAAGAGGCCGATGAAGATGTTGATCTGGAAGAACAGCAACAGGAAGGCGACGGCCCCACCCCGCTCCCCGAGCTCGGCGCCGAGCCGGACGACACCGTAGATCGACAGCATCCGGTTGTCCTCGCCGTCACGGGACTCGGCGGCCGTGCCACCCCCGGAAACCGGGGGGTCGGCGTCCTCGTTGGCGTTGTTCACGTTGCTGGCGAAGTCGCCGAGACCGTCGGGGCTGAAGAAGCCCGCCAGCGCCCCGAGGCTCTCGCCGGTGAAGCGGACCATCTCACCCGGCGCCCGGACGATGGCGCGGCCGAGGCCGATCGGGCTGTCGTCGTACTCGGGCGCCGAGCCGACGCCGAGGAACGGCGAACCGGGCGTGCCGCCGGCCACGTCGGCCGGGCGGGCGCCGAGCTCAGCGCGGACGGCGCGCTCGGCGCCGTCGTTCTCGACCGTGAACCTGACCTCCTCGCCGACGTCGTAACCGGTCACCACGTCGCTGAGGTTGCCGCCCAGGGCGGACACGGCCCGGCCGTCGACGGCGACGATGTGGTCGCCGGTGCGCAGGCCGGCCTCGGCGGCGGCGCTGTCCTCGGTGACCGCCGTGACCTCCCACGAGCGGGCGTCGGCCTCGTCGGTGTCGACGACGCTGCCGCCCGGCACCCCGACCAGGCCGAGGGCGATGACCAGCAGGACGAAGGCCTGCACCATGTGCATCAGCGAGCCGGCCGAGACGGTGAGCAGGCGCTTGGGGAAGGACTGCTGCCGGTAGGTGCGCGGCTCGTCGGTCGGCTGGACCTCGTCGAGGTTGTTCATGCCGATGATGCGGACGTAGGCGCCCGCCGGCAGGGCCTTGAGGCCGTACTCGGTCTCGCCCCGCCGGAACGACCAGATGCGGGGGCCGAAGCCGATGAAGAACTCGGTGACCTTCATGCCCGACCACTTGGCGGCCATGAAGTGGCCCAGCTCGTGGAGGAAGATCATCACCACGACGCCGCCGATCATGGCGAGGATCGGCCAGCCCCACGACCACGTGGCCAGCGCCACCAGGGAGACCACCAGCACCAGGCGCAGGCCGCCGGTGGCGTAGCCGGGCTCGTCGTCGGAGCCGGGCGGGGCGGCGCGGCCCGGGCGGTTTGCGCCGGGGCCGGCCGGCGGCCAGCCGGGGCCGGTCTGCTCACCGGCGCCGGGGGGCACCGGGTAGGGCGGCGGCGGCGTGCCCGGGCCCGGATGGCCGGGCCTGGCCGCCGTCGTCTCGTCCGCAGGGGACGACGACGCGTCGGGGCTGCGCGGGCCTCGGTGCGTGTCGGTCATTGTGCGGACCTCTCCATCTGGTCGATGCGGCGTCGGGCCTCGGCACGGCCACGGCGGTCGGCGTCGATGACGGACTCGACGCTGTCGGCGGGGCCCCCATCATGCCCGTCGAGGACGGATTTGAGGACGTCGGGGATCGTCGTCCAGCCGATGCGGTCGGCGAGGAAGGCGGCGACCGCCTCCTCGTTGGCGGCGTTGAGCAGGGCCGGCGCCGTGCCGCCCGTGCGGCCCGCCTCGTAGGCCAGGCCCAGGCAAGGGAAAGCCTCGTGATCGGGAGCCTCGAACGTGAGGTCGCCGACGGTCGTCCAGTCCAGGCGGCCGAACGGCGTGGCGATGCGGTCGGGCCAGGCCAGGGCGTAGCCGATGGGCAGGCGCATGTCGGGCATCGACAGCTGGGCGACGGTGGCCCCATCGGTGAACTCGACCATCGAGTGGACGATCGAGCGCGGGTGGACCACCACCTCGATCCGGTCGTAGTCGACGCCGAAGAGCTCGTGCGCCTCGATCACCTCGAGCCCCTTGTTCATCAACGTGGACGAGTCCACGGTGATCTTCGGGCCCATGGACCACGTCGGATGCGCGAGGGCATCCTCGATCGTGACGTCGGCCAGCTCGCCCCGGGTGCGCCCCCGGAACGGGCCGCCGCTGGCGGTGAGCACGATTCGGGCCACCCGGTCGGCGCGGCCGCCGGCGTTGGCGCCGAGGCACATGTGCACGGCGCAGTGCTCGGAGTCGACCGGCACGATGTGGCCGGCGCCCGGCCCGGCGAGGGCGGCCTGGACGACCGGGCCGCCGGCGATCAACGACTCCTTGTTGGCCAGGGCGAGGCGGCGGCCGGCGGCGATGGCCGACAGCGTCACGCGTAGCCCGGCGAAGCCGACCACGGCGTTCACGCACACGTCGGCGACCGCGCCGAGTTCGGCGAGGGCGTCGACGCCGGCGCGCACCTCGGTGCCCGTCGGCACCCGGGCGGCCAGCTCGTCGACGCGGGCCGGGTCGCCCAGTGCCACCAGCTTGGGGTGGAGGGCGGCGGCCTGCTCCGCCAGCAGGTCGACCGAGGACCAGGCCGCGAGGGCGACGACCTCGAAGCGCTCGGGCTCGGCCCGGACCACGTCGATCGTCTGCGTGCCGATCGACCCGGTGGAGCCCGCGATGGCGACGGTCGTCACGGCCACCACGCCACCCTAGTGGCCGGGCCCCGCAGGAGGCCCGGCAGGGTCGGGAGTGGCCGGGCCCCGCAGGAGGCCCGGCAGGGTCGGGCGACCCGGGACCGGCCGGGCGACCCCGAGTGGGTCAGAGGACGAAGAAGTCCTGCACGCGGGCCAGGTACCAGATGGCGGGCAGGACGAAGAGCACGGCGTCGAACCGGTCGAGCAGGCCACCGTGGCCGGGCAGGATGCTGCCCATGTCCTTGAGGTCGAGGTCGCGCTTGAGGAGCGACTCGGCCAGGTCGCCGATCGGAGCGGCGAGGGCCACCACGAGGCCGATCAGCAGGCCGTCGCCCCAGCCGTCGAACGGCGCCATGCCGAAGCCGCCGAAGACCGCTCCGGTGACCAGCGCCAGGAACATGCCGCCGGCCAGGCCCTCGATCGTCTTGTTGGGGCTGGCGGACGACAAGGCCCGCGACCCGGCGCTGCGGCCCACGAACAGGCCCCCGACGTCGTAGGCCACGGTTGGGATCACCGCCACGAGCAGGAAGCCCACGCCGTAGGTGGGGATGCTGAGCAGCAGGGCGGCGAACGAGCCGAACAGCCCGATCCACACCGCACCGAGCAGCGTCACGCCGATGTTGGCGGCAGGCTGCTGGTCGCCGGCACCGATCAGGTACCAGAGGAACAGCACGGCCACGGTCAGGACGAACGCCAGCGGGATGGCCGCCTCGCCGTAGTTGTACGCGGCGATCGCCGTGCCGACCGCGGACGCCACGCCCACCCAGACGGGGGGCTCGAAGCCGGCCTTGTCGGCGCTGGTCAGGAACTCGTAGGTGGCGTAGCCCAGGATCGGGACGACCAGGATCATGCCGCCCAGCGGGCCCACGAAGTGGAGCAGCGCCAGGGCCACGGCGATCATGACGACGCCGACACCGATCGCCGTGCGCAGGTCGCGGTCGGACCCCTTGCGCGCCCTCCTGGGCGCCCCGCCGGCGCGGCGCGGGTCGCGTCGGGGCCGGCCGGCCTCGTCGAACGCAGCGGCGCCGGCGGCCACGCCGGCCCCCGCGGGGGCGCCGGGGGGCGGGCCACCGGCCCAGGCGCCCTCGTCTGGGGCGGCCCGGGTGGACTGGTCGGGGTAGTACTCGTCGCCCTCGTACTCGTCGGCGTAGACGTCGCTGTACGGGTCGTCGTCGTAGGTGTCGTCGGCGTAGCCGTCGTCGTCGTAGGTCGGCGCCGGAGGGGCGTCGCCGAAGACGGACCGGCCGCCGGGCGGCGGGGCGGGGACCTCGCCCTCGTAGACGGGTGCCGCCGGGTCGGGCGGCGCCCACTGGTCGGCGGGCCGCCGCGGTGGCTCGACAGGAGGGACGTCGTCGCGCCAGCGAGGCCCCAGCCCCGAGAACGACGACCACCCTTGGTCATCACCCTCGAGCGGATCGCGACGGCTCATGTTCGGGACCTCCTCGGCGGCCGAGCCGGCCCAGTGCGACAGCTCCGGGGCCTCGGTACGGGGTTGCACCGGCACGGGCGCCGGCCGGACGAACGTAGCGGCGTCGTCGGCCTCGGTCAGCGGGAAGCGCAACGCGGGACGCGGCCCGTCGGGCGCGGGCGGACGATCGCCGAAGCGGGGCTCCGCGTCGGGGAGCCGTTGGGAGACGTCGCCGCGCTCCACCGCCTCGGCCGCCTCGTCGGCGCCGATCAGGCGCACGCCCTCGGAAGGGTCGCGTTGTGGCTTGTCGCCGCGGGCGTCGTCGCTCACGCGCTCATCCTCCTCGATGGGACCTGCCTACCCATCCTGCACCCCCGCCGGTCACGGTTGGTGGCAAAGATAGCGACGCACCTCCCGGCGGCCGACGGCCGTGCGGCCGCTAGACCTCCAGCAGCTCCTGCTCTTTGGCGTCGAGCGCCTTGTCGACCTCGGCCTCGTAGCTGTGGGTGAGCTTGTCGAGTTCCTTCTCGGCGCGGGTCAGCTCGTCGGCGGACATGTCGCCCTCCTTCTCGAGGGCTTCGAGGTCCTGCCGGGCGGCGCGGCGGGCCTGGCGGATGCGGACCCGCCCGTCCTCGGCCATGCCCTTGACCACGCGGACCAGCTCCTTGCGGCGCTCGGCGGTGAGCGGCGGGAAGTTGAGCCGGATGACGTGGCCGTCGTTGCTCGGCGACAGGCCCAGGTCGCTGTGCTGGATCGCCTTCTCGATGCTGCCCAGCGAGCTCTGGTCGAACGGGTTGATGACCAGCGTGCGCGCCTCGGGGACGCTGAAGCCCGCCAGCTGCTGCAGCGGCACGTCGGCGCCGTAGTACTCGACGGGCATCTTCTCGACGAGGGCGGGGCTGGCCCGGCCCGTGCGGATGGTCGTGAACTCGCTACGGGCATGGGCGACGGACTTGGTCATCCTGTCGCGTGCCTCGTCGAGGACCATGGAAATCATGTCGTCGGCCACGGGAGCTCCTGGGGACGCCTAGTGGATGAGCGTACCGATCGCCTGACCCTCGACGATGGCGCGCACGTTGCCGGCACGCATCAGGTCGAAGACGACGATCGGCAGCTTGTTGTCCATGCACAGCGTGATCGCCGTGGAGTCCATCGCCCGCAGGCCACGGTTCAGCACGTCGAGGTAGCTCACCTCGTCGAGCCGGGTGGCCTCGGGGTTGGTGCGGGGGTCGTCGGTGTAGACACCGTCGACCCCCGAGTGCGTGCCGCGCAGCATGGCGTCGGCTTCGATCTCGACGGCGCGCAGGGCGGCCGCCGTGTCGGTCGTGAAGAACGGGTTGCCGGTGCCGCCGGCGAAGATCACGACCCGCCCCTTCTCGAGGTGGCGGATCGCCTTGCGGCGAATGTACGGCTCGGCGACCTGGGCCATGTGGATCGCCGTCTGCACCCGGGTCGGCTGACCGAGGCGCTCGAGCGTGTCCTGCAGGCCGAGGGCGTTGATGACCGTGGCCAGCATGCCCATGTAGTCGGCCTGCGCCCGGTCCATGCCGGCACCGGCGCCGGTCATCCCGCGCCAGATGTTGCCGCCGCCGACGACGACCGCGACGTCCGCGCCGGTGGTGGCCCGGACGTCGACGATCTCGCGGGCGAGCAGGTCGGCAACGCCGCCGTCGATGCCGTAGCCCCCCTCACCGGCGAACGCCTCGCCGGAGAGCTTGAGGAGGATGCGGCGGTACCCCGCCTTCCCGTTGCCCACGCCCTCGCCGACCCTCAGCCGCCGATGAAGAGCTGGCCGTAGCGCAGCACCTGGGCGTCGTTGCTGCTGGCGAGCTGGGCGACCGACGACTTCTCGTCGCGCACATAGGGCTGGTCGAGCAGCACCCGCTCCTTGTACCAACCCTGGAGGCGGCCCTCGACGATCTTGGGCCAGGCCTGCTCCGGCTTGCCCTCGGCCTTGGTGACCTTGAGGAGCGTCTCGCGCTCCTCCTCGACGGTCTCGGCCGGGACCTCGTCGCGGGTGAGGTACTCGGGCTTGGCGAAGGCGATGTGCACGGCGACGTCGTGGGCAAGCTCCTCGTAGCCGCCCTCGAGGACGACGAGCACGCCGTTGACGCCCCGGCCGTCCTGCCGGTGGAGGTAGGTGCCGAGCTGCTGGCCGTCGCCGACCTCGAGCCGGACCACGCGGCCGACGTCGATGTTCTCCTTCAGGGTGACCTTGAGGTCGTCGACGGCGTCCTTGTGGTCGCCGACGCCCGCCTCGCCCTTGGCGGCCACCGAATCGGCCAGGTCCTGGGTGAGATTGATGAAGTCACCGGACTTGGCCACGAAGTCGGTCTCGCACTTGAGCTCGACGAGGGCGGCAGCGCCCTCGGCCACGGCCAGGGCGATGGCGCCCTGGGTGTTGGCCCGGTCGGATCGGCTGCTGGCCTTCGCCAGGCCCTTCTCGCGCAAGAGCTTCTTGGCCTTCTCGAAGTCGCCGTCCACGTCCTGGAGGGCCTTCTTCGCGTCCATCATGCCGGCGCCGGTCGCCTGGCGCAGGGCTTGCACGTCCTTGGCGGTGAATGCGGCCATGGGCGTCATGACTCCTGGCTGGTGCTGGGGGTGGTCTCGGGGCTGGCGGCCTCTTCCGGTGTGTCGTCGCCGGCCAGCTCGGGCTCGGCGGTCGCCACGGCGGCGGGCGCCGGGGCCGGGGCACCGGCGGACGCCTGGGCGAGGCGACCCTCACGCTGGCGGGCCTCGACGAGCGCCTGGCGCCGCGCCTCGGCCTGCTCGGAAGCGACGCGCCGGCTGTCGTCGGCGGTACGCGCCGCGGCGGGGCTGCGCAGCGAGGCGATGTGGCGGCCCTCGATCACGGCGTCGGACACCACGCGGCACAGCAGTGTGCCCGAGCGGATGGCGTCGTCGTTGCCCGGGATGACGTAGTCGATGATGTCGGGGTCGCAGTTGGTGTCGACGACGGCGACGACCGGGATGCCGAGCTTGTTCGCCTCGGTGACGGCGATGTGCTCCTTCTTCGTGTCGAGCACGAAGATGGCCTGCGGCAGCTTCTCCATCGAGCGGATGCCGCCGAGGTAGCGCTGCAGCTTGTCGAGCTCGCGCCCGAGCAGCAGCGCCTCCTTCTTGGGCATGGCCTCGAACTCGCCCGAGTCGCGCATGCGCTCGTACTCCAGCATCTTGTTGACCCGCTTCGACATGGTCTGGAAGTTGGTCAGCATGCCGCCGAGCCACCGCTCGTTGATGTACGGCATGCCGCACTTCTGGGCGTACTGCTCGATCGGGTCCTGGGCCTGCTTCTTGGTGCCGACGAACAGCACAGTGCCGCCCTTGGCGGTCGTGTCGCGCACGAACTGGTACGCCGTCGCGATGCGCGCCAGCGTCTGCTCGAGGTCGATGATGTAGATGCCGTTGCGCTCACCGAAGATGAAACGCTTCATCTTGGGGTTCCAACGGCGGGTCTGGTGGCCGAAGTGAACCCCGGCCTCCAGCAGCTGCTTCATGGTGACGACAGCCACGTGTCTCCTCTTTCGTCCCATCGGTTGGTCGTGGCCGGCCCGGCGCCCGAGGGCGACCGTGGGAAGGGCCGGCTGCGGTGGTCTGGACAACGCCGCGCCCGGAGGAGCCTCCAGGGCAGCGCTCTAGCCTATCGGTCGCCCGCGACGGCGTGCCATGTGACATGCCGTCGTCACCGGGCCAGCGTGTAGAGCGCGTAGCCGGCGGCGTCCTCGGCGAACGATACGCCGTGGCCGACCGCGACGTCGGCCACGACGTCGGCGGCATCCTCGCAGCCGGGTGGCTCGCCCCCGAGCGCCCGGGCCAGCTCGGCGGTGGCCGCGTCGGAGGCGACGAGGTCACGGTGGGCGTGCCACCCGGTCGCCGGCACGGTGACGTTGGTGGCGCCGTCGACGTGGCTCTGCGGCGAGGCCACGATGGCGTCGCCCCGGGCGGCGATCGATACGAGGTCGACACCCTCGGGCACACCCGCCCGGTCGAGCTCCCTAACGACGTCGGACCCCTCGGCCAGCTGACGCACCGCCGGTGAGTCGGTGTCGACCCGCCGCCCACCGTCGCCGTCGCTGCCGCCGACGCCATCGTCATCGCGATCGCCATCGCCTCCGGCGAGGAGCGCCTCGCCGAGGTCGAGCGCCAGGCTGCCCGTGGGGCGCGTGTCGATCAGCCGGGCGGCGGAGGCGAGGTCGGCGCCGTGGTGGGGCGAGCCGAGCGTGGCCACGACGCCGAGGCGGTCGACGTCGGCGCCCCGCCGCTCCAGCTCGGCCAGCGCGAGGCGGGCGACGACACCGCCCTGCGAGTGGGCCAGCAGGTCGACGGTGGCGCCGGGATCGGCGGCGAGGACCTCCTCGACCAGCGTGGCCAGTTCCCGTGCGGCGTCGTGCAGGTCGCCCTGACTGTCGGCCGAGTCGTAGCCCGCCCCGTCCAGGCCGAGGGCCTCGCCTGTGCCCGGCACGGCACCGCCGGCGTAGCTGAAGCTGACGACCCGGTCCTCCTCGTAGCCCAGCTCGGCGGTCCGCAGCGTGCGCATCGTGCCGGTGGCGCTCGCGGAGGCGAGACCGTCGACCGTGATCGCCACCCGGCCGGCCCCGGCGACGGGGCGGGCGGGGGGCGGCCCGTCCGAGCACGGCCCGGGGAACAGCAGCCGTTCCCCCAGGTCGAGCGACATGTCGAGCGCCCGCCCGGCCGGGTTCACGTCGTCCCACGCCCCGCCGACGCCCTCGGCCCGCGCCCGCAACCAGTCGTAGGCGTTGCCGATGTCCAGCAGGTCCACGCTGGGGAGTTCGGGCCCGCCGTGGCGCTGCACCCGGTCGGCGGCCTCCCTGGCGGCCTCCTGCTCGGGGTCGCTCCCCGGCGGGATCTCGAAGGGCAGCAGCTCCACGACCGTGGCCCCGGCGTCGAACAGAGCGGCCGGGTCGACGTACGCGTCGCCGACCCGGGCGCTGAAGTGCAGACGCTCCCCCGCCGCCCCGACGACATCGCCCTGGGTGACCCGCTGCCCGCGGGCGACGTCGACCTGGTCGAGGAACGCGTATGTGGTGCGAACCCCGTCGGCGTGCCGGACCGTGACGTGCAGGCTGCCGGCCACGAGCCCGGCGAAAGTCACGGTCCCGTCGGCGCTGGCGTACACCGGGTCGCCGGGCGCGGTGTCGTACTCCAGCCCCCGGTTCCCCGGCCCATACGGGTGCGGCGGCGGACGGAACGGGTCGTGCACCTCCCCCGCAACCGGCGGCCGGTAGCTGACCCGCTCCGGCTGGAGGCGCCCGACGCACCTCGCCGGCCCGGCGAGGACGGGCCCCGCCGGGGCGAGCGTCGCGTGCGTGGCGATGGCGGCGAGGGCCACGAGCACGACCGTCGTGGCGAGCCCGGCGAGCCGCCGCCACGAGGGCCGCCGCCGAGGCATGTGGAACCGCCGCCGAGGCCGGAACGACCGTCGGCGGGCAACGAGCGGCGCAGGCGCCAGGAACATGGGATCGCCTCCCGGGACACGCTGGAACCCAGCGCAGGACCGTCACGGGCGGCCGGTTGACACCGGCCAGCGATCCGTCCCCGAGGCATCACCCCGGCGACGTCGAAGAACAACAAGCAGCGATCACGAAGTGCGGAGCACGAAGCAGCGCCGGACCAACCCCGGTCAGGACGAGAAACGCCGGGGCGGAGCGACCGGGAGCTAGGTCCACGACGGCAAGGAGCTCACATCCGCAAGCGGACGATCAACGCGAGACGGCGACGACGCCGCAGGCCGAAGCCGCACGGACAGCTGAGACGAGAACGGCGAGACATCCTGCAGGCCCGAAGGACGATCGAGGCGACCCGACGGACGAGGCCGCAGACAGGAGCGCCGCAGCGAGCAAAGGCCGCTAGCGACGAGAGCCGCAGCGGGCCGGCATCGTGAGCCCGAGCGCCGAGGCGAAAGCCAACCGGCGAGTGGGCGTGGACGGCGAGAGCGGCGAGTGCAGGAGCCCGCTTGGGCGAGGCGTGTGACGAGGGGCGGCCGGGGCCGGCGAGGTCAGGCCGGTTCGCGTTCGGCGGCGGCGAGACGGAGGCGGAGCTGGAGGACCGCCTTGCCGTGGATCTGGCAGGCGCGGCTCTCGGTGACCCCGAGGACCTCGCCGATCTCGGCCAGGGTGAGGCCGTCGAAGTAGTAGAGGCTCACGACCAGGCGCTCGCGCTCGGTGAGCCCCTCGATGGCGTCGGCGAGCAGGCTGCGCAGCTCGGCGAGCTCGACGACGTCGACGGGGCCGTCCGCACCGTCGACCAGCGTGTCGCCGACGGTGACGCCGTCGTCGCCGTCGACCGGGCCCGACACCATGGCGTCGAACGTGACGATGTTGATCAGCGCCACCTGGGTGAGCGCCTGGTGCAGCTGGCCCTCGTTCATGTCGAGGGCGTCGGCCAGCTCACCGTCGCTCGGCGGCCGCTGGAGGGCGCCCTCGAGCTCGACGTAGGCCTGCTCGATGGCCTTGGCCTTGCGCCGCACCGACCGGGGAACCCAGTCGAGCGAGCGCAGCTCGTCGAGCATGTTCCCCTTGATGCGGGCGATGGCGTAGGTCTCGAAGCGGTAGCCCCGGTCGGGCTCGAACTTCTCGATCGCGTCGATGAGCCCGAACAACCCGTAGCTGACGAGGTCGGACCGGTCGACCGTGCGTGGGAGCCCCACGGCGACGCGCCCGGCGACGTAGTGGACGAGCGGTGCGTAGTGCAGGATCAGCGCGTCGCGCGCCTCGCGCCGGCACCGGCACTTGTAGGCGGACCAGGTCGCGCTGATGTTGTCTTCGGTCTGGATCACGAAACGCCCCTCGCGGTGCGTCTGGCCAACGAGTGAGTGATGCGGGCCCCCCAACAGGCCCCAGGACTCCGTTGTCCTCCTCGGCGTGGCGGTTGCCACGACCTCTTGGCTCATCGTCATGCCCTCGGGTGTGTGCTCGCATGCACGGACCGAAGGCGTTCCTTGGACACGTGAGTGTACCGCTGAGTGGTCGCCAGGTCGGAATGGCCCAGCAACTCCTGCACGACACGGAGGTCGGCACCGCCGTCGAGCAGGTGCGTCGCGAAGGTGTGGCGCAGGGCGTGGGGGTGCGTCGGGACGCTGGATCGCCGGTCGAGGATGCGCCGGGCGTCGCGTGGCGACAGCCGCCGCCCCCGGGCGTTGACGAACACGGCGGCCGGCGGCGTCGCCTCGGTGACCATGGCGTCGCGCCCGTCGGCGAGCCAGCGGGCGAGGGCGTCGGCGGCCGGATCGCCGAGCGGCACCACCCGCTGCTTGCCGCCCTTGCCCCACACGGTGAGGCGCCGGCCGGGCAGATCGATGTCGCCCATGTCGAGCGCGGTGAGCTCGGCCACCCGCAGGCCGCTGCCGTACAGCACCTCGAGCACCGCGTCGTCGCGCAGCCGGCGCGGTCCGTCGTCCCCCGCGGTCGCCGCCGACGGCTCGTCGAGCAGGGTGCGCAGCTCCTCGGGCTTGAGCACCCGAGGCAGCCTGCCGTCGCCGCGGGGTGCGCTCAGGCCGGTCGTCGGGTCCTCGGTGAGGGCGCCCGTGCGGACGAGCCACCCGTAATAGCGCCGCAGCGCCGAGGCCCGGCGGGCGATCGTCCGGCGGGCGTGGCCCCGCGTGCCGAGGTACGCCAGGTAGCGGCGCAGCGTGGTGCGCTCGATGCCCTCCGGCCCGGCGAGCCCGAGGCGCTGCGCCCATTCCACGAAGGACCGGAGGTCGCGACCGTAGGCCTCGACGGTCGCCGACGACACGCCCGTCAGCGACCTCGTGAAGCCCTCGAGCTGCCACGACATGACCGCCACCGTAGTGTCGGCCCCGTTCGCGACCGGGTATCCGCGGATGCAGGGCCGGTGTGGACGGACGCGGGCCACGGTCATTGCGGGTCTCCTGCGGCGATGCGCTCGTACCAGCCGGCGCTGCGTCGGGCCCAGCCCAGTTCCTCGAGCCGGCCGAGCGCCAGGGCCACCGAGGGAACGGGAAGGCGCGTGCGCAGCACGACCTGGTCGAGGGTCGACGGCTGCCAGCCGAGGGCGTCGAGGACGGGCTGGTCGGCGGGATCGGGCGGTGTGCGCCCGTCGTCCCGGGGTCGCCGGCCGGCCGGTTGCAGGTCGAGCGCCCCGAGGAGGTCGTCGGCGCTCGTCACCGGGGCACGACCCTCGACGAGGAGGGCGTTCGTGCCGGCGGCCGACGGGTTGCGTACCGAGCCCGGCACGGCGAGGACGTCGACGCCGCGGGCGTCGGCCTCGTCGACCGTGTGCATCGAACCGCCCCGGGCGTGCGACTCGACCACGACGACGAGGTCGGCCAGGGCGGCGATGATGCGGTTGCGAGCGGGGAACCGCCAGCGCTCGGGCGGCCGGCCGAGTGGCGCCTCGGACAAGAGCACGCCGGCCTCGGCCACCTCCCCCCACAGGGCGGTCTGCCCGGGCGGGTAGACGACGTCGAGGCCGCTGCCGGCCACGCCGATCGGCGGCGTCGAGCCGTCCATCAGGGCGCCGCGGTGGGCCGCCCCGTCGATGCCTGCGGCCAGGCCCGACACGATGGATACGCCGCTTGCGGTCAGGTCGCGCCCGAGTTCGAGGGCCACGCTGAGCCCGGCCTGCGAGCAGCGGCGGGTGCCCACGATGGCCACCCGGGGGCCGGTGATGACCTCGGGTGAGCCGAACCAGTACAGGACCCCGGGTGGCTCGATGTCGTCGGCCAGCGCCGGTGGGTAGGCGGGTGACCCGAGAGCGGCCACACCCACGCCGGCGTCGACCACCCGCTGCCACTCGGCGGCGGGGTCGATCTCCTGTGCCCGCCCGTGCCAGCGCTCCAGGAGCCGCGCGCCGCGCGACCCGAGCGCCGTCAGCACCTCGGGCTCGGTCCACGGCCGCCGCCGACACAGCCGTTCCCACGCGCCCTCCGGGCCCTCGACCTGCACCATGGCGGCCAGCCGCGCCGGCCCCATCCCGGGCAACGTCGCCAGGCACGTCGCATAGGCCTCCGCCGGCAACTCGCCGGAACGTCCGGCCGCGACGACGAACTCGCCGTCCTTCCCGCCGGCCGCCGGGGCTGGCGTCGGTGTCGGTGTCGGCGTCGGACCCACGTGGTGGGCGGCCGTCTGGGAGCGCTCGCTGGGGCGGCGGCTCATGCCACCCTCCCGGCGACGAAGGTCGGCTCGGTGCGCAGGACGAGGGCCGTGCTGATGTGTTCGGCCGTGAGCGGATCGTCGGCGGACGCCAGCAGAGCGTCGACCGCGACGATCGCCTCCGGGGGCAGCTCCGCCGGTGACGGTGGGACGTCGAGTTCGGCGATCGCGGCGTGGACCGCCGTCAGGTCGGCGACCGTGCGGGCGACCCGCCGGATGCCGCTGAGGCCGCGACCGGAGAGGCGGCCGGAGCGCAGGGCGTTCTCGAGCAGGCGGGCGGCCGAGCGGTCGGGGCGCGCGACCAGGTCGAGCCGGGGGGCCGGAAGCTGCGCGTTGGTGGGGACACCCCGGGCGGCCGCCAGCCGGCGGGCGGCGGCCACCCGGGCCGCCACCGTGTCGGTCGCCTCCCCGCCCTCGACGGCGAGGAGGTCGGCCGCGTCGGGCCGGCCGACTTCGACCCGCAGGTCGAACCGGTCGAGCAGTGGCCCCGAGATGCGCCGGGCGTAGCGGGCCTGGGCCGCTGGCGTGCACCGGCACGCGCCCGTCGGGCCGCCCTGGCCACACGGGCACGGGTTCATGGCGCCGACGAGCTGGAACCGGGCCGGGAACGTCACCTTCGACGCGGCCCGCGCCACCCGGATCACCCCCTCCTCCAGCGGCTGGCGCAGATGGTCGAGGACTCGGGCGTCGAACTCACCCATCTCGTCGAGGAACAGGAGCCCGCGATGCGCCAACGAGACCTCGCCGGGCTGCATCGTGCCCGAGCCGCCGCCGACAAGCGACGGGGCCGAGGCGCCGTGGTGGGGCGACCGGAACGGTGGGCGACGAACGAGCCCTCCGCTCGGCAACGGCAGGCCCGCGGCGGAGTGGATGCGGGTCGCCTCCAGGGCCTCGGCCGGCGGCAGGTCGGGCAGGAGGCCGGCGAGGCGCTTGGCCAGCATGGTCTTCCCGGCGCCCGGCGGGCCGACGAGGAGCAGGTGATGGGCGCCGGCCGCGGCGACCTCGAGGGCGAAACGTGCGGCGGGCTGGCCCCGCACGTCGGACAGGTCGGGCTCGGGCGGCGGCGGTGGCGGGGGCGCCGCCTCGGGCGGGTCGGGCCACGGCGCGAGGCCGGCGAGGGCGGCCGCCAGCTCGCCCAACGTCGCCACCGGACGTATGACGTGTCGTGCGAGGAGCCGCGCCTCGGACAGGCACCCCACCGGGACGACGACCTCACCGCGCGCCAGCGCGTCGATGAGGGGCACCGCCCCGGGCACCGCCCGGACCGAGCCGTCGAGGCCCAGCTCGCCGAGGAACGACCGCTCCTCCAGGCAGCCGGGCGGAAGCTGCTCGGTCACGACCAGCAGGCCGACGGCGATGGCGAGGTCGAGGCCGGCACCCACCTTGCGCACGCCGGACGGCGCCAGGTTGACCGTCACCCGCTGGGATGGCCACCGGAGGCCGCTCGACAGCAGGGCGGCCCGCACCCGGTCACGGGCGTCGCGACAGGTCGTGTCGGGCAGCCCGACGATCGTGAAGCCGGGCAGGCCCGTCGA
>DATFOS010000035.1:0-2632 GCA_035265325.1 Acidimicrobiales bacterium
GGACCGGCTCGTCCTCATCGAGGCGGCCGCCGTGGCCGGCCTGCTCGTGGCGCTCGCCGCCGGCTCATGGCTCATCCTGCGCCGGGGCCTGAGCCCGCTCGAGCGCATGGCGGCGACCGCCCGGTCAATCAGCGCCGGCAACCTCCACGAGCGGGTCGACACGCCCGACACCGACCGCCGCACCGAGGTGGGCGAGCTGGGTTCGGCGTTCAACACGATGCTCGACGACCTCGAGGCGGCCTTCGCCGAGCGGGACGCCACCGAGCGCCGCCTCCGCCAGTTCCTCGCCGACGCCAGCCACGAGCTGCGGACGCCGCTGACCTCGATCCACGGGTTCGCCGAGCTGTTCCGCCTGGGGCCGGACGCCAAGGTGGACGTACCGGTGATCCTGCGGCGGATCGAGGAGGAGTCCGACCGCATGAAGGACCTGGTCGAGGACCTCCTCCTCCTCGCCCGCCTCGACCAGACCCGGCCGGTGGGACGAGAGGCCGTCGACCTGGCGGTCCTCGCCGCCGACGCCTGCAGCGACGCGGTGGCCCTCGACCACGAGCGCCCGGTCACGCTGGAGGCGCCCGACCCGGTCGTGGTGCGCGGCGAGCGCGACCACCTGCGCCAGGCGGTGGCCAACCTGGTGTCCAACGCCGTCCAGCACACGCCGGCCGGAACGCCCGTCGAAGTGGCGGCCCGGCCGGAGGACGGCGAGGCGGTGCTCGTGGTCCGGGACCACGGCCCGGGCCTGCCGCCCGGCGCCGACGAGCACGTCTTCGACCGCTTCTGGCGGGCGGACAGCGCCCGGGTGGGGCCCGGCTCGGGCCTCGGCCTGTCGATCGTGGCCGCCATCGCCGCGGAGCACGGCGGCCGCGTCACGGCCGAGAACGCGCCGGGAGGCGGAGCGCAGTTCACGCTCCGCCTCCCGATCGACGGCTGACGGGCTGCGTTGGGGAACGGTCCCGGCTGGAGGAGCGGTTCAGCGGGTGGGCGTGCCCACCACGGTGAGCGAGTCCACCGGGGCCGACGTCTCGCCCGGCACCGAGCGGGTCAGGGCGATCGTGTCCTCGCCGACGGCCGGGATGCTCACGCCCGCGCCGGCCGGGAAGTCCCCGCCGAACACGTCGGCGATGGGGGTGGTCGTCCAGTCCACCAGGTCGCCGCTGACGGCGAGCGTGTGGGCCTCCCAGGAGGCCGTGTCGCCGATCGTGAGCGCCACCCCGAGCGGGCCACCGCCGACGCCCATCACGTACTCGGTACCGCCCACGCCGGCCGCGGCGAGGTCGACCTCGGACCACGTGGCGCCGCCGTCCCCCGACACCTGCGCCTCGTCGCCCTCGAAGCTGACGGCGAACAGGGCCGGGCCGACGCTGGTGAGGGTGCCGTCGATCGGCAGGCTGAGTGGCGTCCAGGCCACGCCGTCGGCCGAGGCGAACGCCGTGGCGTCCGGCACGGCGGGCGCCGCGCGGTTGGTGAACGCCGCCGCCGAGTAGCCCGTGGCCACGAAACGGTCGCCCGACGTGTCGAGCTGTGCGCCCACCATCCCGGCGAACTGTGCGGCCACGTCGGGGAGTTCCTCCCAGGCCTCGGCGGCGCGGCGGAACACCTGGACCTGCGGCGTCATGGCGTCCGGCCCCTCGGCGCCGAGCTCGGACCACGGGACCGTGCGGACGTCCTCCGGCGGCGCGATGTCCCCGGCCTCCTCCACCGCCTGCGCCATGTCCTGCGCCCGATCGGCCTCCACCGCCGCTCCGTCGGGCCCGGGCGCCAGGGTGGTCGCCGTGGTCGGCGGCGCGGTCGCCGCCGGGGCGGTCATGGCGGGCTGCGGCGGAGCGGTCATCGCAGGCTGCGCCGGGTCCCAGCTCGGGGCGTCGCCCGGGGCGGGCATGGCGGCCCGGGTCAGGACGAGGCCCTCGTCCCGGGTCTCGACGTTGTACGACCACTCCATGCTCGGCCTGCCCATCTCCGGGAAGAGGGCGGCGACGTCCGGGAACCAAGTCGTCGACACCAGGGCGACGGTGTGGCCGCCGAGGCGCCGGTGGTGGGCGGGGCCGGCCGGGTCGTCGGCGATGCCGGCCCGGGCGGCCGCCTCGGCGGCGTCGAGGTCCTCCGGGAGGAGGGACCGCAGCGCCCGCTCGGCCAGCAGGGCCTCGTGCAGGTCGCGCAGGGCGGGGTCGTCCCCGGACCGGGCCAGCCCGGCCTCGACACGGTCGAGCCCCGCGTCGACCGCGGTCAGGCTCCTCCCGGACGCGGCCATGCGGGCGGCGACGTACCAGGCGTCGAGGTCCTCGGGCCGGAGGTCGGTGGCACGATCGGCGGCCCGGACCGCCTCGGCGAGCCGTGCGTCGCCGGACGCGTCGACGATCCGCTGGGCGCGCTCCAGGTCACGATCGGCGAGCACGGCCGTGACGGCGCCGGCCAGCAGGACCGCGGTCGCGACCGCGGCGCCGACCCGCCGCGCGTGCGGTCGCGTCCGGGACCGGGCGGCCGGCGTGGCCCCCGCGCCCGTCATCGCCCCCGCCGTCCCGCCCAGGACGAGCCCGGCGAGCAGCCAGGCGGCGGGGTCGACCTCGGCGATCGGGAAGCTGACGAGCTGCTGCACGGCCCAGGCGACGACCCCGACGGCGGCGCCGACGACGACGGG
>DATFOS010000036.1:0-4289 GCA_035265325.1 Acidimicrobiales bacterium
CCCCGGCGCCGCCCCCGACCAGGCGTCGGGCCGGGCATGGGGCCGCCCGGCCGCCACGACGGCGACCCGGTGGGCGCGGGTCAGGCGCGCCACGTCGTCGACCAGCGCCAGCGCCTCGGGCGGGGCCTGGTCCAGATGGTCCACGACGAGCAGCGCCCCGCACCGCTCCCCCGCCACCACGAGCAGCTCCCGCACCGCCACCAGCCAGCGTTGACGCGTCGTGGGGGCGCCGCCGGCGAAGGCCCGTTCCAGCTCGGCCCGGCACCCCGGGGGCAGCGCCTCGAGCAGCTCCGGGCGGCGCTGCGTCATTTCGTCGAGGGCGTCGGCGACGCAGGCGAAGGGATCGGCGCCGGTGATCGACGGTGCGGACCGCCCGACGGCGATCGAGTGGGCCCGGGCGCCGTCGGCCACGCGATGCAGCAGCTCGGTGCGCGCCGAGCGGGTGCCGCCCTCCAGGCGGAGCGCCGAGCCGCGACCGGCGGCGAGGTCGTCGACGACCCGCAGGGCCCGCGCCACGGCGTCACCCTCGGGCCGACCCGGGCCGCCCGCGGCGTCCCCGGCAGGGCCATCGAGCGCCGGGGCGACGCCCGGCGCGGCCATGGGCCCGCCGGCGCCCCCACCGCCCGCGGCGGCCGCACCCGCGGCCGCACGGCGGGCCGCGACGGTCGTCCCGCCAGTGTCGCCGGCGACCTCGTCGACCTCGTCGACCTCGACGACGTCCGCGACGAAGCGGTAGCCGCGCCGGTGGATCGTCTTGATGATGCGCTGGTCCCGCCCGGTGTCGCCGATGGCCCGCCGCGCCGACTTGATGCGGCTCGTGAGGGCGGATTCGGAGACGAAGCGGTCCCCCCACACCTCGTCCAGCAACTCCGTCTTCGGGACCAGCCGGCTGCGGTGCCGGACCAGGTGGGCCAGGACGTCGAACACCTGCGGCTCGACCGGCACCAGCCGGCCGCCCCGGCGTAGCTCCAGGCGCTCGACACTCAGCTCGCACTCACCGAAGCGCACCGCCACGACGGGTCATGCTCCCACACCCTCTGCAGCAGCGCCGCGGGGGTCACGGGCCCGCCGAGCCAGCGGCTCCGTCCACGTGACCGCCCGGCCGTCGAGGACGATGCGCCCGTCATCGTCGACCACCGTGGTGCGCAAGGTCGTGATCGGCCTGTCCTGCCGCCGCCCGATCACCTCCTCCTCGGCGGCGATGACGTCTCCGGGGGGGCGCACCGGGGCGAGAAGCGAAGTCCGTCCGGAGGAACACGGTGCCCGGGGCCGGGGAGGTCGTCGGATCGATCCACCGCAGTCAGGAGGCGAGGAGCGGGGCGTCACCGGCCGGCCGGGGACCCACGGTCGCCCTCTGGGCCGTAGGGCGGCGGGGCCGCCGACGCGTCGGTACGATCCGCGCGGGCCCGCGGGCCCGCGCGGGCACATGATTCACACCTTCGCCGACCTGGAACTCGACACCCGCTCCTTCGAGCTGCGGCGCCGCGGCACCGGGCAGGTCGTCCCCGTCGAGCCCCAGGTCTTCGACGTCCTCCGCATACTCGTCGAGCACGCCGACCGGGTGGTCACCAAGGAGGAGCTGCTCGACGCCGTGTGGGGCACCCGGTTCGTGACCGAGTCGGCGCTCACCACCCGCATCAAGCAGGCGCGGGCTGCGGTGGGCGACGACGGCCGGGCGCAGCGGGTCATCCGCACCGTCCACCGGCGGGGCTACCGGTTCGTCGCCCCCCTCGCTGACGACCGGGCCGGTGGGCCGAGTGGCCCGGCCACCGGCCGAACCCTCCCCTCCCGGCCGCCGGCGACAGCGGCGCCCACCCATTCGCCGGCCGACGTGCCCGAGCTGCTGGAACGTGGCGACGAGTTCGCCACGCTGGCCGGCGCCCTCGACGCCGCCCTGTCCGGGGGCACGGGCACGGTCGTGCTCGTCGCCGGCGAGGCCGGGGTCGGCAAGACCGCGCTGGTGCGGGCGTTCGCCGACGGGGCGGCGAGGCGGGGCGTCCGGGTGCTCGTCGGTGGGTGCGACGACCTGGTCACCCCGAGGACCATGGGCCCATTGCGAGACGTCGCCCACGAGCTGGGCGGGCGGCTGGCGGAGGCCTTGGCCGGCGGCGCCAACCCCGAGCGGGTCTTCGCCGTCCTGCCCGAGGTGCTGGCCGACGCCGCGACGGTCCTGGTCGTCGAGGACCTCCACTGGGCGGACGACGCCACCCTCGACGTGGTCCGGTTCCTGGCGCGGCGGGCCCCGAGCCTGCCGACGGTGCTCGTCGTCACCTACCGCGAGGAGGACATGGGGGCCGGCCACCGACTCCGCCGGGTGCTGGGGAGCGTGGCGGGGGCGGCGGTGCGCCGCATGGCTCTAGGCCCGCTGTCGCTCGATGCGGTGGCGGCGCTGGCCCGGGACACGGGTGTCCCGGCCGGCGAGCTGTACGCGGTCACGCACGGCAACCCGTTCTTCGTGAGCGAGGTGCTGGCGGCCGGCGATCTGCGGGTCCCACCCACGGTCCGCGACGCCGTCCTCGGGCGCGTCGACGGCCTCGGGCCAGCCGCCCGCCAGCTCCTCCGGCACGCCGCGGTCATGCCGTCCCGCGCCGAGCGCTGGGTGCTCGCCGAGCTCGTCACCGATGCCCACCTGGCGACGGCCGAGGCAGAGGAGGCGGGTGTGCTGGGCGGCGACGAGCGCCACGTGTGGTTCCGCCACGAGCTGGCGCGCCGGGCGGTGGAGGAGTCGCTGCCGCCGGCGGGGCGGGTGCGGGCCAACCAGCAGGTGCTCGACTTGCTCGCCAAGCGCGAGGGGGTCGAGCCCGCCCGCCTCGTCCACCACGCCGAACGGGCGGGCGACGTCGCCGCCGTCGTCGACCACGCGCCAGTCGCCGCGGAGGAGGCGATCCGCCTCGGCTCGTACTCGCAGGCCATCCACCACCTCGAGCTGCTCCTCGCCCAGCCCGGCGGGCTCGCCGGGCGCGCCCTGGCCGTGGCCACCAGCCAGCTGTCGTACGCCCTCTACATGGTCAACCGCTTCGCCGACTCCGACCGGCAGGGGTGGCGGGCCGTCGCCGCGGCCGAGGCGGTGGGCGACACGGCGGTGCTCGCCGACGCGCTGCTCTGGCTGTCCCGCACCGTGTACTGGTCGCAGGGGCCCCGCGCCGCGGCCGCCGCGGTCGGCCGGGCGATGCCGCTACTGGCAGGACCCGGGGACGAGGCCCGCCTCGCCACCGCCCACGCCGAGCTGGCGCGGGCGCACAGCGACCTCGCCACCGTGGGACCCGTCGCGGAGCCGGACCCGGCGATCGTCGAGCACGCCACGCGGTCGCTCGAGCTGGCCGAGGGCCTGGGGCTGGCCCACCTGCGCTGCCATGCGCTGCAGTACCGCGGCACGGGCCGGCTCGCGCTCGGTGACGCCGCCGGCCTGGACGACCTCGCTGCGGCCGTCGAGCTCGCTCAGCTCGATCCTCGCGACGAGCTGCCCACCCGGGCCTGCGTCAACGCCGCCGGGGGTAGCTACCGCGCCGGGCGGCTGGACGACGCCCGACGCTATGTCGAGCGGGGCCTCGAGCACGCCACGGGCGGCGAGTTCACCGCCGGCGCCTACCGCCTCGAGCTCACGCTCCAGGGCGTGCGCGTCAGCCGCGGCGAGTGGGACGACGCCGAGGCCGGCCTGCGCACCCTCGTGAACTGGCCAGGCGAGCCCGGCATCATGCGGCCACTCGCCGCCTCGCTGCTCGGCCGCCTCCTGGCCCGGCGAGGCCGCCACGACGAGGCGGCCGAGGTGCTCGGGCCGGCGATCGACAGCACGTCCGGCAGCTCCGAGGTTGCGCTCGTGGGGCCGGTCACGGCTGCCCGGCTGGAGGCGGCTTGGCTCGCCGGGCGGCCCTCCGACATGCCGGCGATAGCGGCCCCGGCGATGGCGCTGGCCACCGAGGTCGGGCACCGCTGCACGCTCTCCGAGCTCGGTCGCTACCTACAGCGCGCTGGGCACGACATCGAGCCGCCGCCCGGGCCGGTCGGCCCCTGGGCGCCCGGCCTCACCGGCCGGTGGGAGGAGGCCGCGGCGGCGTGGGCCGCCCGCGGCTGCCGCTACGAGCGGGCCGTGGAGCTGGCGCTCGCCCCCGACGCCGCCGCCGGCGCAGAGGGTCGGCGCGAGCTCGCGGCCCTCACCGCCATCGGCACCCTCGCCGCCCTGCCGTGACCGCCCGGCTTCGTCATCGGCAACGGCCAGGGCCCGACCTGGAGCGCCGACAACGTACCGGCGCTCGAACGCCCACCGCGCCCCCGCCGATGTTGATCATGAT
>DATFOS010000037.1:0-2574 GCA_035265325.1 Acidimicrobiales bacterium
CACCGGCGCGCCCGTCGACGACCAGCACGCCCGCGCCCCCAGCCCGCCACAGCATCGCCCCGGCGCCGAGTGCCTGGCCATCGACGACCGCCGCCCGCCGGTGCGGGCCCACGGCCTGCACGACCACCCCGAGGACGACCAGCGCGGCCGCCCACCTCAACGCCGCGCCAGAGCGCCTGCGCGGCACCTCGCCGTCCACCGGTCCCGGCGGCTCCCGCCCGGCCACTGCCGCCGCCGCGGCGACGGCCAGCCACGCCACGTGGACCGTCCGGAGCTCGCCCAACGGCCAGCGCGAGGCGGCGGCGGCGACGCCGTCGATCCAGGACAAGAGCGCGCGAGTCGGCAGGTGCACGACTGCAGCCGAGGGCCCGCCGGCAACGCCCGCGACCACGCCGCCGGTCAGGCCCCAGACCATGACCGGCCCGGCGGCTGGCACGGCGAGCAGGTTGGCCGGCAGCGAGGCCACGGGCACCGCACCGAACGCCGCCACCAGCAACGGCGACACGGCGAGCTGGGCCGCCAGCGTGACGGAGAGGGGCGCGGCCAGCCACCGAGGGCCCGGCAGCGCCGACTCGAGTCGTCCCGCCCCCACGACGATGCCGGCCGCACCGGCCACGGACAGCCGGAAGCCGAGCGACGCCGCGAGCAGCGGGTCGACGAGCAGGATGCCGGTGACGCCGAGCGCCAGGGTGCGCACGGTCGAGGCCGGGTGGCCGACTGCGGCGCCGGTGGCGGCCACGGCCGCCATGGCCGTGGCGCGCAGTACCGACGGCTCGAAGCGCGTGACCAACGCGAAGCCGGCCAGGACTCCAAGGGTGGCGCCGAGGCGAGGCCCGAACGACAACCTCCGGAGGAGTGGCGCGGCCACGACCAGCACGAAGGCGACGTTCTGGCCGGAGACGGCGAGGAGATGGGTGAGGCCGGCCGCCCGGAAGGCATCGGCCATGTCGGCGGGCTGGGCACGGTCGTCGCCGAGGATCAGCCCCGCGAGCAGGCTGGCCTGACGGTCGGGCAGAGCCTCGCCGCCGCGCGCCAGCGTGCGGCGCAAGCCGTTGGCCAGCCGGGTGACGCCACCGCCGGGCCGCCAGCCCACCACGGCGTCGACCCGCATCCGGCCGGCGAGGTGCCGGTGCCGGAGCCACCGCTCCGTCGGGCCCGGCGGCTGGACCTCACCGACCACGACGACCAGTTCGCCGGCCAGCCGGTCGTCGAGCGCAGCCGCCGGCGCCGACCGAGCCATCGCGCGCAGGCGGCGGCCGTCGAGCCGCACGTCGACCGTCACCCCGCCGCGCCCGTCGGGCACCGGGTCGGCCACCAACGTCACCTCGCCCCGGACCGGGCCCGTGGCCACCGGTGCCTCCAGCCCGGCGAGGGATCGCTGCGCCAGCGCCGCCGCCAGGAGCGCGGCTCCGAGACACACCAGCTCGGGACGCCGCACCGCCAGCCCAGCACCAGCCACGGATGCCGCCAGCACGAGCGACGCCCCCCCGACGTGGCCGTCGCACACGGCGAGCGCGCCGGCGAACGTCGCGAGGGCCAGGAGGACTGCCCACCGGTCGGACATGACGACCCACCGCTAAACGGTGACGAGGTGGCGGAGCTGTTCCAGCTTGGCGTCGCCGATGCCCCGCACGTCGATGAGCTGCTCGACCGACGTGAACGGACCGTTGGCGTCGCGGTGGGCGATGATCGCCGCGGCGGTCGACGGCCCGACGCCGGGCAGCGCCTCGAGCTCCTGGGCCGTGGCGGTGTTGAGGTTGACGAGCCCGCCTTGGGCCGTGCCGGTCGCGCCGGTGCCACCCGGCTCGCCCCCGGTGACCCCGGTACCCCCGCCGGCGGGAGCGAGCGTGGACGGCGCCGGCTCGCCCGGTCTGGGCACGAACACCTGCTGCCCGTCGATCAACGGCGCCGCCAGGTTGACCCGCGCCAGGTCGGCGTCGGGGAGGGCGTCGCCCGCGGCGGCGAGGGCGTCGACGACGCGGCTGCCCGGTGGCAGGCGCTGGACGCCGGGTGCCGCGACCGCGCCGACGACGTGCACCACCAGCTCGGTCGGCAGCCCGCTCGTCGCCACGCCGGCGGCGTTCGCCCCTGACGCCCCGGGCGAACCGTCGGCCGCTGCGCCGGGCACCCCGTCCGCGGGCGCCGATCCATCGTCGCCCCCGCCCGTCGAGCCCGCGGATGAGCCCGCGAAGGGCAGGCGCATCTCGGCGGGGGCGTCCGGCGGGGCGAGCATGCGCCAGCCGACGACGCCGACGCAGGCGAGGGCGATGACTCCGACGGCGAGTCGCCGAGGCGAGACATCGAAAAGGTCGATCGCTTCTGCGAGGTGGTCGCGCCAGGTTCGCGGCGGCGCGGGCCGGGGGAGCTCGGGGGGCAGGTCGGACATCGGACCCTCCAGGCGCGGGAGAACGGCAGGAGGGGAAGTCCGGCCATCACGTTAGCCGCCGCCGGACCGCGCTAAACGCGGGCATCATCGCTGCCGATGGACCCGACCGAGCTCACTGCCTCGATCGCGGTGCGCAACGCGCACGCCTGGTTCGAGCACAACAGCGGCTGGGCACCACCCGACGACGA
>DATFOS010000038.1:0-3942 GCA_035265325.1 Acidimicrobiales bacterium
TACTGTGATGTTCGTGCTCGCTATGGAGTCCTCAGGGAGCCGGCGCTTCGAAGCGCCGACCTGAGTTGACAACAGATTTCGGTGGCCATGGCGGAGGGGTCACACCCGTTCCCATCCCGAACACGGAAGTTAAGCCCTCCAGCGCCGATGGTACTTGGCAGGAGACTGCCTGGGAGAGTAGGTCGCCGCCGGATTTCTCCTTGAAGAGGGCCGCTCAGAGGGCGGTCCTCTTCGCGTTTTCGCACTCTCTTGGTGCTCCCCGGCGCGGAAGTAGGCTCTTCGACATGGCAACTCCCAACGGCCGGCGCGGGCGTCCAGGACGACCGTCGCGGGGCTCCGGACGGGCCGGGCGGCCCGGCAGGGACCAGCGCGACGCGCCGGGCGACCGGCGGGCGGCCCCGCGCGACGGCCGGCCGTCCGGCGGGCGCGGCGGTGCGCCGCGAGCGGGTGCCCGCGGGGGATCGGGCCGGCGTCGTGTCGACGACGGTTCCGACGACGAGCGGACGCGCCGTGGGGGCCTCGCGGGACCGCGACGGTGGGGTGGCGTCGCCCGGCGGGGTGCCGGGCAGGTGTCGCCGCCCACGGCATCCGAGTCCTGGCGAGCCGCCGTCCGCCCCACCCCCGGCGACGAGCGCAGCGGCGAGGCCGCAGGCCCGGCGGGACCGCGCTGGCAGCCCGAAGAGTGGGTCGACGAGGGCGAGCTGCGCGACGAGGCCGCCGAGGCGGTTGGCCGCAGCCGTGACGCGTCAGGGCAGGGGCCGCGCCGGCGGCGCGCGGGCCGCGGCCCCGGGCCCGGCAAGGGCAGGTCGCAGCGTCAGGCGGGCGGGACGCCAGAGCGGGAGCGAAGCCGCGCCGCGCCGTCGGCGTCCGACGAGGCGCGCAAGGCGATCGCCCCCGACAGGCTGCCGCGGTTCGAGGCCCGCCTGCGCGAGGCGGGCGAGTCGTTCAAGCGCGAGCGCTACGAGGAGGCGCGCCGCACACTGCGCCCGCTCGCCGACCAGGCGCCCCGGGTCTCGGCAGTGCGCGAGCTCTACGGGCTGACGCTCTACCGGCTGGGCCGGTGGGGCCCGGCGATCCGCGAGCTCGAGGCGTTCCGGGCCCAGACGGGCAGCACCGAGCAGCATCCCGTGCTGGCCGACTGCTACCGGGCCCTCGGCCGGTACGCCGAGGTGGAGGAGCTCTGGGACGAGCTGCGCGCCGCCAGCCCCAGCGGCGAGCTGGTGGCCGAGGGCCGCATCGTGGCGGCCGGCGCGCTCGCCGACCAGGGCCGGCTCGACGACGCCATCCGGCTGCTCGAGGCGGCGGCCAAGCCGACGAAACGTCCTCGGGTGCACCACCTGCGCATCGCCTATGCCCTGGCCGACCTGTACGAACGGGCCGGCGACCTGCCCCGGGCGCGCGAGCTGTTCACGCGCGTGGCGGCGAGCGACGCCGAGTTCGTCGACGTCGAGTCCCGCCTCCGGGCCCTTCGCTGATGCCGTTCATGGCCAGGGCGCCGGTCGCACCGGCCGGCCACTAGCCTGGGGATATGGACATCCAGAGCCTGCTCGGTGACGAGGCGGAGAGCCTGCTCAACCACGAGTCGAAGGGCATCCCGAAGGACGACCTCGTCCTGCCGGGGGCCGACTACATCGATCGCGTCTTCTCGCAGACCGACCGGTCGTCCCAGGTGCTGCGCAACCTCCAGGCGCTGTTCGGGCACGGCCGCCTCGGCGGCACGGGGTACGTGTCGATCCTGCCCGTCGACCAGGGCATCGAGCACTCCGCGGCCGCCAGCTTCGCCCCCAACCCCGAGTACTTCGACCCCCGCAACATCGTCGAACTGGCGATCGAGGGGGGCTGCAATGCCGTGGCCTCGACCTTCGGGGTGCTTGGGGCGGTGTCTCGCCGTTACGCGCACAAGATCCCGTTCATCGTGAAGCTCAACCACAACGAGCTCATCACCTACCCCAACAAGTTCGACCAGGTGATGTTCGGCTCGGTCGACCAGGCGTTCGACCTCGGTGCCGCCGCTGTCGGGGCCACCATCTACTTCGGATCCGAAGAGGCCACGCGCCAGCTGCAGGAGGTGAGCGAGTCGTTCGCCCGGGCCCACGAGCTGGGCCTGTTCACCGTGTTGTGGTGCTACCTGCGCAACCCGGCGTTCAAGCAGGGCAGCGTCGACTACCACAACGCCGCCGACCTCACCGGCCAGGCCAACCACATCGGCGTGACGATCGAGGCGGACATCATCAAGCAGAAGCTGCCCACCAACAACGGCGGCTACAACGCCCTCGAGGGCTACGGCAAGACCAACAAGGCCGTCTACGAGAACCTGACGACCGACCATCCGATCGACCTGTGCCGCTGGCAGGTGGCCAACAACTACATGGGCCGCATCGGGCTGATCAACAGCGGTGGCGAGTCGAAGGGTGCGTCCGACCTGTCCGAAGCCGTGCGCACGGCGGTGATCAACAAGCGAGCCGGCGGCATCGGGCTGATCTCCGGGCGCAAGGCGTTCCAGCGGCCAATGTCCGAGGGCGTCGAGCTGCTCAACGCCATCCAGGACGTCTACCGCGACGAGGCCATCACCATCGCCTGACTCCGGTCGTTTGCACCCCATGGGGCGGGCCCTGGGGCCCGAATGGGGCCATGGTGTCTCGCAAACGGGTGGCGTTCGCGCGTTGCGTGATGTCGGCCGTTCTGCCACCGGGTATTCGCCACGCTTTGCGGCGACGGCGGTAGGGTCATATGCGGTAAGGAACCACGCCGAAGGGGGGCGGGTTTGTCCGAGATAGCGCAACGCTCGAGAGCGCCAGAGGTGCTCGACCGGGTGATCATCCGGTTCGCCGGCGATTCGGGTGACGGCATGCAGCTCACCGGCGACCGCTTCACCACGTCGAGCGCCCTCTACGGCAACGACCTGGCGACGTTGCCCGACTTCCCTGCCGAGATCCGGGCGCCGGCCGGCACCGTCGCCGGCGTGTCGGCGTTCCAGGTCCACATCTCCGACCACGACATCACCACGCCGGGCGATGCCCCCAACGTGCTCGTGGCCATGAACCCCGCGGCGCTGCAGAGCCAGATCGGGCGAGTGGCATCGGGCGCCACGGTCATCCTCAACTCCGACGCCTTCGACGAGCGCCACCTGGCCAAGGTCGGCTACACCGACGACCCGCGCCACGACGGCAGCCTCGACGGCTACACGGTCTACGAAGTGCCCATGACCTCGCTCACCAAGGGCGCGGTCGAGCCATTGGGCGTCAAGCCCCGCGATGCCGAACGGTCGAAGAACTTCTTCGCGCTGGGGCTGGTCTCGTGGATGTACACGCGCCCGGTCAAGCCCACGCTCGAGTGGATCGAGCGGCGCTTCGTGGCCAAGCCACAGGTGGCCGAGGCCAACGCCGCGGCGTTCAAGGCCGGCCACGCGTTCGGCGAGACCGCCGAGCTGTTCGATCATCCCTACGAGGTCAAGCCCGCCACGCTGCCGGCCGGCACCTACACCAACATCACGGGCAACACGGCCCTGGCGTGGGGTCTGATCGCCGCCAGCCAGCTCTCCGGGCTGCCGCTGTTCCTCGGCTCCTACCCGATCACGCCGGCGTCCGACATCCTCCACGAGCTGTCCAAGCACAAGAACTTCGGGGTCCGCACCCTGCAGGCGGAGGACGAGATCGCGGGCATCGGCGCCGCAGTCGGCGCGGCCTACGGTGGTCATCTCGGGGTGACCACGACGAGTGGGCCGGGCATGGCGCTCAAGGCTGAGACGATGGGCCTGGCCGTCAACCTCGAGCTGCCGCTGCTGGTGATCGACATCCAGCGCGGGGGCCCGTCGACCGGGCTGCCCACGAAGACCGAGCAGGCCGACCTGCTCATGGCGTTCTACGGGCGTCACGGCGAGGCGCCGCTGCCGATCGTGGCGGCGCGCAACCCGAGCCACTGCTTCGAGGTGGCGATCGAGGC
>DATFOS010000039.1:0-11949 GCA_035265325.1 Acidimicrobiales bacterium
TCGCGCCTGGCGAGACGGCTCGACTCGAGCGGGCGGTCGCTCCGGCTCGCCGACACACCGCCGCTCGTGCGCCACTGTTGCGAGCTGCTCGGCTTCGACCTAGTCACCGCCGGGGCGGCCCGATGACCCTGCTCGACGACACCGCACGCTGCCTCGAGCACGAGGCATTCGTCTACGCCGGCGACGATGAGTACGTCGACACGCTGGTGCCGCTCATCGCCGACGCGGTGGCGGCGGGCCGACCGGTCATCGCTGTCGTTCCCGCCCATCGCTCGACGCTGCTGCGCGACGCCCTGGGCGACGCCGCCGACGCCGTCAGCTGGATCGACGCAGGGGAGTGGTACCGGCATCCGGTACGCACGATCGCCGCGTACGAGCAGACCCTGCGCCGGTTGGATCCGGGCGCCTCCGCCGTCGTCATCGGCGAGGTGCAGTTCGGCGAGACCGAGCGCGACTGGCTCGGCTGGACCCGGTACGAGGCCGCCCTCAACCGGGCCCTCGACCGCCACGCCGTCCGGATCGTCTGTCCCTACGACGCCCGCTCACTGCCGCCGGTCGTCCTGGAGGACGCCCGCCGCACCCACAGCCACGTGCTGGAGCCCCATGGCCGCCGGGCGAGCGACACGTACGTCGAGCCCGAGGACCTGCTGCACGACCTGGCCCGGCCCGTGGTCACGCCGTCCGAGGCGCCCCTCGTCGAACTCACGATCGGCCCGTCCATTCGCGAGGGCCGCCAGGCGTTCCAGGTGGCCGCCGCGTCGCAGGGCCTGCCGCGCCTGCGTATCGACCAGCTCAGCGTGGCGGTCAGCGAGGTCCTCACCAACGCCGTCGTGCACGGGGGCGGGGCGGCGCAGCTACGCATCTGGTGCCGGGACGGGAACCTCACGTGCGTCGTCGAGGACACGGGGCTCGGCAGCGACGACGCCCTCCTGGGGTACGTGCCCCCGCCGCCCGGGGCAATGGGCGGCTACGGCCTGTGGCTGACGCGCCAGCTCTTCGACCGGACGGAGCTCGCCCGCTCTCCCGGCGGGGGCCTCGTCGTCCGCCTCGACGTCGAGGCCGTCCGCACGGCCGCCTGACGTCGTAGCCGGGCGGTCCGGCGCCCCGACCCGGGCGCCGGCCCCCCGCGACGGCCTGCGCCGTCAGTCGACGTCGTCGGAATACGGCTCGCGGGTCCCGAGCTTCGCCAGGCCCCGGCTCACGATGTAGGCGATGGCGATCCAGGAGGCGTACCGCCAGCCGTCGGCGGCGTCGAGGCTGTCGTCGTCGGCGTACGTGGCGATCAGGACCGCCACGATCGCGGCGACTGCGAAGATGAACTCGGTGGTCTTGTAGCCGGCCTTCGTCTCGGTGAAGGTCCGGCGGACGCGGCCCGTGCCGGTGCGGCCCACGGAGAGGTCATCGGCGTGCGTTGTCATGAGACATGCCTTTCTGCGGAGCTGTGTCGTCGTTGTCGACGCCACGGTTACGAGCCGGTCCTTCCCCGACAGAATGCGTCTTACTCGGTTCTTTCTGGACTTTTCCTAGAGACCCATGCGGGCGCCCCGGCGGAAGCCCTTACGGCCCCGAGGGATCCGTGAGCTGGCGGATCACCGCCCGTACCCCTGAAGCCCCAGGCGGCGATGGCGAAAACACGCGCACCCTCGCGGCGTAAATTGCGCGCGCCCCTCGACCGTGTCCCCGTCCATGGCTGGACGAATGGCGGAAGGGTCAGAGCGTCGCTTCGCCAAAATTGCTCGGCCGGGAGGTCGGCGGGTCCCGGATTGGGCGGCGTGCCGGTTGGGAACACGGTGCGCATGGAGATCGTCTTCTTCCTCGCCCTCGCCGTCCTCTTCTTCGCGGTAAGCGCATATCAGTTCACGCACCGACGCCGGACGTGAGCGTGGGCGGCGCCGAGGGTCGTCCGGCCGCCGCCCTCCGAGCTCGGCGAGGACGAAGGACAGGACGAAGCCGGCGCCCGTGGCGAAGGAGTTGAGCGGTCGCCCGTGCTCGAACGCCTCGGGCATCAGCCTGTCGGCCAGTGACGCCAGGACCGCCCCACCGGCGATGGCCAGCGGGAAGGCCAGGGTGCTGGGCGAGACCGACGAGAGCGCGCCGTAGCCGAGCACGACCGCCGCGGTCAGCACGGCGGCGGTCGCCGCCCATATCCCCACGAGGGTCACACCGGGCAGCCCGCCGCGCCGCATGGCCACCGCGCCGACGAGGCTCTCGGGCAGGTTCGACACGAAGATGGCGACGAGCAAGGCCAGGGGAGCCGGCGATGCCCTCATCCTCGCTGCCGATCAGCGACACGCCCAGCGCCATGTTCTCCGGGACGCCGTCCCCCGTGGTGCCCCGGTAGAGAACATGGTGTCCTCTGCGACGTAGTTCCGTAGCGTTGCCGAGAGTGACGAGCATCTCCAGTGGGACGACCATCGCCGAGGGTGGCGGCCGCAGGTCCCCCGACGGGAGCGGCGACGGGGACGCCATCATCCGGACCGTCGGCCTGACCAAGCGCTACGCCGGCGCCGACTTCCTGGCGGTCGACGGGCTCGACCTCGAGGTCCGGCCAGGCGAGATCTTCGGGCTGCTCGGGCCGAACGGCGCCGGGAAGACGACGACCGTCGGCGTCCTCACGACGCGGGTCGTGCCGACGGCCGGCAGGGCGTTCCTGGGCGAGGTCGACGTCGTGCGCCACCCGACGCTGGCGAAGCAGCTCGCCGGTGTGGTGTCCCAGCAGAACACGCTCGACCGTCAGCTGAACGTGGTGGAGAACCTGTACTTCCACGGCCTCCTGTTCGGCATGCCGGCGCGCGAGTCCAAGCGGGTCGCCGCCGAGCTGCTCGAGCGCTTCCACCTGGCCAGGTGGGCGAACGCCTCGGTGTACGCCCTCTCCGGCGGCATGGCGCAGCGGCTGATGGTGGCCCGGGCGATCATGCACCGGCCCGCCGTCCTCTTCCTCGACGAGCCGACGGCCGGACTCGACCCGCAGAGCCGCATCGCGCTGTGGGAGCTGCTCGGCGAGCTCCACGACGACGGCCAGACGGTGCTGCTCACCACGCACTACATGGAGGAGGCCGACCAGCTCTGCGATCGCGTGGCGATCATGGACCACGGCCGGATCCTCGCCCTCGACACGCCGGCCGGGCTCAAACGGTCGGTCGGGGTCGACACGCTCGTGACCGTGCGCGCCGACGGCGACATGCAGGCGCTGGCCCGCCTCCTGGAGGCGCGGGTGGAGGGCATCACCCGGGCCCGTCCGACCGATGGCGGGGTCGAGCTGCACGCCAACGGGGCCGACCGGTTGGTCCCCAGACTCGTGCTGGCCGCCGAGGAGGCCGGCGTCGACCTGGTGGACCTGTCGGTGGCCGAGCCGTCCCTCGAGACGGTGTTCATCGACCTCACGGGCAAGGAGCTGCGCGACTGATGAGCCCGGCCATCACGGCCGTCCCACCCCGCACGGCGAGCGCGGCCAGCCGCAGCGCCCTGGCGGCGCTCGTGCGGCGTGACCTGGCGGTGCTGCGCAAGAACCTGTTCGAGTTCGTCGCCCGGACGCTGATCCAGCCGTTCCTGCTCGTCTTCGTGTTCCTGTACGTCTTCCCGACGATCGGCCAGGGCGTGGGCGGGGCGGGGGACAGGGCCGGCCAGTCGGCGTTCGCCACCGTCCTCGTGCCGGGCGTGGTCGGCATCTCGATCATGTTCCAGGGCATCCAGGCCGTGGCGATGGTGATGGCACAGGAGTTCGGCTTCACCCGCGAGATCGAGGACCGCGTGCAGGCACCGTGCCCCCTCTGGCTCGTGGCCGTGGCGAAGGTGCTGTCGGGGGCGGTGCAGGGGTTGCTGGCCGCGCTGATCGTGTTCCCGATGGCGGCGGTGATCCACGCCCGGGGCGTCGAGGTCGACCTGACCGTGAACTGGTGGATCGCGATCACGCTGATCCCGCTGTTCTGCATCGCCATGTCGGCGCTCGGGCTCGTGCTCGGGACGAAGTTCGAGGCCCGGAACATCGGGCTGATGTTCGGCTTCGTGGTGCTGCCGGTCACGTGTCTCGGCGGTACGTACTACGCCTGGACGTCGCTGGCCCCGGTCACGGTCGGCTCGTTCCACTGGCTGCAGACGTTGGTGCTGGTCAACCCGCTGATCTACGTGAACGAGGGCATGCGGGCCGCCTTCACCGAGGCGCCCCACATGCACCTCTACGTGATCTACCCGGTCGCCCTGGCGTTCTGCGCCGCCTTCCTGTTCGAGGGCATCCGGGGCTTCCGCAAGCGCGTCCTCAGCTGACCGGCCTTTCGCTGCTGCGGACGTCGTTGGCGGTGATCGAGGACGCCGACCCCCCACCCGCCGTCGGTCAGCCTGAGTGGCCAGATCGCGGGACGCGGGGCGGCGGGCGGGCGTGGTGCCGTCGGGGGTGGAGCGCGAAAAGTACGAGTTCCTGGCGGACGGCCCCGAGCTGGGCGGATGGGTGGAGCGGGAGCCGATTCTGCGTCTGGCGGGGCGCGTGCGGTACGTACCGGGTGTGACGGTTCGGCGCCGGAGCGCGAGCCGTGCGAGGTCATGTCCTCGCAGACCATCTCCCGCCGGCGCCGCCCCGTGCTGGCCCGTATCCTCGTCGGCAGCATCATGGCCGTGTCCCTCGCCGTCGGCCTCGGCGTCGCGTCCGCCTCGGACGCGGCGACCGGCGTCCAGGCCGCCACCGCCGCCATGTCCGCCCTAACGGCGCTCGCCGCCCTCCGGCGCCCCGGCGGTGGCGCGGGCCACGCGGACGACACCGACGACACCGACGACACCGACATCGACACCGTCGACGACGGGACGGCCGACCGTGAGTAGGTCCGGGCTCGGGCGCCGGGCGTACGCCCGCCGGGTGGCGGACCAGCCGTACCTCGACGAGCGCGAGGAGGCCCGGGCCCTGGCGGCCGTGCGCCGGTCCCTCGAGGCCGAGCGGGCCGGCGGGTACTCGCCACGCTGGCGGCGCCGGCTGCGAGCGGAGGCTCGGGACGCCGAGGCGCTGGTGGTCCGGTCCCACCTGCGCCTGGTCGTGGCGGTCGCCCACCGCTACCGGGGCAACCCCCGCGTGGACATCGACGACCTCGTCCAGGAGGGGAACCTGGCCCTCGTGCGGGCGGTCGAGCGGTTCGCCACGCACGGCCGGGGCCGGTTCGCCGGCTACGCCTACGGGCCGGTGCGCGCCGCCGTGGGCCGGGCCGCCGACCTCGCCGGCCACCCGGCCACGGTCCCGGAGCGGCTACTGGCCCAGGCCCGCCAGGCCGAGCGGGCCCGCCGGGTGCTGGAGGAGCAGGGGCCCGTGGACCGGGCGCAGCTGCGGTGGATCGTCGGCGTCCCGGAGGCGCGCCTGCTCGAGCTGGAACGGGTGAACGCGGCGCCGGTCCTCCTGAGCGCCCCGATCGGCGACGGCACGCTGACGGTCGGCGACACGCTCTACTACCGCTCCGAGGAGCAGGCCGTGAGCGTCGAGGCGGAGGGGCCGAGCAGCGCCGCCGCCCTCGACCGCCACATCCGCGGGAGCGGGCTCACAACGCAGGAGGCGACGGTGGTTCGCCAGCGCTTCGGGCTGTACACGGGCGTGCTGCGCCGGTGGCTCAACCCGGACCTGGCGCCGACGACGCCGTTCGGCGCCATCGGGGCGCGCCTGGCGGTGAGCGAGTCGCAGGCCCGGGTGCTGTACCGGCGGGCGCTCGCCAAGCTGCGCCGCGTCCCCGAGCTGGAACAGCTGGCCTCCGACCCGACCCGTCACCTCCACGCCACCGCGCCGGACGACGTCGCCAGCCACTACCTCGCCGCCACCCGCGAGCTCGTGAGCCGGCGGTAGGGGACTCGAGCGAGGTGCCGCCCCGCCCGCCGTAGGCCTTGGGCCAGGTGATGCCGGCCCACCGCAGCGGTAGAGCTGGCCCTGCCACCACGTGCACGTCTCGACCAGGCGGATTCGGCGGCTTCGCAGTCGGCCAGCGTGCCGAGGTAGCCGCCGTAGAACTAGAATTCAAGTACAGTTGGCGATCACCGACAGGCCCCATAGGGCGCCCTGCAAGGGGCCGAGGCCGGAAGGGGAGGGGCTCGTGCCAGCCGTCGATTTCCCGGCGTTCGACGCCGACAACCACTACTACGAGGCGCTCGACGCCTTCACCCGTTACATCGAGCCCGAGTTCGCCAAGCGGACCATGCAGTGGGCCACGATCGACGGGCGCCAGCGGTTGCTGGTCGGCGGCAAGGTGAACCGCTTCATCCCCAACCCGACGTTCGACCCGGTGAGCAAGCCGGGCGCGCTCGACGAGTACTTCCGGGGCCGCAACCCCAAGTCCGCCGGAGTGGCCGACCTGTTCGGCGAGCTGGACCCGATCGACCCGGCCTACCGCGACCGCGACGCCCGCCTGAAGGTCATGGACGCCCAGGGCCTCCAGGCCGCCTTCTTCTTCCCGACGCTCGGCGTGGGCATGGAGCAGGCGCTGATCCACGACCCGCCGGCGCTCATGGCCGCCTTCCGGTCCTTCAACCGCTGGCTGGACGAGGACTGGGGCTTCAACTACCGGGACCGCATCTTCGCCGCCCCGTACATCACGCTCGTCGACCCGGACAACGCCGTGCGAGAGCTGGAGGCCGCCCTCGCCGGTGACGCCCGGGTGGTCCTCGTCGGCGTCGGCCCGATCACCACGCCGTCGGGCGGCCGCAGCCACGCCGATCCCCTGTACGACCCGTTCTGGGCGCGGGTGGACGAGGCCGGCATCACCCTCGCCCTGCACGGCGGCGACAGCGCGTACAGCCGCTACCTGGCGGACTGGGGACAGAGCACCGAGATGGAGGCGTTCCGACAGAGCCCGCTTCGGGCGCTGCTCAGCCACGACCCGATGCACGACACGGTGGCGGCGATGCTGGCCGGCGGGTTCTTCCACCGGTTCCCCAACATCCGGGTGGCGTCGATCGAGCTGGGCAGCGACTGGGCCTTCCACCTGCTGGCCAAGCTGAAGAAGTCGTTCGGCCAGGCGCCGTACTCCTACCAGGAGGACCCCCGCGAGACCTTCCGGCGCCACGTGTGGGTGTCGCCCTTCTACGAGGACGACCTGGCGGCGCTGCGCGAGGTCGTCGGCGTCGAGCGCATCCTCATGGGCAGCGACTGGCCGCACGCCGAGGGCCTCGCCGAGCCGACGACGTTCGTCGACGACCTGCGCAAGGCCGGCTTCGACGACGACGAGTGCCGCACGATCATGCGGGACAACGGCCTCGCCCTGGCGACGCCGCAGCCCCGGTCCGCGGCCTGAGCCGGCGACGCGGCGTGGCGGTGGTTCCCGGTGCCGGCCGACCTGCTCCCTATGGTGGGGCCGACAGCGGGTGCCGCGGCATCGAGCGGGGGACGACCATGGCGGAGCAGGCCACGCCCACGAAGCGACCGGCCGGCGGACCGCCGGCGCCGGAGACGCTCCACGCCTCGCAGCGGGCGCGTCGTCAGCGCATCGTGCGGGCGGGCCTCGAGCTGCTGGAGGCCGGCTCGTACGAGACCATCCAGATGCGGGACGTGGCGGTGGCCGCCGACGTGGCGCTGGGCACGGTGTACCGGTACTTCTCGTCCAAGGAGCACCTGTTCGCCGCCGTGCTGCTGGAGTGGGCCGAGCCGTTCGCCACGCGGGTCCGGCGCGAGCCCGACCCGGGCTCGACCGACGCCGAGCGCCTGGTGGCGGCACTGCACCGGGCGGTGTCGGCCTTCGAGTACCGGCCGCAGTTCTTCAAGCTGATCGGCGTGCTGCAGGTGGTTGCCGAGCCGGCCGTGGCCGACCTCTACCGCGAGTTCACGGACAGCACGCGTGGCGTGCTGGCCGAGACGCTGCACGACGTGCCGGCCAATGATGTCGAGGACGTGGTGGGCCTGGCCGGCGCCGTGCTCGACTCGGTGCTCCGGGCCCGGTCGCTCGGGCAGTTGAGCCTGGCCGAGGCGCAGGACCGCGTGGCGCGGTCGGTCGCCCTGGTGTTCTCGCTCCCGCCCCAGCGGCGGCGGCGGGGCAAGGCCGTCACGCTCTGAGCCGGCGGCTCTCCGGCTGCCGCCGTTCTGCGGATCCTGTAGGGCACGACGGGCCCGATCACCACGGTGACGCGCTCGCGTCGCTGATCGCGCGGGCGATGGCGTGCTGCCAGTGGGCGAGGAACCCGGGGTAGTCGGCTGCGAATCCGTCCAGTTCGGCGTTGGCTTCGGGCGTCAGGGACGTGAGGACATACGTGACGGTTGCGGTGGTGCCCGTCGGTGAGGGCGCCAACGTGACGGTGATCAGGCCGGCCCGCTCGTCGGGCGTCGTCGTGCTGTACTCGATGCTCGCGCCGAGGTCGCGGCGGACCACGGTCCAGATGGCGAGGCGGCCAGCATGCGCTATGTGGAAGACGGTGCCTGGCGCGGTCTCATCAGCCACCGGACTCGGAAAGCGGGGATCCCAACCGCGTGCCCAGCGACGCTCACCGCTCGGGGTGAAGAGAGCGAACGCGTCCTGAGGTGGCAGTGCCACCTCAACGGTCCCGGTCAAGTGAACGCGTGTGCATGTCGACACGGTGGTGCTCCTCGTCCGAGCTGATGAGCCGATGACTGTCCCGGGCCGTCAGATCCAGGCCGTAGACCCGCTTGAGCTGATCGATGATCGCCACGCTCGCTTCGTCGAACGGGCAACTGCGCTCGAACGCGTGGAGCACGATCCCCTCGAGCAGATCCCCGAGCGATAGGTCGTGGTACTCGGCCAGGCCCTTGAGGACCTTGACCAGCCGGCGTTCCATGCGGACCCCGGTCTGCACTCGGTCGACCGTTACCATGGTACGATGGTAACAGCTCCGTGCGTCTTGACCCTCTACCGTCGGGAGCAACTCGCCGAGCAGTGGCCCGGGGAGCTTGGCGCCGAGCTGGCGGGACGACGGATTGGCTCAGCCGCCGCGCCCGCTCGCCCTCCCGGCAGAGACCGCACCACGATGCCGCCGCCGACCAGGCGTCGACGGCCGTCCGTCGTACGGTGGGCTCAGGCCGGGGTCAGCGCGGAGGGAGGACCGGCGGGCGCGGCGGAGCCTGACGAACGAACCGGCCCAGCCGACGGCGATCAGGGTCGCGGCGACGGCGCGCAGGAGCGGGGTGTAGGCGTCCGGGTAGATCACGTCCTCGAGGTACCGGTCGACGAAGCCGCCCCCGTACGGTTCCTCGCCACCCCACCGGCGGAAGGCCTTCTCGAGCGGCGTGAGCGGGCAGTCGTAGCCCACCGCCACGATGCCGAGCCCCCAGCCAACCGCCGGCACGTGCAGCCACAGCGTGCGGGGCCAGCGCCAGGCCACCAGCCCGCCGACGGCCACGAACATGATGAAGGCGGCGTGCACCACGACCACCGCATCGGCGATGAACCGGTAGGTCACCGGGGCCGACCGTAGCGCCGGCGCAGTCCGGCCGGGCCCCGCAAGCTGCCACGTTCGTCGACCGGTTCAGTGGGAGCACGTCGGCGGCGACGGTGCTGGAGCTGTTGGCGGCGGCGTGGACGATCACCCGAGCGAACGGGCTGTCGGTCGCGAGGCTCAGGCCGCAAACAGGGCGCCGGCCACCGGGTGACGACGAGGGCACCGGCCCCCGCCGCGACGGCGGCCAGGGCGTGGGCCACGGGAACGTGATCCGCGCGTGGATTGCGCCACGGACGGCGACGGTCGGCACGAAGCACTCCCGTACATCGGCGGGGTCCCACTCCGTGACCTCAGCGCCGACCACATCGTCGGCCTCTACGCGAAGCTGCGAGCCTCCGGTGGCAGTCGGCTTCAACGACGACGTGTGCCAAGTCCCTCCGGGGCAACGCCCTGCGGGTCCTAGGCCTCGACTGATGCATCCTTGCTGGGGCACCCCCGGCGGCGGTGAGCGACGAGCTCGCCGACCTCTACCTCGCCGAAGCCAGCACCCACTGAACGCACGTCTACGAACGGAGATTGGTGATGACCGACGTCAACCGGACCGACGCCACGGCCACCGCCGACGCACGCGGTGTGTTGAGCACCGCCGGCCAGCAGGCCTTCGAGACGGAACTCCGGCGCCTGCGGGCATCGAACACCGGCGGGGTTCGATGAGCGACGCCGCTCGCCTGCGGTGGGTGGGGGCCGACGCCCTCGACGACGCCAGCCGGGCGGCCCTCCTGGGGCCGGGAGCGCCGTTCGAGATGGTGGAGGAGGATGTCCTCGGCGCGCCCGTCACCGTCTTCGCCCAGCGCCCGCCCCACCTGCGGGCCGTGCTCGACGGCGCGGTGGCGCGCCACGGCGACCTGCCGTTCCTCGTCACCGACGCCGCCGGGCGCACGTTCGCCGAGGCCCGGCGCGCCGCCGACGCCGTCGCCGCCGTGCTGGCGGAGCGCCACGGCGTCCGCCCCGGCGACCGGGTCGCGATCGTCGCCGCCAACTGCCCCGAGTACGTGATCGCGGCGTGGGCCGCCATCCGCCTCGGCGCCGTGATCGCCGGCCTCAACGGCTGGTGGACCGGCCCCGAGCTGGAGTACGGCATCACGCTCAGCCGCCCGACCGTGCTGCTCGGCGACGAGCGGCGCCTGACCCGCCTGGCCGGCTCGCCGGTCCTCGAGGGCCTGCCGGTGGAGCTGCTCGGCCCGCTGGTCACCGCCGCCGAGGTGGCGGTCGCGCCCGGCACCGAGCCGGCGGCGCCGGACGCGCCGATCGGCGAGGACGACCCCGCCGTCATCCTCTTCACCAGCGGGACGACCGGGCGTCCCAAGGGCGCCACCCTGTCGCACCGCAACCTGATCCACTTCGGCCTGGTGTCGACCCTGAACGGCGCCGTGGGGGCGATGCTCGCCGCCGCGGCGGGCGCCCCCGGCCCGGCCGGGCCCACCCCGCCCGCCCAGGGGGCCACGCTGGCGGCCAGCCCGATGTTCCACGTCTCCGGGCTGCTGGCGTTCCTCATGTCGGGCCCGGTGTTCGGGCTCCGGCTCGTGTTCCTGCCGCCGGGCCGGTGGGACGAGGGCGAGCACCTGCGCCTCACCGAGCTGCACCGGGTGAGCACGTGGAGCGGCGTCCCGACGCAGTTCTGGCGTCTGCTGGCCCACCCGGACTTCGAGCGACGCGACCTCACGTCGGTCCGGACGGTCGGCTCGGGCGGCGCCCCGTACCCGGCGGAGCTGGTCCGCACGCTGCGGCGGGCCATGCCCGGCGTGACCGTGAGCGACGGCTTCGGCATGTCCGAGACCGCCGGGCTCGGCACGCTGGCGTCGGGCGACCTCATGGAGGCCCACCCCGGCACGGTCGGCCGCGCCCAGCCCACCTGCGAGGTGGAGGTGCGCGACCCGCTCGGCACCCCGCTGCCCGAGGGCGAGGTGGGCGAGATCTGCCTGCGCAACGCCTCGGTCTTCCTCGGCTACTGGGAGAACCCGGAGGCCACGGCGGCCGTCCTCGACGAGGACCGCTGGTACCGCAGCGGCGACTACGGGCGGATCGAGGGCGGCCTGCTCTTCCTCGAGAGCCGGCGGCGGGACATGATCCTGCGCGGCGGCGAGAACATCTACCCGATCGAGGTCGAGCACCGGCTGGTCGAGCATCCCTACATCGCCGACGCCGCCGTCATCGGCGTCCCGCACCCGGTGCTGGGCCAGGAGGTCAAGGCGTTCGTCGTGCCGCGGCCCGGCGCCACGGTGGCGGCCGCCGACGTGCAGCGCTGGGTGGCCGAGACGCTGGCCGCGTTCAAGGTCCCTGCCCACGTCGAGTTCCGCAACGAGCTGCCGTACACCGACACCGGCAAGGTGCTGAAGCAGCAGCTCGAGCGCGAGGAGGAGGCCCGCCGCTCCGCCGCGACCGCCGGGTGACCGAGGGACGTCGCGCTCGTTCATCCGCGTGCGGCTCGCAAGCTACAGCGGGGCCGACTCAGCGCCCCCGGGCGGCCGGTGCGCCGGCCGATGGCATGCCGGCTGACCGCCCCGCCAGCTGCCGGTCGATCGCGGCGCGGTGCCGGACGATCCC
>DATFOS010000040.1:0-17180 GCA_035265325.1 Acidimicrobiales bacterium
GGGCCAGGGCGCCGAAGGCGGCGTCGCGGACGTTGAACAGCACCTGGACCAGGCCGCCGGGGAAGTACAGCAGCAGGACGAGCATGCCGATGCCGCTGGTCAGCAGGGCGACCTCGGGGCTGTCCGGGGCGAGCGCCGGCAGGCCCACCACGAACAGGCTGCCCAGCACCGCCCCGGTGATCGAGGCGAGGCCGCCGACGACGGCGATCGCGACGATCTCGAGCGAGGCGCTCGCGGTGAAGTCGTCCGGCGCGAACTGCACCCACAGGCCGACGAGCAACCCGCCGGCCAGGCCGGCCAGCCCGCCCGAGACGGCGAAGGCGAACAGCTTGACCCGGGTGGGGGAGAGGCCCATCGCCGACGCGGCCAGCTCGTTGTCGCGCACGGCCAGCAGCGCCCGTCCCAGCCCGCTGGCCCGGAGCCGGGCGATCGCCACGATCGTCACCGCGAGGATGGCCAGGCAGACGTAGTAGTAGGTCCGCTGGGACTCCAGCGACACGCCGCCGATCGTGGGCCGGCGCAGCAGCGGCGAGAACTGGTCGGGGTCCTGGAAGATCGACCGGTCCAGGATCCAGGGCATCGCCACGGCCAACGCCAGCGTGCTGATCGCGAGCAGCAGCCCGCGCATGCGCAGCGCCGGCGCCCCCACCGCCACGGCGGCGACCGTCGTGACGACCGCGGCCACGAGGAGTGCGGCGGGCAGGGCCAGCCGGTTCTGCACCAGCGCGTAGGTGGTCATGCCGCCCAGGCCCACGAGGGCGAACTGCCCGAGCGACAGCTGGCCCGCCCAGCCGGTGAGCACGGTGAGCGACAGGGCGATGAGCGCCATCACGATCACGCGGGCATAGAGGAACTGCCGCGACGGCGAGGTGACCAGCAGGGGCAGGACGGCGGCGGCCGCCAGCGCCAGGGCGGCGCCGATGTGGCCGTGGTGGCGGACCCACCACGAGTCCCGCAGCGCCGGCGGCACGGGGCGGACGCGTGGTGCGAACGAGAACCGCTCGCGCACGCCGAGGCCGTGCTCGCGCATCGAGACGACGAGCACCGCCGCCAGGACGACCACGAAGAGCACGCCGTTGACCAGGCCCGGGTCGCTCGGGTTGTTGAAGAACAGCACGGCCTCGACGAGGCCCACCGCCACGGCGGCCACGACGGCCAGCGGGAGGGACGCCATGCCGGCGATGACGGCGGCGGCGAAGGTGCGCAGCAGGATGCCGGGGCCGAGGTCGCCGGTGCTGGCCACGTTGGCCCCCGACAGCGGGGCGGCAAGGATCGTGGCCACGGCGGCGAGCCCGCCGGCGAGCGCCCACACGAGGGTGGACACCCGCTTGACGCCGATGCCGGCCAAGCGGGCGGCGTCGGGGTTGTCGGCCGAGGCCCGGATGGCGACGCCGTAGCGGGTCCGGTCGAGGAACCAGGCCAGCGCCGCCACCAGGGTCGGGAACACCACGAGGGCCACGACGTGCTCGGCCCGGACGACGACGTCGCCGACCGTCCACTGGGCGTCGAACGCCGTGGGGAAGGCGCTGTAGTTGTCGATGTCCGGCAGGACGAACTGGAGGAACAGCAGGAGCTGGGCGGCGCCGATCGTGGCCACCATCAGGACGACCCGGGGTGCCTTGGCCAGGCGGCGGACCAACCCCAGTTCGAGGCCGGCGCCCACCAGCGCCCCGGCCAGCACCGTGATGGCCAGGGCGGCGTAGAAGTTCCAGTGCCAGTTGACGGTCAGCCGGACGAACAGGGCGGCGGCCAACGCCCCGAGCTCGCCGAGGGCGAAGTTCACGACCCGGCACGACCGGTAGATCAGGATCACGCCGACGGCCAGCACCCCGATGGCCAGGCCCCGCATGGCGCCGCTGAGCAGCACCTGCGGTGGCAGCTCGAACGCGAGCGTGGTCATGCGCGGCTCCCCCCGAGGAAGACGGCACGGGCGAGGTCGTCCCGCTCCGCCAGCTCTCGGGCGGGGCCGTCGAAGCGGACCTGCCCCTTCTCCATGAACACCGCCCGGTCGGCGATCGCGAGCGCCACGTTCAGGGACTGCTCGACGATCACCATCGTCGTCCCCCGCTCCTTGAGCTCGCGGACCGTGACCAGCAGCTCCTGCACCATGATCGGGGCGAGGCCGAGCGAGAGCTCGTCGATGACCAGCACCTCGGGCTCGTGTACGAGCGCCATGGCGAGGGCGAGCATCTGCTGCTGGCCACCGGAGAGGTCGCCGGCCAGGGCCTTGCGGCGCTCGACCAACGAGGGGAACCGGGCCAGCGACGCCGCCACCCGGCGGTCGAGGCCGGCGCCCGTGTAGAGGAAGCCGGCCATGCGCAGGTTCTCGTCCACCGTGAGGCTCGGGAACGTGGCGTTGCCCCCCATGAGCTGGACGATGCCGATCTTGGACCGCAGCTCGGGGTCGCTGTAGGTGATGGTCCGCCCGTGGAGGCGGACCACGCCGCGGCTCGGGACCCCGAGCCCGCTGATGACCCGCAGCAGCGTCGACTTGCCGGCACCGTTCGTTCCCAGCAGGGCCAGCGTCTCGCCCTGGTGGACGTCGATGCTCACGTCGAAGAGCACCTGCACCGAGCCGTACGAGAAGTCGAGGTTACGCACCTGGATCGCCGGCACGACGGCCTCGTCGGCCCGGACGCGGTCGGCCTCGGCCTTCTCCTCCAGCAGCTCCTCGACGCAGCGCGAGATGTCGGCCCGCACGTGGCGGGCGCCGTAGGCGATGAGCGCCCCGCCGATGAGGGTGGCCGGCAGGACGACGAGGCTCAGCGCCCCCCGCCGCCCGAGCGGGTCGGTGAGCAGGCCGGTGAGGACGGCGCCGAAGAAGCCCCCGAACAGGAAGATGTACACGCCGACCATCGCCGTGCCGCGGGACCGCAGCCGGTAGGGGATCACCGACGAGGTCACCGACACGGTGGTGAAGAGGGCCGACTGGCACAGCGCCGTGCCGAGCGCGTAGAACGCGCCGAGCAGCCAGACGTTCGGCATGAAGAGCCCGATGACGATGAAGGCGCCGAAGGCGGCGACCATCGTGCCGATGAACACGACGGCGGCCGGGGGGCTACGGCGGAACAGACGGTCGACCCGCGGCCCGGCCAACGCCAGGGCGATCACGCCGGGGACCATCACGACCGACCCGAACACGCCGCGCTCCCAGGCGGAGAGGCCGAGCTCGTCCTCGAGGTAGAGGTTGAGGAACAGCGGGATGCTGAACAAGGCGAAGCCGAGGGCGGCCATGCCGGTGAGGAAGAAGTGGAAGCTGCGGATCGACTTCAGCCGCTCGAACGCCACGCCCAGCGAGATGGGCAGCTCGCCGGCGTCCTCGACCAGCTCCTCGCCGAGGACGGCGTGCATCTCGTTGCGGCCCCGCCGGGGCTCCTTCACGGCCAGCAGGCCCAACACGACCGGGACGCCGAGGGCGGCGCAGGCCACGAACACCCAGCGCCAGTCGTCGGGCCCGGCCACGAGGCCGGCGACGCCGCCGGCGAACAGCGGGCCGGCCACCCGGCCGGTGATCTCGAACGAGCCGTAGGCGGCGAACACCCGGGTGCGGGCCGGGATGGGGTAGGCGTCCATCAGCAGCGGCCCGTTCACCGGCAGCGAGTACGACTGGCTGATGCCGCTGCCCAGCCGGGCGACGAACAGCCAGAACGCGTTCTGCACCAGGGCGGTGCCGAGCACGACCACCGACCACAGCGCCATCGACACCGCGGCGATGAGCTTGCGGGAGTGGCGGTCGGCGAGCGAGCTGACCGGGATCGAGCCCAGCAGGAACAGCACGCCGAAGGCGCCGCCGATCGCGCCCATCACCGCGTCGCTCGCTCCCAGGCTCGCCTGGATGTCGGGGGCGAGGACGGCGAGCGCCGCGACGTCGAACCCGTCGACCAGCCGGGCGCAGCCGACGGCCACGAGCGTGGTGGCGCCCCCGGCCCGCAGCGCGGTCCGGAGCGACATCGGGTCGTCGCCCACGCCGGGCAGCAGGTCGTCGGGCAGGACGATCGCCTCGCGCGGGGCGCCCTCGCCCTGGCGGCGGGCCTCGCTGTCGAGGACCGCCGCCGTGAGCGCGGTGGCGTTCGCGCGGGCGACGTCGGGTGCTGTCACTGGCCGTCGATCGCGACGGGCTCGCCGTCGCGCTGGACGAACTCGCCCGCCTCGGCGCTGTAGTCGGCCACGAACAGGTAGTTGCCGGCGTCGTGCTTGTCGGCCGAGAGGTCGCCCGGCGGGCCGGCGTTCAGCTCGACCTCGCCGAGGCCCTCCATCGCCTCGATGGCGGTGGCCTGGTCGAGGTCGGCCGCCTCCACGCCGCCGGCGGCGTCGGCGAACGTGCGGAACAGCAGGCAGGTGACGGCGGCGAAGCCGAAGGCGTCGGAGCCGGGCTCGTACGCCTCGCCGCTGCGGGCCTCGATCGTCTCGTTGCAGTCGTGGGCGGGCTCGGTGAGGTCGTCGGGGTTGGCGAACACCGTGCTGGTGCCGATGGCGCCGTCCCACTCGGGGGCGACCGACTCGAAGAACTGCGAGACCGTGTCGGTCACCTGGTTGCCGTTGGCGGCCCACTGCGGGTGGAAGTCGAGGTTGATGGCGGCCTGGACGAACGTGGGGCCGACGAGGTTGGCGGCGGCCATGAACACGAAGTCGACGCCGGCGTCCTTCATCTGCTGGACGGCGGCCTCCTGCTGGTCGCAGTCGGTGTCGCCCTCGGGGCAGGGGAGCGTGGTGGTGACCGCCACCTCGTAGCCCAGGTCCTCGAGCGTGGGGATGAGCCCCTCCTCGGCGGCGGCCACGAACTCCGGCGTCTGCTCGTCGGTGACGACGCCGATGGTCCGGCCGTCGAGGGCGCCCTCGTCGTGCATGAGCTGCGCCCAGCCCTGGTACTGCCGCGTGGTGCTCATCGACGTGTCCGAGCCGGCGGTGAACAGGCGGCCCTCGGCCTCCTCGTAGACCGCCTGGTCGAAGCCCGTGGCGCCGAGCGTGATCGTCTGGTTCTGCACGGCCGTGCAGCGGACGACGTCGCGGCCGATGGCCGGGGCCACGACGACGGCGAAGGCGCCGAAGTCCTGTGTCATCTCCAGGCAGGCGGCCTGGCCGGCCTCGTCGCCCGCGGTCGGGTCGACGAGCGTCAGCCGCGTCTCGATCTGCCGACCGCCGATGCCGCCGTCCTCGTTGATCTGGTCGACGACGGACTGGACGATGCTCGGCTGGTCGCCGAGCTCGGGAGCCAGGCCGGCCTCGGCCAGCGGGCCGAAGTCCGACCCGATGACGCCGATGCGGATCGTGTCGTCGGTCAGGCCCTGCGTCACGCCGGACCCCGAGCCGGCGGGCCCGGCCGACTCGCTCCCTCCGCTGCCCGTCTCGTCCGGGTCGCTGGTACACGCCCCGCCGACGAGGAGCAGGACGGCCAGGGCCGTCGCCATCCGTCCAGTGCTGCGCATCGCGCGGCCCCCTTCGGTCGAGGGGCCGCGGTGGGCGACCCCTTGGTACTCACGCCCGGCGGCCGGCGCGTCGCATCGGGCGCCACGGAGCGCGCCACGCGAGACCGAATGTTCCCCCCGGACCACGCCGGCACTCCCGGCATCGATCAGTTTTCGATTCGTTGTAGAGAATTCCACACGTGTCGCCGGTCACGCAAGGCTCAGGATCGGTCGACAAGCGCCACCACCAGGTACGGTGCCCCCATGGGGAGCCCCGAGGTGGCGTCGTCCGGCAAGCGAGCGAAGGTGGGCCGCCCGCCGCGCATCAGCCGCGAGCGCATCGCCGAGGCCGCCCACGAGCTCGGGCTCGAGAGGCTCACGCTGCGTGACGTGGCGGACCATCTCGGCGTGTCGATCGCCGCGCTCTACTACCACGTCTCCAGCAAGGAGGACCTGATGCGCCTGGCGGCCGAGTACACGGCCGGCAGGTTGCCGCTTCCGGAAGATCACGGCCAGCACTGGGCCGTCTGGCTCTACGAGTGGGCGCTCTACAACCGCGACGCCTTCGTGGCCCAGCCCGGCCTGCTGGCGCAGTACGTCGACGGCGCCATCTCCGCCGAGGTCATCGCCGGCAGCGTCGACGCCATCCTCGGCGTCCTGGTGCGCCAGGGCTTCGGCATCATCGAGGCCTTCGAGGCCTACGAGCTGGTGATCTCGTGCGCTCTCGGCACAGCCGTCAGCCTCATCCGCGAGCGCGAGGCGGCCGAGGCCGGGCGCAGCATGCTGGCCGTCGGCCAGGTGCCGAACGACGCCGGCGGGGCCCCGCTCGTCCACCTGCGCCGCCTCGTGGAGGAGATGGCCACGGCCGGGCGGGACCCGTTCCACGTCCGGATCGGGACGGTGCTGCGGGGCATCGCCGCCCGATTCGACCTCGACTGGGCCCCGGTCCAGGCGGCTCTCGACGAGGCGGTGGCCGCCCGGCGGCGCCGTCCCCGGCCCGGCCGGGCGCTGGGCGCCGGCCAGTAGCCCCGCCCGCGCCCCCGGCTTCACGAGGCGCCGAATTCGTGTGGCTCCGTGGGGTTGGCGGCGGCGGCGAAGCGCTCGGCCCGGCCCCGCAGCGTCTCGGCATGCCGCTCGATGTCGAGCACCATGACGAAGCGCTCGTCCCGGATGCCGTCGACCACGAGGTCGGCCAGCTCGTCGAGCGGCTGGACGGGCACGCCCTTCTCGCGCAGCGCGGCCACGGTCAGGGCCGGCGTGGCTCGGGGCCGCTCGCGGGCCAGCTCGGGCGGGCGGTTGCGGTCGGAGGTCCACAGCCCGGTGTCGAGCAGGCCCCGGCCCGACGGGTAGAACACCGCCGCCCTGACCTTGGCGCCCTGGGCGGCGAGCTGGGCGGCGAGGCACTCGGTCACGCACGTGACGGCGCACTTGGTGGCGGCGTACACCGACGCCTGCGGCATCGGGGCGATCGGCCCGTCGGGCGACGACGTGTTGATCACGACGCCCTCCTCGCCGGCGGCCAGCATCCGGGGCACGAACGCCTGGATGCCGTGGGCGACCCCGAACACGTTGACGCCGAACGTCCACGCCCAGTCGTTGGGCGTCGAGTCCCACACGAAGCCGCCGGGCGGGCCCACGCCGGCGTTGTTGCACAGCACGTGGACGGCGCCGAAGGCCGCGTAGGCCGCGTCGGCCAGGGCCTCGACGGAGTCGTAGGAGGACACGTCGGTCGTCACCCCGATGGCCTCGGCCCCGCTGCCGCGTAGCTCGTCGACGCAGGCGTCCAGCGCCCCCTGCTCGACGTCGGCCACGACGAGCCGCATCCCCTCGGCGGCCAGGCGCACGGCCAGTGCCCGCCCGATCCCGCCGGCGCCCCCGGTGACGACGGCGACGTTCCCCTCCAGGTCCTTCACGGTCGTCGTCCTCAGCCGTGCACGTCGGCCGTCGTGGGGCCGATGCGCTGGGACACCTCGAGCAGGGCGTCGACATCGACCCGGTACACCGCGGCGGCGTTGAGGCCGAGGATGGCGGCCGTCTCGTCCTGCGGGACGTCTCGGAAGCGCTCGGCGATCCACTTGCGGGTATGCGGGTACGTGCCCTCGGGGTGGGGGAGGTCGTTGCCCCAGAGCAGGTTGCCGACGCCGATGGCGTGGCGGCGGGTGATCTCGTCGGCGCCCGGCGTCGAGGCGGCGAAGAAGCAGTTCCGGTTCACGTAGGCGCTCGGCGCCTCGGGCAGGTCGAGCTTGAAGGCGTCGCCGAACTTGCGGGTGTTGTGGGCGCCCTCCCACTTCTCGTCCATGCGGGTGACCAGATCGGGGACCCACCAGGCGCCGTTCTCGGCGATCGAGTACCGGAGCCCCGGGTGCCGGGCGAACACGCCCGACAGCACCAGCACCCAGAACGGGCGGGCGGCCCACCACCAGGCCTCGGCGGCGTAGATCGACAGGAAGCCGGGACCCATCGTGTAGTCGGCGGGGCCGGCGCCCGAGTGCGTGTGCAGGACCATGCCGGTCTCCGCGCACGCCGCCCAGAACGGCTCGTAGCTCGGGTCGATGTAGGCCGGGGCGTCGAACCAGCGGGTCGGGATCATCACGCCGCGCAGGCCGTTCTCGGCCGCCGCCCGCACCTCGGCCACGGCGTCCTCGACGCCGGCGGTCACCGGGACCACGGCCACGCCGATGCGGCGGTGAGGGTTGGTGCGGCAGAAGTCGGCGAGCCAGCGGTTGTGCGCCCGGGCCCCGGCCTTGACGGCCTCGGGGTCGGCCCCGGCGCCGGAGCCCAGCCCCGAGCCGAACGGCGAGCTGGCGAGGCGCCCGGTGCCGAGCACGTCGGCGTCGGGGAAGAGGACCTCGGCGGCGACGCCCTCCTGGTCGAGGATGCCGTCACGCACGGCGGGGTCGTAGCCCGCCTTCATGTCGTGGTCGCCGGTCTCCTCGTCCCACTCCTCGACGAACTCGGTGTTGACCATCCGGCCGGCCTCGAGCGCGGCCTGGTGGGTGTCGAAGGCCTCGCGGAACGCCGGGTCGAGGTAGTCGCGGTACACGATCGACGGCGGGCCGGCGTGGCCGTCGGCCGAGATGACGAGGTACCTGGACAATGTGACCCCCCGGGTCGACTTTTCTAAACTGGTCCGAATAATAGGCCCTCGTGCGGCCGGTGGGTCAAGGGGCGAGCAGGGGCATCACGCGGTCGGCCGCCAGCTGGAGGCTCTCCCAGGCCAGGTCGCGGGCGAGGCCGCCCACGAGCGGGTGCAGGATCACGGTGAACCGCTGTTCAATCCGTTGACACTATGGTTCACTGCGCACGGGCCGGGAACAAGCCGCGGTCGGGGAGGGGAGCATGACCGAGTCGTGGCGCGACGACGGGGACGACCACGCCGTGGCCGTCGCCAACGACTCGCCCTACGGGCTGTCGGGCGCCGTCTTCGGCGAGACCGAGCGGGCCCGGGCGGTCGCCGCCCGGGTGCGTACCGGGACGATCGGCGTCAACGGCGGGCTGTTCTACAGCCCCGACGTGCCGTTCGGCGGCTACGAGCAGAGCGGGCTCGGCCGCGAGATGGGCCGCCTCGGCTTCGAGGAGTACACCGAGGTCAAATCCGTGGCGGAGGGGCTGTGACCGCCACCGGCGCCTGGGTGGGCGGGTCGCGCTCGACCGTCCTCGACCTCCTCGACCGCCGGCTCGGGTCCGACCCCGACGGCGAGTACCTCGACGTGTGCGGCACGACGGTGACCGCGGCCGAGGTCGCCGGCCACGCCGACCGGCTCGCCGCCGGGCTCACGGCCCTCGGGGTCGGGCCGGGCGACCGCGTCGCCACGCTGCTGGAGAACTCGATCGAGGCGGCACTGGCGTGGTGGGGCATCGTCCGCTGCGGCGCCGTCGCCGTCCCGGTCAACACCGCGTACAAGGGCGAGTACCTGCGCCACCAGCTGGCCGACTCGGGCGCCGCGGTGCTGATCGTGGCGTCCGACCTGGCGGACCGGGCCGACGCCGTGGTGCCCCGGCTCGACGCCCTCGACCACGTGGCCGTGGTCCCGGTCGGTGACGAGGCGGCCGACGGGTCGGCGCCCGCCGTCGCCGGCGCCACCGGGCACGCCTGGGGCGACCTGCTCCACGCCGGCGGGCCGGCGCCCGAGGTGGCGGTGCGACCGGGCGACCTGGCCACCTTCGTCTACACCGGCGGCACGACCGGCCCGTCCAAGGGCTGCATGCTGAGCCACAACTACCACGAGGCCCTCGCCCGCCAGATCGGCATCTGCTGGGAGCGGACGGCCGACGACGTGGTGTGGACGCCGCTGCCGCTGTTCCACTTCAACGCCATCGTCACGGCCGTGCTCGGCCCGCTGGTCTACGGCGGCCGGGCCGCGATCTACCGGCGGTTCTCGGTGTCGAACTTCTGGCCCGAGATGAACCGCACCGGCGCCACCATCACCTCGACGCTCGGGACGATGGCCTACCTGCTGGCCCACGACGTCGACCGGCCCGAGATGCCGCGGTCCGGGGCGCCGGAGGCGAACACCAGCCTGCGCCTGATCGGCGCCGCCCCGCTGCCGGTCGAGGTCGACGACGTGATCCGGTCCCGCTTCGGGGTCGAGACGTTCAGCGGTGCCTACGGCGTGACCGAGGCCAGCCTGGTGTCGTGGCAGCCGCCGGGCGTCCGCAACCGCCCCAACGCCGCCGGCGTCGTGAACGACGAGTTCTTCGACGTGCGGATCTTCGACGACGACGACACCGAGGTGCCCGCCGACACCGAGGGCGAGATCGTGGTGCGGCCCAAGCGGTCCCACGTCATGTTCGAGGGCTACTGGGGCCGGCCCGAGGCCACGGTCGCCACCAGCCGCAACTGGTGGTACCACACCGGCGACATCGGCCGTGTCGACGAGGACGGCTTCCTGTACTTCGTCGACCGCAAGGCCGACTACCTGCGGCGGCGCGGCGAGAACATCTCCAGCTTCGAGGTCGAGCGCATCCTCATGTCGCACGGCGACCTGGCCGACGTGGCGGTCCACGCCGTGCCCAGCGAGCTCACGGAGGACGACCTCAAGGTGACGGCCACCCTCAAGGAGGGCGTCACGCTCACCGAGGAGGAGCTGTTCCGCTGGTGCATCGACCAGCTGCCCTATTTCGCCCTGCCCCGGTACGTGGAGTTCCGCGCCGCCCTGCCCCGCAGCCCGGTCGGCCGCGTCCTCAAGCGCGACCTCCGCGCCGAGGGCCCAGGCACCGCCTGGGACGCCGAGGCCGCCGGCATCACCTACGAACGGCGCTGACCGCTACGCCGTGGCCCTGCTCGCCAGGGCGCCCAGGTCGATGCCCTTGCCGCTGCGCTGGACGCGGCCCGTGTCGTAGGCCCGCACGGCCACGTCGTGGTCGCCGGCCTCGGCCCGCAGGGCGCCCACGGTCGAGTCGGCAGGGGAGCGGTGCGCGAACGGGTCGTACGAGTACCAGCGCATGGCGTTCTGGTAGGTGATCTTCGCCAGCTCGTCGTCGGGCACGTCCTGGGACACCGCGGCCAGCTCCTCGGGCGCCTCGGGCCACGACGAGTCGGAGTGGGGGTAGTCGCACTCCCAGGCGATGTTGTCGAGGCCGATCATGTCCCGCAGGCGAATGCCCACCGGGTCGGCGATGAAGCACGTCAGGAAGTGCTCGCGGAAGACCTCGCTGGGCAGCTTGTCGCCGAAGTCCTGGCCGGTCCACCGGTGGTGCATCTCGTAGGTGCGGTCGAGCCGGTCGAGGAAGTACGGGATCCACCCGGTGCCGCCCTCGGACAGCGCGATGCGGATGTCGGGGAACTGCTTGAGCACCCGGGACCACAGCAGGTCGGCGGCGGCCTGGCAGATGTTCATCGGCTGCAGCGTGATCATCACGTCCATGGGCGCGTCCGGCGCGGTGACGACCAGCTGGCCCGACGAGCCCAGGTGGATCGACAGCACGGTGCCCGTGTCGACGCAGGCCTGCCACAACGGGTCCCAGTGGTCGCTGTGGAAGCTGGGGTAGCCCAGCGTGGCCGGGTTCTCGGTGAACGTGACCGAGTGGACGCCCTTCTCCGCCAGCCGGCGGACCTCGTCGGCGGCGAGCTGCGGGTCCCACAGCACGGGGAGGCCCATGGGGATGAAGCGGCCCGGGTACGAGCCGCACCACTCGTCGACGTGCCAGTCGTTGTAGGCCCGGAGGACGGCGAGGGCGAGGCCCTTGTCCTCGGTGGCCGCGAACAGGCGGCCGCTGAAGCTCGGGAACGACGGGAAGCACATCGAGCCGAGGATCCCCCCGGCGTTCATGTCCTTCACCCGCTCGTGGACGTCCCAGCAGCCCTTCCGCATCTCGGCGTAGGCCGTCGGCTCGATGCCGTACTCCTCCTTGGGGCGGCCGGCGACCGCGTTGAGGCCGATGTTGGGGATCTTCGTCCCCTCGTACTCCCACACCTCCGACCCGTCCGGCTGACGGGTCACCCGCGGCGCCCTGTCGCGGTACCGCTCCGGGATGTGCCCGTCGAACAGGTGGGGTGGCTCGACCAGGTGGTCGTCGACGCTGATGAAGGTCATCTCGGATACCTGCACGGTTCCCCCTGACGAACTGCGGTACGAGACTGTGAACTGTAGTTCAATGCATCGAACTGCGCTTCCGCCCGGCGGCGCGAGCGAGGGGAGGAGCCACATGACGGACGGCCACACCTACGCGGAGCGGATGTTCCCCGCCCCGGTCGACCTGGGCATCGCCGAGCCGGACCGAGCGGTCTCGTCGGTCACGCACGGCACCGAGGCGTGGCTGACCGGCCGCGGGGGCGAGGGCTCGGCGTGGTACCAGGGCGGCGGCTCGGCCTCCGACCGGGCCGTCCAGGGCATCACGATCTACCCGCCGACCGGCGGCGTGCAGACCCAGGGCGACCCCTTCGAGCCGGTGAAGGTCGGGATCCTCATCGACATGGACCTCAACCAGCTGCTGGCCGACTGGATCGACCCGACGATCCTGGCCATCGAGGACGCCCTCAACGAGGGCGTGTGGGCCCGGGGGCCGATCCAGCTGGTCATCGCCGACGCCCGCGGCCTGCCGCGCGAGAACTACCGCAAGGTGATCGACGGCTACCGCTGGCTGGTCGACCAGGGTTGCGTCGTGGTGCTGGGCCCGATGATCTCCGACAACTCGCTGGTCCTGCAGGACACGGCCAACGAGCTGGGCGTGGCCTGCATCGGCTGGACCGGCGCCCACAGGTTCGCCTCCGAGTACTGCTTCACGGTGGCCAACGGCGACATCCCGACCGAGGGCGTGATGTGCGCGCAGTGGCTGGCCGCCCGGGGCATCACGCGGGTCGGTTCGTTCTGGGAGCAGGGCTCGTCCGGCCGCGACTACGCCGACTACTTCCGCGACGCGGCCGCGGCGCTCGGCGTCACCGTCGTGCGCGAGGTGAAGCTCGAGCCCAACCCCAAGGGACTGCGCCGCGACCTGGCGATGATGCGCGACCTCGGCGTCGAGGGCCTGTACTACGGCGGGTACGGCTACGCCACGTTCCACTTCGCGTCGGCGCTGGCCGAGCTGGGGTGGGACCCGCCCCGGGTCATGGGCACGGCGTTCATGTTCTATTCGAACAGCAACAAGTGGGCCGAGGGCCTGGAGGGCTGGCACGGCGTCGACCAGCTGGGCGAGGACGGGGCCAACCCCAACTACGAGGCGATGGTCGCCCGGTTCGAGAAGCGCTTCGGCCGGTCGACCCGCAACGTCGTCGTGGCACTGGCCTACGACACCGCCCGGGTGGCCATCCACGGCATCGGCAACGCCGCCATCCCGACGCCGCGGCACGTCAAGGAGGGCATGGAGCGCATCCGCTGGATGCCGGCCACCAACGGCGGGCCGGGCACCTACATCCAGTTCGGCCCGCACGACCGCAAGGGCTACAAGGGCGACTTCCTCACGATCCGCGAGCTGCGCGGCGGCGCGCTGCGCTTCGACGGCTACCACCGGCCCGAGTGGCCGTCGAACGCGTCGTCGTGAGCGCCGGCGCCGGGACCGGGGTCGGGGCCGGGGCTGGGGCGCCGGTGAACGGCAAGGTCTACATCCACGAGTTCGTCGACGTCATCGGCCACAACCGGTCGCGCTACATGCACCACATGACGGCCAACTGGGTCCCGGTGGCCCGCGCGGAGCGGAACCAGCTCTGCTACGGCGTGTGGGCCACCGTGGGCTCGACCGGACGCTGGCCGGAGGTCGTCAACATGTGGGAGCTCGACGGCTGGGACGGCCTGGTCGCCAACTTCGCCCACGAGCTGGTCGGCACCGGCGCCCAGGACGACTCCCTGGCGGAGTGGTGGGCGGCGGCCGCCTCGCTGCGCCGCGGCGGCGTCGACCGCATCGTGGTGCCGGCCCCGTGGACGCGCCCGATCGGCGCCCTCGTCGCCGATGGCGTACGGGGGACGACCTACGCCCACGAGCTGGTGACCGTCCCGCCGGGCACGGCCCCGGCGCTGCTCGACGCTGTCCGGGACGAGGGCGTGGCCGCCTGGGCCGCGGTCGGGGCCGAGTCGGTCGGCGCCTTCCGGGTGGCGATGGGGGCCGACACCGAGGCGATCCTGCTGTGGGCCCTGCCCGACTGGCCGACGTGGGGGAACGCCGAGCGGGCGTGGCTCGACGCCGTCGAGGGCGCCGGCCCCCTGGCCGGGTGGTGGGCGACGCTGCGCCGGCTCGGGGCCACCTGGCTGCGCCAGCTGCTGGTCGACGCCCCGCTCTCGCCGCTGCGCATCGGCCGCCAGCCCGACGAGTCCGACCGCCGGCCCCTCGACGAGGTGTGAGCGGCCGGGCGGCGCCCCTCGGCCGTGCCGGCCGCTCAGAGGCGGCCGGGACGGCGGAACGGCTCGGGGACCCAGTGCGGCGAGCGCCGCTCGGCGAACGCCCGGAAGCCCTCGACCGGCTCGGGCCCCGCCAGGCTGGCGTCCATCGACATGCGGTCGTACGGGCCGTAGTAGGCGTCGAGGACCCGCTTGACCGCCAGGCGGGCGTCGGGGGCCGTCCGGCAGCACCAGGCCAGGGCGTCGTGCGCCGCCGCCAGCAGGTCGTCGTGGGGCACGACCCGGGCGACCAGGCCCCACGCCTCGGCCTCGGCCGCCGTCACGGTCCGCCCGGTCATCAGCATGTCGCGCGCCCGGGCCGGGCCGACCTGGCGGGGGAGGACCTGGGCGTAGTAGGTGTCGGCGATGCCCCGGAGCAGTTCGGGCGCCCGGAACGTGGCCCGGTCGCTGGCCACCGACACGTCGGCCAGCATGGCGATGACGAGGCCGCCGCCCTGGGCGATGCCGTTGACGGCGCACACGACCGGCTTGGGCGAGCGGCGGATGGCGTCGAACGGTGTGTTGTCCATCCCCAGCAAGCGGGGCAGGTCGGCCCAGCCGTCGGGGTTGTCGCCACCCAGGTCGCCGCCGGGGACGAACACGTCGCCGGTCCCGGTGAGCAGGAGCCCGGCCAGGTCGTCGTCGGCGTTGACGCGGTCGACCGCGTAGCGGACGCCGAAGTACATCGCCGGGGTCATGGCGTTGCGGGCCTCGGCCGGTCGACGGTCACGACGGCGACCGGGCCCTGCCGCTCGAGGCGGAGGTATGGCGTCCCGAGCCAGTCGCCCTCGGGCGGACGGGCGGGGCCAGGGGCGGTCGTTGTGGGGGCCGACGCCTCGTTCATCCGGCCGAACGTAGCTTCAATTCATCGGATCCCGCTAAGGTCGCCGGATGGCCCAGGCGACGAGCCGCCGTGAGCAGCGGCGCCAGCAGCACCACGAACTGAGCCGGAACCAGCTGCTCGACGCCGCCGAGGAGCTGTTCGGCGCCAAGGGGTTCCACGACACGACGCTCAAGGAGGTCGCCGAGCGGGCGGAGTTCTCGGTGGGGTCGGTGTACTCGTTCTTCGACAACAAGGACGATCTGTTCCTCCAGGTGTTCCTGCGCCGGGGGGCCGAGCTGCTGCCGGAGATGGAGGCGGTGGCGGGCAGCGACGAGCCCGCGCTCGAGCAGGTCCGCCGGCTCGTCGCCCTCGAGGTCGAGTTCTTCCGCGAGCACAAGCACTTCGCCCGGCTGTACCTGCGGTCGTCGCCCTCGACTTCGCTGCCGCCCCTGTCGGTGTTCGAGGGGTTCCGCGGCAACTTCGAACGGGCCATGCAGGTGCAGGCCGGCGTGTTCCGCCGCGGCCAGCAGGCCGGCGACGTGCGCGACGGCGACGCCTACGTCCTCGCCCGTCTCATGAGCGGCATGGTCGCCACCTACCAGCTGCTCGACCCGGCCATCGGCCCCACCAACGGCAGTGCGCCCCCCGAGGGCGTGCCGCTCGGGGCCTTCCTCGACATCGTCACGGGCGCCTTCCAGCGGCCCGGCGGCTGACAGCGTGACCCATGTGACCTAGAGTCACCTCGTCACGGATTGAGCGGCGGTTCAAAGTGCTGAAGCACCGCTCGACTGGCTCGACGAGGGGGCGCCATGGCGACGACCGAGGCCGAGGTCGGCCGGATCACCGACGAGGCGGTGGACCGGCTGCGGGCGCGTGTCGGCGTTCCCGAGCCACACCCGCAGCCGCCGCACTACACGGAGCTGACCACCGACGTGTTCCGGCACGTGGCCGAGGCGTACGGCGACGACAACCCGCTGTGGTGCGATTCCGGCTACGGCGCCGGCACCCGCTGGGAGGGCCCGATCGCCCCGCCTCCGCTGGTCGGCGGCGACACGCTGATCGGCGAGGACGAGGTCACCCGCGTCGCCCCGGAGCACGCGGAGCTCATGCGCGGCGACCCGCTGCGCGGGGTCCACGCCTTCTACAGCGCGAGCGCCCGCGAGTGGTGGGAGCCACTGCGCCCCGGCGCCCGGGTCACCCGCCGCAACGCCCTGGTGGGCGTCCTCGACAAGCCCAGCTCGTTCGCCGAGCGGGCCGTCCACGAGTGGACCGGGCAGGTGTTCCGCCAGGCCGACGGCCCGCTGCTGTCGGCCCAGTACCGCCTCATGATCCGCACCGAGCGGTCCAAGGCGCGGAAGGCGAAGAAGTACGACGACGTCGAGCTGGCCCCCTACACCGACGACCAGATCGCCGAGATCGAGGCCCAGTACGCCGCCGAGGGCCCCCGGGGCGCGGAGCCGCGCTGGTGGGAGGACGTGGCCGAGGGCGACACGGTCGGGCCGATGGTGAAGGGGCCGCTCACGGTCACCGACATCGTGTGCTGGCACGTCGGGATGGGGATGGGGCTCTACGGCGTGGCACCCCTGCGCCTCGGAGCCGCCAACCGGCGCCGCATCCCCCGCTTCTTCCACCGGGACCCCCAGAACGTGCCCGACGTGATGCAGCGGGCCCACTGGGACCCCGAGTTCGCCCGCCGCTCCGGCAACCCGACCACGTTCGACTACGGCCGGATGCGCGAGACGTGGTTGGTCCACCTCTCACCGACTGGATGGGCGACGACGCCTGGCTGTGGCGGCTGGACTGCGAGTTCCGGCGCTTCAACTACGTGGGCGACACCCAGTGGCTGCGGGGCACTGTCACCCGTACGTACCTCGCCGAGGGCGACCGCCCGGCCGTCGACCTCGACCTCGTGGCCGAGAACCAACGCGGCGAGGTCACCACGCCGGGGCATGCCACCGTGCTGCTGCCCAGCCGCGACCACGGGCCGGTGCGCCAGCCCGACCCGCCCGGCGGCGCCACCGACCTGCCCGCCGCCCTCGACGCCATCGCCGCCGGCTTCGCCGGCGGGACGGCCTGGGCGGACCGGTGAGCGATACCCCCGCCCCGCCGGCGCCGGCCGGCGCCCCCGACGCCGACTACGCG